>NZ_JAMPLW010000012.1:0-259465 GCF_028477805.1 Providencia sp. PROV268
TAGATTCAGCTTCTGCTTGTTGCGCTGCCTTTTTCGCTTTAGCACGGGCAATAGCGGCAGCGACAGCAGCTTTACGTGGGTCATCTCCATTAGCCGAAACAGCAGGGGCCTCGGTTGGCGTGACGCTGTCACCGTTATTTTCTTGAGATGCTTTTCTTGCTTTAGCTCTTGCAAGTGCAGCAGCCACAGCAGCTTTACGAGGATCACTAGAAGTTTCATCAACAGCCGAGGCTGCAGCTTGTTTTTCTGCTTGTTTGGCTCTCGCTTGTTCTTTACGTGCGGCTCTTGCGGCAATAACAGCACTGTTATCCGGCGCCGCACCCGCTATCACATGAATATCTGAAGTTGCTGTTGCTTGTTTAGCTTTTACACGAGCGAGCGCAGCAGCAACAGCATCTTTGTCTGATGATTCCACTTGTACAGCGGCTTTTTTATGACGCTCTTCACGGGCTAATTTTTCGCGTTCCATACGCTGCTGCTTCGCTTCAAATCGTAGTTTTGCTTCTGCAGCACGGCGCTCTTCTTGTTTGATTTCGCGAATTTCTGCTTTTTCTTGTCGATAATATTGCACTAACGGAATATTACTTGGACAAACATAGGCACAAGCACCGCACTCGATACAATCAAATAGGTTATGTTTTTGCGCTTTTTCGTGCTCTTTGCCTTTACTGAACCAATATAATTGTTGAGGCAGTAGGGCCGCAGGGCATGCTTCAACGCATAAACCACAGCGGATACAAGCTTCTTCAATCGGTTTTTGCCCAACTTCTTCAACACTAGGAACTAATAAGCAGTTGCATATTTTAACTACAGGTACCTTGAGATCTGGCAAAGTAAAGCCCATTAATGGCCCCCCCATAATCACCATTTGCTCAGATGCAGGGGTAAAACCCGTTTGTTGTAATAGATGATGAACAGGAGTACCTAAGCGAGTCCAAAAGTTTCCTGGGGAGGTAATAGATTCACCTGTAACGGTGACAACACGTTCAATCAAAGGTTGCCCATCAATGACGGCACGTTTTATGGCAACAACCGTACCGACGTTTTGCATCAATACGCCAATCTGTGAGGAGCGGGCACCAGAAGGAACCTCTTTACCCGTCAGGATCTTAGTAAGCTGCTTAGCACCACCTGAAGGATATTTGGTGGGGATCACCCGCACAAAAATCTGCTTATCATGGGCAGTAATGGCTTTCTTCAGTGCAGCAATGGCTTCAGGTTTATTATCTTCAATGCCAATAAGTATTTGATCAGGGTTGAGTAAATGTTGCAAGACACGACAACCCTCGATAACCTCATCGGCATGCTCTTGCATTAAGCGATCATCTGCTGTGATATAAGGTTCACATTCGGCTGCATTAACGATCAATGTCTTGATAGCATCTTTCCCTCCCGCTAATTTAGACGCGGTAGGAAAACCTGCACCACCAAGCCCAGCGATGCCTGCTTGCTCAATTTTTTGTAATAATTGTTGAGGAGTGAGCTGTAAATAGTCAGGCTCAGGGAATAACTCACACCAAGAATCTAACCCATCGGATTTGAGGCAAACTGATAGCTCTTTTAAGCCAGAAGGGTGTGCCGTGACCATCGGTTTTATTGCGGTGATAGTGCCTGAAGTTGAGGCATGAACAGGCACTGTACGACCGACACCACGGGTTAAGGGTTGCCCCTTGAGCACATGTTCACCCACTTTGACGATCAATTCCCCTTCAGGGCCTAAATGCTGCTGTAACGGGATAATCAGTTCATCGGGAATTGATGCCACACGCATTGGCGTTTGGCTTGACTGTAATTTCATTTCTGGCGGGTGTATCCCACCAGAGAAATCCCAGATATTGTCTTTTTTTGACCAATTAAACAACTTAAACATGCGCATCTCCTTTTACCGTGGCGAAAGGAGATTTCGGTTGTTGTTCATCAGGTGATACAGGAATATTTTTGACAGGAATACTGTTTAAATCCCATTTCCAGTTTGCAGTGGTCGTTTTCACAGGAACAAGTTCGATACAATCAGTTGGGCAAGGGGCTACGCACAGATCACAACCTGTGCAGAGATCTTCAATTACGGTATGCATAGCGCGCGTTGCGCCAACAATGGCATCAACAGGACATGCTTGAATACATTTGGTGCAGCCGATACAGTTTTCTTCATCAATAATAGCGACTTTTCGAACAGGATTCTGTGCGCTTTCATCACCATCAATTGGCTGAGGGTCTACGTTAAGAAGTTCAGCCATTTTCAACATGACTTGCTCGCCACCCGGCGCGCACTTGTTGATCATCTCTCCGTTATTGGCTACAGCTTCTGCGTAGGGGCGACACCCCGGATAGCTGCATTGACCACATTGACTTTGGGGCAAAATAGCATCAATTTTTTCAACAATGGGGTCTTCTTCAACTTTAAAGCGTAATGAGGCATAGCCAAGGATCAAACCAAAGATCAGCCCAAAAACGGCTAAAATGCCAATAGCAATCCATAACGATATCATTAGAACTTCACCAAACCACTAAAACCCATAAATGCTAAAGACATTAGTCCAGCAGTGATAAGGCCGATAGATGAGCCACGAAAAGGTGCAGGAACATCAGCGACCGCCAACCGTTCGCGAATAGCGGCAAACAGCACCATTACCAATGAGAAACCAACGGCGGCTGCAAAACCATAAACAGCAGACTGTAAGAAACCATGCGATTGATTGATATTTAATAAAGCAACCCCTAAAACTGCACAGTTAGTCGTAATAAGTGGGAGAAAGATCCCTAACAGGCGATAGAGCGTTGGACTGGTTTTTCTAACAACCATTTCAGTGAATTGCACAACCACGGCAATCACTAAGATAAAACTTAGGGTGCGCAGATAGAGCAGGTCGAGGGGCACTAAAATTAACGTATCCATCAACCAAGAGCTGATTGCGGCGAGTGTCATAACAAAAGTGGTAGCAAAACCCATTCCGATGGCTGTTTCGAGTTTTTTTGATACACCCATAAAAGGGCACAGACCAAGGAATTTTACCAGTACAAAGTTATTAACCAGTACGGTTCCAATGAATAGCAAAAGATAATCAGTCATTTTATTGCCTGAAAACAAAATTAAAAGAACAAAAACTGACGAGCGTCAGTTAAACAGGCTGTATGATAACAAGCTATTTTTGTGATGCTTATCGATCTTGTGTGAAAGTCATCTTCACACGAGCAGAATTTTTGATGTAAGGAACAAAAATAGCAGCACCGATAAGTGGCCAGGCGAGTGTTTTTAGCGCCGTTAGGGAATCAATATTTGCAAAATAAAAGGTTTTTAGTCCAAGCAATAACAGGACTAACATCCAAATAATAAAACGGCGAGGAAAATGCCGAGAACGCATAAACATAAGTTTTAAGATATGAATAGTGAATACCATCATAACGATAGTGATCAGAAAAGATAAATACCAGTCGAATGGGATATAGTGAGTCCAATCATCAATTGTAGTGATAATTCGATATAACGTAATAAAATACATGACCACCATAGAGCATACAGCAAAACACGTTAATAAGATGAAAGCTGCGGGGGCAAGGAGCCAACCAGTAATACGATGGTGGTCATAAACAGGCGTCATATCAATTTAATCCATATTATAAGCTAAATCATACACTAAGCAGCAGTATCAAGAACTGTCTTTGCTTACACTCGCGACTAGTGAACGCATCTCTTTTATCACGTTGCTGAATCATGAATGACTTTTTAAGTAGCATCAATTCGAGGCTATCCTACCATAGTTTTATTTGCTAATTAATTCGTTATGGTGATACTTTTTATGGATTCAGTGAAAATTAATAAAATGAGGTCATTATGTCCGCACCAATAAAAGTCGGTATTGTAGGTTATGGTTATGCAAGTAAAACATTTCATGCCCCTTTTATCGCTACATTGCCAGGGTATGAATTGACAGCTATCTCCAGTAGCAATTCAGATAAGGTAACCGCTGATTGGCCTGATGTTGAAGTCGTCTCTTCACCTGAGCAACTGTTTGCAAATCCTGAAATTGAATTAGTCATTATCCCGACCCCCAATGACACTCATTATCCACTGGCAAGCCAAGCGTTAGCGGCAGGCAAGCATGTCGTTGTCGATAAGCCTTTTACTGTCACTGTAGAAGAGGCTCAATCACTACAACAACAGGCACAACAAGCAGGAAAGCTTTTATCGGTTTATCATAATCGCCGTTGGGATGCAGGCTATTTAACACTGAAGAAACTGTTTGCTGATGGTTGCCTAGGCGACATTAAATATTATGAGTCACATTTTGACCGTTATCGCCCAGTCACACGACAAAGATGGCGAGAGGCAGCAGTCGCAGGCGGTGGAATTTGGTATGATCTTGGTCCTCATTTATTAGATCAAGCGTTACAATTTTTTGGAAAACCAGCAAGTATTACCGCAGATTTAGGGATGATCCGCCCAGGCGCTGAAGCCGTTGATTATTTCCATGTTCTTCTTCACTATCCAGATAAAAAAGTCGTTCTTCACGCAACAACAGTAGCTGCCGCTGAATCGCCTCTCTATGTTATTCATGGCATGAAGGGAAGTTATGTCAAATATGGTCTTGATTCACAAGAAGAAAATTTAAAAAATGGTCTGTTACCGACTCATGAAAATTGGGGAATAGACCAACGTAATGGCGTTGTGACGCTGTCACAAGGCGATGCGCTTATTTCCCAAGAATGGCAAAATGAAAAAGGAAATTATGGTGGTTACTATCTTGCCATTCATGAGGCAATCCGTCATGGTGCCGCAAATCCAGTACAGCCACAAGACGCTATTGAAATTATGAAATTAATTGAGGCTGGTATACTTTCAGATAAACAAAAACGCACCGTTACTCTTGATTGTTAATGTTTAAATAGATGAGCCAGCATTTTTAGCTGGCTTTTTGTTAGGTAATAACATGAATTTGTTAGCAAAATTAAAAATTGACCCTTTTTTATTGATTATGATTGGCGTTGTTGTGATTGCAAGCCTATTTCCTTGTGAAGGGGAAATCAAAGTTGGCTTTCAGTATCTAACAACGGCAGCTATTGCGCTTTTGTTCTTTATGCATGGTGCAAAGCTTTCTCGTGAATCAATCATGGCAGGTATTGGGCACTGGCGACTACACTTATTAGTATTTTCAAGCACATTTATTCTGTTTCCTATTATTGGATTAGCTTTGCATTTTATGGTGCCGTCATGGATGTCACCGACGGTATACATGGGGTTTCTTTATCTTTGTGCATTGCCAGCAACGGTACAATCGGCCATTGCCTTTACCTCTGTTGCCGGAGGAAATGTGGCCGCAGCGATTTGCAGTGCGTCAGCATCCAGTATTCTCGGCGTCTTTTTATCGCCGATATTGGTGGGGTTACTAATGGATGAAGATGGCAGCCAAGCAATGGATACGTTGAATGCAATTGGCTCTATTTTATTGCAATTAATGCTGCCATTTGTAGTAGGGCACCTGTCTCGTCCATTGTTAGCGAATTGGATTAACCGTAATCGTAAATTAATTAATATCACTGACCGTTCTTCTATATTATTAGTCGTATATGTCGCTTTCAGTGAAGCGGTTGTTGAAGGAATTTGGCAGCGTATTGATGGATACTCTCTATTTATGATTGCTGTGATCAGCTGCCTTATTTTATTTGTCGTTATGATCCTAAATACACTTGCGGCACGCTTATTTAAATTCAGTAAAGAAGATGAAATCACAATCGTATTCTGTGGTTCAAAAAAGAGCTTAGCGAACGGCGTTCCTATGGCAAATGTGCTATTTCCAGCCTCCGTTGTAGGGATAATCTTATTGCCACTAATGATATTTCATCAAATCCAATTAATGGTATGCGCGGTTTTAGCCCAGCGTTACGCAAAACGTTTAACTAAATAATTAATAGTAAAGTCGGGGGGATAATAACCCGACTTACTCAATCCATAATCACCATTTAGTTACAACATACTATAGTGTTATCAATAATAGGCAAACTTAACCTTCAGAGAAAAAAGCTAAACAGGGCAGAAAAGGAGATTAACTGCCCAAAACGTGAATGATTTTAGCTTTATAGCAGGTTAGCGAAGGGCTGCTTTTTGTTTGAGTTGCTGTTTTTCATTTTCGCTGAGAAAGGCGATACTTAACCCATTGATTTGAGCCTGCTCTATTTCAGATGGTGTCAACCCAGCTTTAGGGGCGGCAACTTCATATTCATAAGCTAATTCAATGCCTTCTACGGCAGGGTCATCAGTATTAATCGACGCTAACACACCATGGTTTAAAAACATTTTCAATGGATGTTTCGCTAATGACGGTACAGTGCTGGTCTGGATATTCGAGGTTAAGCAGCTTTCAATACCAATTTTATGTTTTGCTAAGTATTCGATCAGCTTAGGGTCTTCACAAGCTTTAACACCATGGACAATTCGTTGTGCCCCTAATTCTTTAATTGCATGCCAAATACTTTCTGCACCCGCGGCTTCCCCTGCATGAACAGTTATTTGTAAACCGGCATCGCGCGCTTGGGTAAAGTGAGAGTGGAAAAGGGAGCCTGGAAAGCCAAGCTCATCTCCAGCCAAATCCAATGCGCAAAGTTTGTCGCGGTGAGCGAGTAGGCCTGCTAACTCTTTTGCACAAGCGTCTTGACCAAAGGTTCGACTAAGGATCCCTATTAAATTAATTTTAATATCATACTGTTTGCAACCAGCCGTAATACCATCAATGACAGCTTCAACAACACCTTCAATAGGGAGGCGATGGTTCATTGCCATGTAATAAGGAGAAAAACGCAATTCTGCATAGTCAATACCCGCCTTATAAGCATCTTCGACGTTTTCTTGAGCAACACGTTTACAGGCATCGAGATCGGCTAATACAGCAACTCCCCAATCTAGTTTTTGCAGAAAACCGACTAAGTCAGCCTCTTGTGTCATTACTTGCACATGAGGACGTAAAGCTTCAATCTCATTAGCAGGTAGCGTAATACCGTGTTGTTGGGCAAGGGAAAGGATTGTTTCGGGGCGGATATTACCATCTAGATGGCGATGTATGTCTGTAAGTGGCAGTTGTCTGTTTATCACTGAATTGAGTCCCTTTATGTGTATGGATTAGCCAATATATCCTAGTATAGATGTGAAAACGCCAGTCAAAAAATATTGACTGGCGTTTAAGATTAATATTAATGCAGATTAGTTAGCTGGTTGTGCTACTTCAGCACCGTCAGCCGGCGCATCTTCGGTTTCTGGTACAACTAACTCTTCTTCTTCATATTCCATAGAGCTTTCTGGGCCTGCCATCAACTTCATCTTAGTTAAGAAGTCTGCAAGGGTATAGCTATCCGCGTTAAACGTAATATCATTACCTGCATATTTGATAGTCATGGTCAGATCGTTACCTTTCTCTATCATCCATGGTGATTTTTTCTGTTTCGCTTTTTCTGCACGCTCTTCGTCAGTCATGAACATTTCTTCAAACGGTGAGCTGAACATATCTGAAGTTAGGAGCATTTGTGCTTGATCAAACTCATTTGTTGCTTGCTCAACATACATTTTCTTAGTTTCTGCATCAACAACTTGACCTTGGTCTAAAATAGCGATTTGAGACATTAACTCAATAGCCATTGGTTTGTTCAGCGTGAGGTTAAAGTCAAATGACTTAAATAAGCTCTTAACTGCTTCATCAACTTTGTTTGTCATTGCTAATTCAGTAAGCTCTTTTTGGTCCCACTTATTAAAGGTCATACTTAAGTCTGTCGTTGTTTGACCTGCAGAGTTTTTCCAGTAAAGAGGGCTGATAGAGAAGGTCGGTTGGTTTTTCAGCATTTCAGGCAATGTTTCCTTCATCATCTTCATTGCGATTTTTTCACCTGCTGCTGTTGGATTGCCTGACGCAACTCCTTCTGCTAATGCACTATTATATTGTTTAACAAATTTACCCAACGCTTTTGCATCTAGCTTATCAATCGAAATAACTACCTTACCGGAGCCTAAGTTTTGATCTAATGCGACTAAATCATCAATGCTGTAAGTGAAGCTACCTTTAATATTTTCTTTTTCCAGTGCAGAGTCTGAAGTCATCACTAAGTTTTTGAAAGAAAATTTAACCTCAGGGATATTAACATTTGCATTTTCTATAACAAAATCTTGTTTACCGATATAGAAATCATGTTCGGACTTAGTCAGGTTAGAAGTTAGTTTTAGCCCTTTTAACATCATTTCTTCTGATTTATCTGTATTCTGAATCAATAAGTTGTCAGTATTCAGTGTGGCTTCAATCTCGTTAAAGTCAGAAGAGGCATTAAATAATAGTTTTAATCCATTAAAGGAAATGTTTGACTTTTCTTTGGTAAATTCAACGGGTAACAAATCTAGATTTGCATCAACACTTTGGCCATAACCAACAACAGCAGTACCTGAAATAAATGGTTTACCTTTTGTTATTTCGAATAGCTCTTTGGTTGATTCATTATTTGCTAATTCAATATGTGCCGCGCCCAGTTTAGGCATTAAATTGAATTTAGAGAGTTGTGATAGAGGGAAAGGGCCGTGCTCAATATCAGTATTAAATACAAGACTTTCCTCTGGGCCAGTAGAATATACGGATGAGATAACGATATTAGCTTGCGAGGAGAATAGACCACGTTTAAAGTTTTCCACTTTGAACTGTAAACCTGAACTTGGAGCATTTACCTTAATAAATGAGTTGGTATCCTCAATCATATAATTTAATTCAGACTCAACTTTAGAGCCTGTGTACCATGATGCACCACACCATACAGCACCAATAGCAACTATTACACCAACTGCAACTAATGACTTTTTCATTATGAACATCCATCCTTTCAGCGCGTTGTCTTAACGCGCTATAAAAATTGTACAAGTTTTATCTAACCGTCTTTTGCGTGCAATCAAGACGAACAAAACACAAAAATACATTAAAGGTTATAGACACGAGCGAGCTTACCCACGCCTGTGGCGTAAACTTCTTTTTCAAAGGCCGCCAGAAAAACAGATTCTCCTGAACAGATTTTTAATTCATCATCGCCTGACTTCAAAACTAACTCGCCATCTATGCAGAAAAAGATAGAAGCCGTTTCATTAGTTATGTTTATCTCTGTGTCATCAATAGAATATATATTAAATGCAAAATCTTCTACTGGTATATGATATTTACAGATATTTCCTGTTTTTTCTGGTTCACTAAGTAAACTTTGGCTTGTTTTGGGGATAAAATCTACATTTGCTATCAATTCTGGAACATCAATATGCTTATTGGTCAGTCCAGCTCGTAGGACATTATCGGAATTAGCCATGATTTCTAGCCCAACGCCTTCAATATAAGCATGTGGCGTCCTTGCATATAAGAACATTGCCTCGCCAGGCTGCAACTCAACAACATTAAGCAACAGTGGGACAAATAAACCTGTATCTTCAGGATAGAGGCTAACCATTTGTTTTATGGTGTTCCATGGTTCGCCTTGGCGACTGTTTAATGCGGCTTTCAATACACCTAGTGCTAACTCTTTTTGTTCACCTGTGAGACTCAGAATTTGTGCAAATAATTTCGCTAATTTTTCTTCAGTTGGTGATTGAACAAAGAATTGAATTTCAGGGTGAGCCGCAGAGACAAAATCAAGCAGTTCAGCAATTTCATTGAGTGGGCGAAATGCGTTCATTGCTTTAAAAGGTGTTAAAGCATAAATTAGCTCAGGTTTATGATTATCATCTTTATAGTTGCGGATTGGCGAATCTAAGGGGATCCCCGCAGCATTCTCTTTTGCAAAACCAACTTCAGCATAAACCTTATTAGGATGGACTTGTACCGAAAGAGGAGTTGCGGCACATAACACTTTAAATAAAAAAGGTAAGCGGGAGGAAAAAGTGTCTGCTACTTTTTTACCTAGAATTTCTTCTGGGTTACTCGCAATATAATCAATCAGTGGGAGCGTTTGGCCTGTTTTGGTATTCACGACACAAGAGCTCGCTTTTGGGTGTGCTCCCATCCATAACTCAGCCATGGGTAGATGTTCTGGGTTAGGGATAGCGTACAACTGTGTGAGTGCAGTGGTACTCCCCCAGTCGTAATTTTGAATCTTATTAATCATTTTTAGCATAGCCAAAACTCTCTTTTTCTAAAAATCAACTTATTTCCTTTTTACTACAATACAATAAACACGGTTAAGTCGCATTATTGAAATTAAATATGTGGCATTATAGGGGGGTGTTATCGGCTTACCTGCAAGCTGATGATTCCAAAACCGATTATTCTGTGTATGTACTTAAGGAGATAGTAATGGCAGCCACTCGCATTGAAAAAGACTCAATGGGACCAATTGAAGTACCTGCTGACCAGTTGTGGGGCGCGCAAACTCAGCGTTCTTTAGAACATTTCCGTATATCTGTAGAAAAAATGCCTGTTGCGTTGATCCATGCATTAGCAGTGACTAAAAAAGCTGCTGCAAGCGTGAATATGGATTTAGGTTTACTGCCTAAAGATCGCGGTGATGCGATTATCGCTGCGGCTGACGAAGTATTAGCTGGCAAGCATCCTACTGAATTCCCTCTTGCTATCTGGCAAACGGGGTCTGGTACTCAAAGTAATATGAACATGAACGAAGTACTGGCGAACCGTGGTAGCGAGATCTTAGGTGGACAAAGAGGTAATGAGCGTCTTATTCACCCTAACGATGATGTTAACAAGAGCCAAAGTTCAAACGACGTATTCCCAACTGCAATGCACGTTGCGGCCGTTGTTGCTATTCGCGAGCACTTGCTACCTGAATTAAAAGCGTTACACAAAGTATTAGATGCTAAAGCAAAAGAATTTAAAGACATCGTAAAAATTGGTCGTACCCACCTACAAGATGCAACGCCATTGACTTTAGGCCAAGAAATTTCTGGCTGGGTAGCGATGTTAGCGCATAGCGAAAAACACATTGAAAACTCTGTACCACACGTATGTGAGTTAGCGCTGGGAGGTACGGCTGTTGGTACCGGTCTAAACACTCACCCTGAGTATGCGGTTCGTGTTGCTAAAAAAATTGCGGAACTGACTGGCCAACCATTTGTTACTGCACCTAACAAATTTGAAGCACTCGCAACATGTGATGCTTTAGTTCACGCTCATGGTGCACTAAAAGGCTTAGCTGCGTCCCTGATGAAAATTGCTAACGACGTTCGTTGGTTGGCGTCAGGTCCTCGTTGTGGTATTGGCGAAATTGCAATCCCTGAAAACGAGCCAGGTAGCTCAATCATGCCAGGTAAAGTTAACCCTACACAGTGTGAAGCTTTAACGATGCTATGTGCACAAGTGATGGGTAATGACGTTGCTATCAATATCGGTGGTGCTTCAGGTAACTTTGAACTGAACGTGTTCCGCCCAATGGTGATTGATAACTTCCTGCAATCTATCCGCCTACTGGCTGACGGTATGCGTAGTTTCAACGAACACTGTGCGATTGGTATTGAACCAAACCGTGAAAGAATTGAGAAGCTACTTCATGAGTCATTGATGCTGGTTACTGCTCTTAATACACATATTGGTTACGATAAAGCCGCTGAAATTGCTAAGAAAGCACATAAAGAAGGCTTAACGTTGAAAGAGTCAGCATTAAAACTAAATTATCTGACTGCTGAACAGTTCGATGAGTGGGTTCGCCCAGAAGATATGGTTGGCAGCATGAAAAGCTAATCAGTTAATTTATTAACTGAATATTTAAACACCTGCTCATCAATGGCAGGTGTTTTTTTATATTTCCATATATAAATTTAAGCGGGGTATCAGTAGCTCAACAGGCTTAGACCTTGGTCGATTACGGATCGCAATGTTATCAACATGGTAATCGGGTAGGTTACCTATCACAATATCAGTCAGTGATTTTTCAACCGCAAAAATGAGCAAAGGGTTGGCACAAGCGAACTGAGTTTGTTTTTGTTGGGCGCTATCCCAAACACGAGCAATAGGTTGCACTTTAACGGGGCGTTGTGTTTTAAGTACTACGTCATTATTTAATTGGCTGATCAATAGAATTTCTTGCTCTAATTGTTTCAACCACTCTTCCTTTGCAACTCCCAATGGTTGGCGCCCACTTTCCAATGAGCCTTGCAGCTTGCTCAACACCTGTTCTTTTGTCATTTTATTTATGACTTTTTTATTTGCCCAACCAAACCTTATGGTATCGATATCAGTAAGGTAGGTTAGAGTTCGATAGGTATTTAATGTCAGTAAACCATGCAGTGTATCATGAATAAATTCAAAACGTTGCGATTCATCAACCCCTGATTTTTGAGTGACTATTTGTTTTATCTGTATTTTTAATTCATTGATCTCATCTAGCAAGACCCGAAAAGTTTGATAAGTAGAATAGGGGATATCAATACAGATCGCGCCAGGTAACCTAACGGCTGATTTATTACTGGTGAGTTCTGATTTATCATGAATAAATAATAGGTTATAATGTTCGATAGCATGTTGGATGGCGAGTTTACCTGTTATTTTTTCAACATCGATTTGTTTAATCTCATTATTTTCTTCTCCTTTCATGACATCCGGAAGACGAAAAACGGTCGCAGAGATAGAAGGTTGCTCAGCAATCAATAGGCTAAGTTCCGTTATTTTACTTTCTAACCGGTTAAAGCCTTCAATAAGGTCATATTTGGCATTATTCATTATGCAACATCCCTAATTAGTTACAACATACTGTATTTGAATTAATCATAACAAACATCAAGCATTGTGCAAATAAATAAGTTAACTAGGAAGAAAAGGGAGAGGCGACATCCCCCCTTTATTGCATATGTTTTATTTGATATCGAGATCAATCACCTGATAAAAAGCATTCTCAGTGTCAGCGATACTCCATACAGCAAGTACTATTTGGTATCCACGATTTTCTTTTGGCAATACGCATTGGTGCTCAACAATGGTTTCTGGTCGTGAAGGGGTAGCATATTGACAAAAGGGTATTAAGATTAATTGTTCACGCGTTATTGGTAAGTTGGGGTTCCAGTCAGGCTTAGTAATAAAGTATTGCCAATTAGCTGTCGCATGCCTTGCTGTTAAATACCATTTAAAGGTTTGCTGAGGCTCTGTGATAATATTTTTTACCCATCGAGCTGACGTCTGTTCATCCAAAGCAGCAAAACGGGGAATACCTGCACTTGCAATCTGTCCATTTTGTGGCCCTGAAAGGGGAAAACCTTTAGGACCTTCTAGCGATTGTGGCTCGTATTGTATTGCACCACAATTGCTATTTAGATTTTTTTTACACAAAAAGGCTCGGCTTTTAGGCTCTTCTACATAACCATGTCCCAATGCGATAGCAGAAAAGCAGAATAAGAAGGGAAGTAATAAAAGTCGTTTTTTCATTTGTTGTCCTCATAATTGTTGAGGACAACATTTTCACTTAAACAAAAGTGCAAAATAAATTCCATCATTTGGTAAGTATTACCAAACCCTAACAGCTAACTTTCAACTTGTAAGCGATTAACATACCAATAATGAGTAATCCTGCAATAAACCAAGCTACACCAGACCAACCAAACTGAAACCAAAAGATCCCGCCTACAGTCCCGGCTATACTTGAGCCTGCATAATAACTGAATAGGTAAAGTGAAGATGCTTGACCTCTTGCTCGTTTAGCACGATGACCAACCCAACTACTCGCGACCGAGTGGGCAGCAAAGAAGCCCGTTGTTAGCACCGTCATGCCAAACAGAATGATCCAAAAACTAGAAAAGAGTGTTAACAATATACCCGCTAACATTAAAACTAAAGCAGCGATTAAAACTTTACCTAACCCAAACTTGTTAGTTAAGCTTCCCGATTTAGATGCGCTATAAGTTCCTGTTAAATAAATTATTGATAGCATGCCTACTGTTGCCTGACTGAAATGATAGGGGGCTTCCAGTAAACGATAACCAATATAGTTATACATAGTGACAAACCCGCCCATCAAAACAAAGCCTTCAATAAACAGCCATGGTAGACCTTTGTCTCGAAAATGAAGACGCAGATTGACCCATAAACTTTTTGGTTTTAAAGAGCTTGCTCGAAAATGTTGCGATGGTGGTAATAGGCGCCAAAAGCTGATCGCGGCAATTAAAGCGAGTGCCCCTAATAGTATTACAGCAACGCGCCATGAATAGAAATCAGCAATCACCCCTGTAACAAGACGGCCACTCATTCCACCGATAGAGTTACCACTAATATAGAGGCCCATTGATAATGCGACATAACTCGGGTGAATTTCTTCACTGAGATAGGTCATGGCAACCGCTGCGACGCCACTTAGAGATAAACCCACAAGTGCTCTTGCAATTAAAATACCTTGCCAACTTTGCATAAAAGCACTCAACAAAGTAAATAGTGCGGCGCTTGTTAACGCTACTACCATCACATTTTTTCGCCCAATTGCATCTGATATTGGCCCCGTAATAAGCAGCCCTAGCGCCATCAAGCCGGTACTTAATGATAAGGAAAGACTAGCCGTTGCGGGAGAAACATTAAAATCCTCTGACAACATTGGCAAAATAGGCTGTACAAAATAGAGCAACGCAAACGTTGCTAAACCGACAGTGAAAAAAGAAAGAGTGACGCGTAAATACAACGCATCATCACGTTGAATATAATGTTTCTTCGGTAAGTTATGGGGGCTTGAGTTATCTAGCGTTCCGTTAGCCGTATTTTCAGTCGTAAGACTATTTGATGAATTTTCCATAAAGAATTCCTTGCCATAACAACCCAATTGATTTCGATCAAAGAATAGAAATCTCAGACTATTTTGTCTAATATATTAATTATTACCAATAATACTTTAAACATATCAAAGAAAAAATGGCTATTGAATTAAGACACTTACGGTATTTTATTGCTGTTGCAGAAGAGTTACATTTTGGGCGAGCTGCGGATCGATTGCACATTTCTCAGCCACCATTGAGTCAGCAAATTCAATCACTTGAAGAACAGATAAACGCAAAATTACTTGAACGAAACAATAGAAATGTTTCATTAACCCCTGCTGGTAATATGTTTCTCAAAGAGGCTTATCAAATTTTAGCCCAGGTCGATGCAGCGGCTACAAAAGCAGCACGGATGGAAAAAGGGGAATTAGGGGAACTTTCTATTGGTTTTACATCAACGACGCCGTTTATGAATAAAGTGACCATGAGTTTACGTCAATATCGTGAATCATATCCCGAAGTGGCTATCCATATGCATCAGATGAATACAAAACAGCAACTTGCCCCCTTACTTACAGGGCGTATTGATATTGGGATCATGCGTAATACCGAACTCCCTGAGCAGCTAAACTACCAACTTCTATTTAAAGAGCCGTTTATGGTTGCTGTGTATGAAGGCCATCCCTTATTAAAATATGAAAAAACAGGTGTCGACATTCATCTATTGGCGGAGTATCCATTAGTATTTTTCGAACGAGAGGTAGGTACAGCTCTCTATGATGAGATCCATAATCTGCTTACTTCCGCTGGCGTGACACCCAAAATATCTCAAGAGGCAGGGGAAGCAATGACAATATTAGGTTTAGTCTCTGCAGGTATGGGAATTTCGATTATCACAGAATCTTTTACCCGTATGAAAATTGACGGTGTAAAATACATCAGATTTTCAAATATTGAAGCCGCATCGGAAGTCTGGTTAGTCTACAATACGCGTAGAGCATTGCCTGCCGCTGCAAAAAAATTAACGGAATTACTGATTGAAAATATTGTTGGCTAAATAACGTGATTCAAATCACAAATAACATGTATGTCGGAGTAATTGCATTCTATATTACGCATAATAACTGACTGCTTTATAACGGGATTTAACACTGAATTATGGAAAACCAAACGGGTCATATTGATCAAATCAAACAACTAAACACAGGTATTGTCTACCGTGTGATTGATCAATATGGGCCAATTTCTCGGATTGCATTATCTAAACAATCACAATTGGCACCCGCAAGTATCACAAAAATTACGCGCGAGCTCATTGATGCCCATTTAGTTAAAGAAATTGAGTTTCCCGTTCTCGGCTTGCGAGGTAGGCCCGCGATTGGATTAGTCATTGAAAGTGAAGGGTGGCAGTTTTTATCTATCCGCCTTGCCTGTAACTCTATTAGCCTTTCATTAAAAGAGATCAATACACAAACTATCGTAGAACAAGACTATCCATTTGACGTTAAAGGTAATGAGCAATTTTCCAATACGCTCTCATCATTAATTAGCCATTTTTTTGCGACATATTCACGCCATTTAGAGCGTGTTACGGCCATTAGTATTGTTTTAGATGGTTTGGTGGAGCCTTTCTCTGGTGTAATTTATGCTTTGCCTTATTACGACATTGATAATTTACCACTTGGTCATTTTTTAACGGAACAAACTGGGCTACCGACTTATATACAGCCTTATGTTAATGCGTTAGCACTAGCCGATTATTTTTCTTTGTACGAAAAAAGAACAGCAAAAAATATCATTTATTTACAAATTGATTGTGTTGTTAGCGCTGCAATTATCAATAACGGCATTGCATTAGATAGTCATACGCGACGAGCGATACATTTTGGGCATGTACAAACACAAAACACGGGGGAAACTTGTTATTGTGGTGGTATTGGTTGCTTAGAAGGGGCAATCGCTATTCCGGCTATCTTAAAACATGCCGTGGAATTACAACATTTATACCCATCATCCTCATTTTTCAATCATGACATGACTATCGATAGTTTTTGTTTAGCTGTGGAAGACCAAGATCCACTCTGTTTACATGTACTCAATGATATAGCGCAAATACTTGCCAAACAGCTTGGTCAACTCATTAATATCTTCGGCACCGAATTAATTTTAATCAATTCTCCGCTAAATCGGATTTCCTCTGTATTTTATTCACTTTTACATCAATATTGCCATTCGCAGTCTATTCCTCTATATCGTGGTGAATTACGCATTGAACAATCTGAAGTTACTAAAAAAGAGAGTGAAACTGCATTAGTTCAACAAGCATTATATGATGGTTCTTTATTACTTCAGTTACTGCAAGGTTAACAGTAGTTAATAAAATTTTTGCTATTAAACAGAAAATTGAGCTAACGCAAACTTAAGAGTTACCCATTCCCATAAACTGATTCCATATCATTTTTCACTGCAACATGTATGCAGTCGTCTGTCACTTCAGGATAGAAAATAACTATGATGAATCTATTTGTTACCGGGACAGATACGGATGTCGGGAAGACAGTCTCCACGTTAGCAATACTGCAGGCTCTTAATGGCCAAGGAATTAAAGCTGTAGGCTATAAGCCTATCGCTGATAAGTGTATTGATACACCGGAAGGTATGCGGAATAAAGATGCTTTGTTAATACATGGGGCATCACAACAACTTGTATCCTACGACGATGTTAATCCAATTAAAATCAAAGATAATTACAGCCAAGAAAACTGTATTGATTTCAATAAGATTAAACAAGGACTAGAAAACTTAAATAGCCAATGCGACACCGTTGTTATCGAAGGTAATGGGGGATGGCGCTATTTATTGGATGACAACACATTTTATACTGATTGGCTAAAAGGACAAAAAGTCGGCGTTATACTTGTCGTTGGCATCCAGCATGGCTGTGTAAACCATACATTACTGACTGCAGATGCAATACGTGCCGATGGTTTGCCGCTTATCGGTTGGATAGCAAACCGTATCAATCCAGGGTTGGCACATTATGCCCAGATCATTAATCGCTTACAAAAACACTTAAAGGCACCGTTGTTAGGCGAAATTCCGTATTTATTACGACCGGAAGAAAAAACGCTATGTCACTATTTAGATCAAGATAAGATCAAAGCATTTATGTGCGAATATGCATAGCTTATCGAGGATGATTGAAAAGGGCGCTGATAATAGCGCCCTGAGTTTTATTGATTAATGACGAGTATAAATGATCTTATATGTTTCATTTTGGCAATGGCCAACAACTTGCCCTTGCGCTTGTTCAGCCTCATCATTTGGAACAGCAACTAAGCTAAAATTATCGGCAGGAACGCCGTTGTTAATAATTTTCTGCTTAATTTCTTCAATAACACTTTCACATGATGCTTGTGCTAACACTGGAGCAACGAGTAAGCATAGAGCTGGAAATATAAGTCTTTTCTTCATAATAACTCCTTAATGGGTTTAATGAGTTATGGGCGAGCTAATGGGCGTCCTGTATTTACATCTAGGCAGCGTTGTGTATTCGGCTCCCAATAAGCATTTAAATTAAGACTTTTCTCGCAGGCATCTTTTGCATCAAATGCAGCGTCAACCTTATCAAACTCTTTTTCAGTACGGGAATTTACTTTTGTACGTAAACTCCGTGTTTGATCCCACTGTTCCTTTTCTTGGCGTGCCTGCTCTTTTGTCAAAACACTATCAACATTTCCCGATGTAACACAAGTGCTTCCTGCTGAGCAGTTAACATTCCCTGCATGCGCTGCTGAAGAAAGCCCCAACAAAGGAAGGCAAAACACTACCGCCGCTAGACCTTGCTTAACAAACTTTAGTGATGAGCTCATTATAATTCCTTACAAAGTTAGTTCTATTCGACAATATAAACACAAATATAGCGCAAATTCCTTTAGAAAAGTACGAAAAATCACGCCTCTTTATAAACAGTTAAACCAGCAAAGGTTTGACAAACCGGCATCAATTCAAGTGTATTGACGTTCATACGAGCAGGCAATGTCGCTACCCAGTAAACCGTTTCAGCAATATCTTCAGGTGTAAGTGCATCCGCGCCTTTATAGATATTCGCTGCTTTATCATCATCACCTTTAAGACGAACATTAGAGAATTCTGTTCCGCCAACTAATCCAGGTTCGATATCAGTTACTCGGACTTTTTTGCCTTGGAGGTCAGCCCGTAGTCCTAATGAGAATTGCTTAACAAACGCCTTAGTGGCGCCATAAACATTACCACCTTTATATGGCCAGTTAGCCGCTGTTGAGCCGATATTAATAATATGACCATGATTATTGGCAACCATAGTTTGCAATACTTCGTAGGTCATATTGACTAAACCTTTCGTATTCGTATCAATCATTGTTGCCCAATCGTCAGGGTTAGCCTCGAATGCGGGTTCTATACCTAGCGCTAAGCCCGCATTATTCACTAAAACATCAATATTTTTTAGTGCTGTTGGTAATCCTGCAATGGCATTTTGAATTGCTTTCCGGTCTCTTACATCAAGAGTAATAGGGTGAAAGTGCGAGCCTAATTCTTTTTGTAGTGCTGTTAGTCGCTCTGTACGACGACCCGTTCCAATAACGGTTGCTCCTTGCTGAATAAAGCGACGCGTAATTGCTTCGCCAAAACCTGAAGTTGCTCCTGTGACTAATATGATCATATTTTCCCCTGTCATTTTATTATTGCTTCATATTATGTGGCTATTCTAGCGCTTGTAACTCTAACCTACAAAAATCTTCTTGTCATGATAGAGAAAATAGAGCGCATCCGCACAATGCTTGTGCTAACAACATAAAATATTCATAAAGTGATGCATTAATGAATATTCTTAGTTATAACTAGTGATGAATAAAAAATCAGGCCAAGAAAGTAATTCGACATTAGGATGACATCAAATGAACTATCAAGTTGCACCATTTTGGCTGTACTCAAGTAAATTAACTTTGTTGATTATTATTGCGTTAGTTATTTCTTTTTATAACGTGACTGGCTTTATTTTATACCTAATATTCTTAGGGTTAATTTGGGCTGTATTGCTCTCTATTAAAATTCACGGATTAAAAGAAAAAGGCCTTATCCTTAGAAATAGTGAGACGTCAACATGGATGGTTTATATAAGAGGGATCCCAGTTCAAGAGCAACGTCAACACTTGAAAAATCCCTATTTTGCGATTAAAAATCAGGGAGTTAGTTTTATTTTCAAAGCATTATCTATTAAGCTATTTATTCAAATTTTCTTCATTGGGCTGATTTTTAAACAAACATTAGTTGTCGATAACATTTATATTCAGCTTGTATCGGTTCTCGCTAGCTTCGCAATTCTCTGGTCTCTACTACAAACTATATGGGCATTATGTGCCATAAAAACTGAAAAAATGGTCATTAATGAATTTACATCTCCCAGTAAATCCCAATGGTATGAGATTAGTTTCCGGACTAAAAAGAATACAGTCAAAACAGCTTTAGAGTGCATATTGGCACTGTAGCAATAAAAATAATAAATCTGATGCAGAAAAAGAGGTGACATTGCTACAAAAGCAAATAGTCGCTTACGGCAATTTGTTGAAGCTAAACTTAAACAAATAAACGCACAGTAATATAAATCAAGTTACCTTAAGTCAGCCAATTAACCATAAACACAACTCGTAACAACAAACAAGGATAGGCGCTACAGAGCTTCCAGATAAAGTAGATTTCATATGCTTCTTTAAAAAAGAGAACATTTTTAACTGATACGATGGTATTACATATCAATATATTGAAACCAACAATTTCGATAAAAAATTGGCAGGTTTGGCTTTTAATTTAAGCTAAACTCAGTTAATCAAGCAAACCATACTACATAATTTATAATATAATGAATTTTATAGCTCACTTTTTAAAATTTTCCTACATAAAGAAATATTCTTGATAGGGATGACCTTAGAAGATAACGCATTGTGTGAAGCTAAAAACTCATTTAAACGTTGATCATATTTTTTCGAAAAACGCAATAACTCAACTGTATTTAAGAGTGTTTCTTTAGGCTTTTTTCGCATAATTGTACTGATTAAAAATCGGTTGGCTAAACGAATAGCACGTAAGTAATAAGGCACATTCATCCTAAAAATAATGGAACATTCGAGAAGAAAAGGGTAAAGACGCTTATCATACGCTCCCTCAATAATCCATCTATCAGTACTTAAAATCATTTCAATCTGAGATTTAATGAATTCTTCTGAGTTTTTACGGTATTCATTTCCTGTCATATCCCAATAAATAGCATCAAATTCATACACTGGCAAAGAGAGTTCTTTTGCTAATTGAGTTGCTACCGTTGTTTTTCCTGCCCCTGAAGGGCCAATAATACAAATTTTCATTTTTTAAATATTCGGTTTTTTGATAAAAAATTGCCACTGGATGAGCTGAAAATAAAAGTCAGTCATTAAGCCTATTATTGGTGATAAATTGCCATGTTTATCAATCACTTAGATAACAATTCATATCAATAATATTTTAGAAAATCATAGCTAGAGCTCATTTTTCAACCCAATGAAGATTATATTCGATTAATTAATCATCATAACTAATAACGCAGTTATGAGATTTTTTGAGACGTTATCTCTCCCGTTCAACGGATAAAATCAATCATTAATTTTCGAAACGTCTCTTTGACTCCTTCTTTCTAACTTTGCTATAGCCTCCCAGGGGTTAAGTACCCGATCTACACTAGCGATTGTTGATTCCCGATGAGCAATTATAATTCTAGTTATTTTTAATGATGAGATAGATTGATTGATATAAGCTTCATTTTTTAAATCTAAATGACTTGTCGCCTCATCTAAAAATAATATGCTCGGTTGTTTATATAATGCTCTAGCTATCATTAGTCTTTGCTTTTGTCCTCCAGATAAACTACCACCTAATTCGCTTAACATCGTTTCATATCCCATCGGCATTTTCATGATTTCTTCATGTATATTAGATAAAATAGCGCATTCAACTATTCTTTTATCATCTTTAACACTCTCAAAACTGGATATGTTTTCTGCTATAGTGCCAGAAAATAGCTTATCATCTTGCAAAACACATGCTATTCTGTCTCTATAATTATTTAATCCTATCGTATCTACATTTATATCGTTTATATAAATATTTCCACTTGTAGGGCTTAGCAATCCAGACATAACCTTCATTAAAGTTGTTTTCCCCATACCGGAAGGGCCTACAATGGCCACACTCTCACCAGCCTTTACTGAAAAACTTAAATTAGAGAAAATTTCCATTGAGTGAACATCATACTTAAATGATATCTTATCAATGCGGATATCCATGCTTTTATTGGGTAAAATCAACGCGTTTTTGGGCTGGTAATTTTCAGTATCTGTAAAAATTACATCTGATACTCTATCACAGTGAAGAGTTAGCATCTTTATTTCCAATAGCATATTTATTAAGTTCGCAGCTCTCTCTGAAAACTGACTTCGATAAATATTAAAAGCAACAAACATCCCTAATGATATTAAGTTATCCATTACCATTAGTGAACCAATCCATAAGATAATGATATGATCTATAGATGATATTAGTGAGTTCGCCCCATAAAAAAACATGCTTAGTTTTGTATTTTTAATATTCGAATTAATGGCTTCAATATTTAAGTTTAACCAATTCTTTGATCTGGATAGACTTAGACCTAATGATTTTATAGAGGCAATACCATAAATTGTCTCTGTAAAATGGGAATTCGCTTCTGCACTCTTAACAATATATTCTTCAGCGTATCTAATATATTTATTATACATTAAAACTCTTAGTGCAATGTATAATAGGGTAAATCCCATAACAATTAAGACTAGCTTTGAGCCATACAAGGTCATCATTATAAAAAGCCCTATGACCATTACTCCATCAACTATTCCATTAATAATATTGTTTATTAGAGTATTACGTAATGAATCTAATGATTCTAATCGTGACTGGATATCCCCAACTTTTCTTTTTTCGAAAAAGTCAAGGGGCAATTTCATTAAGTAATCAAAAAAGCTTATTTTCCATTGAACATTGACCAATGTATCTATAAATAAAGAAACCCATGCCCGAACAAATCTCAACGCAGCATTGAGCAATGTGAAAACAAACAAACCAAGTATCACTAGTGTCAGTAGGCTATAGTCACTAGATATTACAACATGGTCCATAATTAACTGGGTTCCTATAGGAAATGCAATATTTAGTCCCTCAATTAAAAATGATAAGCACAATACTTTTAATAGTGATGAAGGAAAGTTCGTTATGTTGTTTAACAATGTCCTTATATTTAACCTGGAAATCTTTTTTACTTTCTTAAAGTTACTGTCAGGCCACACTTCCATGGCTACACCGGAAAAACTATTTGAAAACTCATTAATATTGATTGTTCTTTTACCTATCGCTGGATCTTGAATAATGAATTTGTTATTCCTAATTGCGATTAATACAACAAAATGATTCATATTCCAATGCAGTATACAGGGTTTCTTCATTAAGTTTAATTCATCAATATCAATTGATAATGCTCTTGTTTTTAAATTTAAATTTATCAAAGCTTCAATTAAGCTTTGAAGTGTTGCTCCTTGAGATGAAATCCCAAATTCTCTTCTTAGATTAACCAAATCTATTTCCATTCCATAGTATCTGCAGATCATGGCTATACAGGCCAAGCCACACTCTGATGATTCAGATTGAATAATATTAGGTATTCTCCGTTTGAATTTAAGATCTAATCTATCTAAAACAAAATTAATATCTACCATGCTATTTACCTTCAGAAACGCTAGAGTCATAATACGATGATGTCACCCATTGATAAAGAGGCCGTTTTTCTAAAAATAATATAGCTTCAGCCTTTAAACCGTTGGATAAATACAATTTTTTATTTTTATATTTTATGCTTTGATTATCTAATTCAACTATTACTTTGTAAAAAGATGTATTAAAAGAGCTTTGTAAATTTACTGGTGAGCTGGAATATAATAACATTTCATTTTTTGAAATGGGTAATTTTGATATCATAGATATACTTCCTGAAAACTGTCCAAATTTTTGGTAAGGAAAAGAGTCATAGCGTATTTTTATTTTGTCCTTTACATTTAAATAGGGGACGCTACTACTTGGAACCCATAAAATCAATTGATACCCTGATTCATCGCTTCTAATTATTTTTATGATATTTTCTCCAGGGTCAATAAGCTGCCCCTCATTAACATTTAAAGTATCAATAAAACCATCAATTGGTGACAGAATAAATAAAGTATTATTTGCATTTGCTTCAGATAACTGCTTTTGAAGATCTATTTTTTGAGATTCATACTTATATATTTGAGTATCAAAATCAGCCATCTTTATCTTTAAGTCATTTTCTAAGTTTGATATCATTAAAGAGTCTTGATTTATTTGGTTTCTTATACCCTGATAAGCCACTTGCTGCTGATAAAATATGTTACTTTGATTTGTTAATTGTTCTTTATTAATCATTCCTTTTTTCAAATAAATCCTATAATTATCTAAACTCAATTTAGCTTCATTGAGACTTTTTAAAATAGCGAGTTCCATGTCTTTATTTTGAATATTAGACTTCTTATATAAATTTATTTGTGTTTCTATATTCTTTTTTGTCATTTCTTTGCTATCTATTGTCTTTTTAATTATATCATCAATTTTTTCCACTTGATAATTAATGGAGTTAACTGTGTTAACACCTAGATTCCCATTTTTTGTTACCTTGCTAATATCTAGTTGATATATTTTTTGTCCTTTTTTTACATAATCACCGACATTAACAAATTTTTTAATAACAATACTTTGTTGCGTTACGGATATATTTACAGGTTGTTTCTTTGATATTACCTCACCAATAACCGTTTCTTTCCTAGTAATATCTAGGAACAAAAACATAAATAATGCTATAGAAATAAAAAAAACTGATATTACAATATAAAATAACAATGGGATTTTTGAGATAATTAGAGCTTTACCTGTCCATCGACTTTTTTTATACTCTAATGCTTCTTCTCTAAATATACCATTCATAATCACCCTCTATTTAAAATAGAGCGACTGATATAGCCGCTCTATTAGTATTTAATACTTAATAACTAATACTTAGTAAGTAACGTTAAAAGTACTACCATTGTTACCAATAGCATTAAAATTATAGGAATCTTTAATGACAGTGGTGGTTACTGTTACCCCTTTTACCACTGGAGTTGGGGCTGGAGCTGGAACAGAGGGTTGAACACTAACTTTTGGTGTAGTTGTAACAGGTGGCTTGCAGAGATTAAAAGTGCCGCCAGATACTAATTTAACTTCTTTCAATGTTAATTCTTTCATGATATTTCTCTCATATTGATATAAAATTAAAATTTATGATTTGTTAGCTAAATTTTTGTCCATTATTTAGCCACATCTCATTCTTTTTTAAATAAAGCAAGTTGGATAGTTGCTTTATTTCACTTAGGTTTAAAACGTGATACTGATAGAGTTAACAGTGCTACCAGAAGCATCAATATTATAGGACCAACTAATTTTACTCGTTGATATTGAAGAGCCTGTTACTTTTGGCACTGAAACACTTACTGATGGCACTGTAGTAGCCGAAACAGTAGGTTGAGTTATAGGTTGAACATTACTAATAGATGGTTTGCAGATATTAAAAGTACCACCAGAAACTAACTTAACTTCTTTTAGTGTTAATACTTTCATAAAATCCTCTCATATTATTTGTAAAGTTAAAATGAAATATGAATCTTTAATACTTTAAAAACTCATTTTCTGCTTAGTTAAATTTTAATGCACAATTTAACCGCGTTAATAATTAAATAAGTGAATCATTGCTGGAATAAGAAAAATCTTAATAGGTATAAACACTTATTCTATCAATCGATTGTTTTTTATATATTTTTATTCATTAAATTTAGTATACATATGAAAGATATAATTATTTTTATAATAAATAATCTTTCGATATTTATTATATTACTCGAATTTTCATTTTCATATTAATGATTAAATAAATGATTGATTGTTTATATATAGTTATATTATATCAAAATCAGCATATAGCTAGAAAATAAACGGATACATTAAGTGAATAATTACGATATGTAATTTTTGATATTTCGGATGGGGTTATAGTTTACTGCGCTTCAAAAAACTGTCTTTCGTATAGGTGTGTATTATGGAAAGCTATTATTTTTCTTGATGTTATTATTCTATCAAGAAAGTAGGGGGGTAATGACTCGCGTTGTAAAAAAGAATATTACTTAATGTGTTGCCTTTCCTATAATTCCAATTTAAAAATGTCACTTTCAATATAAAAAATTTTTTTATATATTAAATTGGAATAAAACAGTAACAAAGGATAGTTTGTACGACTAGTAATATTAAATAAAAAATGAAGCTACCCCTTGTTTCTTCGATTAGTTTTACAACTCGCTATTTTTAATACAGTGCTTGAAATTGCTTTTGTGATCATGCTGCCATTGCTCTAGTTCTTATGGTTCAGTTTATTTAGCGTGATTATCATGTGCTAAAGCGCTGTTGTTTCCGAGAAATAGAAAAGCCTCTGATGAGAGGCTTATTTTCGCCTTAAAAATTAGAAACTCTCGAGTTTTCAAGTGAAAGGTATGGCATTCAAAATTAATGATATGCACTTAAAATTAAGCGGGCACTCGCAGTTAAAAATAGCTATTTCCCGCTTTTCTGTCAGAGCTGAGTCTATGACTTTTGGCTCTTTTAAGGCATCAAGGGTAAATTTTGCGTCAAAAAGCACTGAGATATAACTTTCTAATGTTCTATGATATTTAATCACATCCTCAACAAACCAAGAAGTGGCGCATAACAGACATACAGACAAATTCACTGTTTTCATTTTTCATAAATGATGAGGACTTTGCCGTACACATCGAGTATTCGACAGAAAAATAAAGATAGTTCTAATTCGAATATGTAAAGCGACATTGACAAAATTATTTTCTCTGGCGGTGCCAAGTATTCTTAACCATATAGTCAAAATAACGCTCTGATTTAACATGAATAAACTGTAGCGGTTTTTTCATATTACCAAATAAAGGTATTCCATCACCTAACAGAATTGGGACAATAGTGATTATCATTTCATCAATTAAATCTTCTGCCAAACACTGTTTCGCAACAGAACCTCCGTCAATATAAAGCGTTTTAAACCCAGCGCAGTGTATTGAGCTTATTACATCTTTAATCTCGCCACGCACTAAATGAACAGCTTTCCCTATGAGTTTTACTGGTATTTCTCTGATTGAGTTCGACAAGACAAACACTGGTTTATCATATGGCCACTCTCCATCAAAACCACATACAGTTTCAAAAGTCGTTCGACCCATAACAACAGCATCAATTCTTTGCATAAAATCCGAAAAGCCCATATCGTTTTGATCTGGGTTAGGGATAAAGAATAACCAATCTAATTGGTTATTTGCATCTGCTATATAACCATCTAGGCTCGTTGCAATATAAATGATGTTACGATGCATATAGTAGCTTCCTGAAAAATAAAATAGTTAAATCAGTGAAAGTTTTTCTATTTGTCAGTATCTCATTTTTTAGCATTACATCAATGCGAATGAATCCATAATGTCACAATAGAGCACTTAAAGAACCACATAGAGATGTATTATTGAAATCTCAGGCTTGTTTAGTAGTATTATGACTAATGTCGCTTTTCTTATGTCAAGCCCACTCGTTAATAAAGCTAAAATGATAGTTATTTTTTATAAACAAACCATTCCGTTATCTCGATTGATTTCGCTTTACATTCATAACTATTTGTTTAAGCTGTGATATCTTATTAACTCACTATGGTCATATCAGCTATGCGTGTTCGGTGTTCATCCCGATTACTGATTATTAATTCGTCTAGACAAGTATTACTATTTCGCTTTGTTCATACGAACGATGCTTTAGCTGGCAGATCATACTGGGCAACGCCAGGTGGTGGTGTTGAGCATGGTGAATCTTTTGAACAAGCGGCTATCAGAGAGCTGAAAGAAGAAACCGGCATTATCAGGGATAATATTGGAAAATGTGTTGCACAAAGAACTTTTGAAATGACACTTCCCAGTGGCGAAACGGTGCTAGCAAAAGAGCGCTTTTTTATCGTCTTTTCCAATGAAGAAGAGATCCACACTAATGGGTGGTCTAATAACGAAAAATCTGTTATTAGTCGCTACTATTGGTGGGAGTTAGATGAGCTAATCCGGAGCAACGAAATAATATATCCTAATGATATTACAAAGTTAATCTCTAATAATTTTGATAATTGATAGCCAATATTTAATTTGTTCGCCCCTGTATGGCTTTCAGCATACCATCACCATACAGTGGGTAGATTAGAGAGCGTAAAAGCTGTCATCTGTAGATCAATGTAATTTATTCATCTTTATCATAACAAAAAAGTAAAGCTCTTCGCTTTGTAAACATTTAATTCTGCATTTCTTAACATGGTTAAACTACGAGATAATTAAGAAGGAAAATAAGGAGATAATGATGCAGAAGTTGATCATCCAAGTAGGGGTGTTAGTGTCGTTAGCCGTAATAAGTAATGGGTATGCCTCAAATCTTGAATTAAGCACTGAATCAAAAAATTTCTATGAATCCTGCCTAAATATGAGTGAAGATTTGGTCTTTAACGGAAGTTATCAATATCTCTGCGAGTTTAAAGGCCAAAAAATTGCACAGATTTATACAACGTACAAAGCTAATCTATATCGTCAAGAGCGACTTAAAAACCAGTTACCTAAAAATAATGTTGAGTATCAGACTGAAAATGTCGAGGTAATTTACAAGTAGTTACCACCTAATAAACTCAGATTAACGATAACTTATGATAACGGTATTGAGCAGTACATATATTATTTTATCGAAAACAAAGACAGCACAATTGTTTTCCATGAAATAAATACCGGCTACTAGTACTAAAGTAGCCGCAAGTAAATCTTCAACAAGGCAGGTTGTGTCGAACTGCAGTCAAGCTAGTCTGGACATACAGACGAAGAACGTACACTTCACATGTAGACAAAATTTGGTCTAAAAAATCGATTAACAAACAGTGTGTGAATATTGTGTATATTTTTTGATTTTATTTCGTTACTTTTACCTCACATTTTTCTGCCCATAATAATTTGACTTATGAAGAAAAAGAGCTTAACTTGTGAACCCATTCCATTAAGCATCATCCCTTTTTTATTGCATCTAATTTAAGATA
The DNA here is from genome assembly GCF_028477805.1 of Providencia sp. PROV268. Lineage (NCBI taxonomy): Bacteria > Pseudomonadati > Pseudomonadota > Gammaproteobacteria > Enterobacterales > Morganellaceae > Providencia > Providencia sp. PROV268. The sequence goes on from NZ_JAMPLW010000012.1 coordinate 28,986, forward strand.
AATTGAACAACAAAGTCATAAGGATATCGGATAGGTCTTAGTATGCATATTATTATAGCAGCAATTTCAGCATTAGCTGCGCTTGTATGGGCGCTACATTCATTACAAAACTCAGGTGTAGACCTTAATTCCTTTAATCCATTTACTTGGGCCCGACGGAGAAAGTGGCAAAAACAATATGGGGTAAAACCAATCTATAATTTGTCGACGGCAACGGAAGCCGCTGCGGTCATTATTGTTGGTGCATTGAAGCAGGAAGGTGAAATATCCCGTGAACAAAAACAAACGGTTATTAACCTGTTTATAGAGAATTTTAATCTAGAAACTCAAGATGCGGTGGATTTGTTTTCTTCATCATCACACCTTGTACATAATGAAATAAACTTTGATCAAAGTATCCCTCATATACTGAAATTAAGTATTACTCAGTTTACGCCCGCAATGGTTGAGACATTCCTATCATTATTGGAGAAAGTCATCATGTTAGAGGGTGAGCCGACAAAAGGGCAAATAAATATAATTGAAAATGTGCGGAACGAATTTAAAAGAATGAAGAAAAAGAGTTTAGGCTGGAAAAACTAGTTCTTTCATTTAAAGAAGGGCGCTGAGCATTGAGTAACATGAGAAGTTTATAGTTATGCTGAATGGCATTACACCCTGCCAGTAAACATGAAAGAACAAGTAAAATGCTACAGTGCCTTCCTACTTTGCATCCCCCCGATAATGCAGGAAAGAGTACCGATGAGAAGACCTTATCGGTATTCAGACAAATTTATTTTGTGACGAATAATAAATAATCAAAACATTAGGGAAAGCAAAACATGTATTCATGAGGCTATCTAAACGGTTTCATTTGTTGAAGGATAAATAAACAGAATTATTTACAAACGCTTATTTTGTGATATTTATTGAAATAGGAATATTGACTGCAACTTCATACTCTAAGCGATTGACGGTAGTTGCTTTAAGTTGCAATAACTTAGAATGATATTTTCACAGGAGTAAAGTTACCATAAACCGTCCATAAAATTTTTGGGCTTCCCGTTTATACTCCCTTATCATGAAAAACCACACATTGAATACATAGCGAATTTTAGTTCCATTGAGCAATTAAACCTATATCGTTATGGAATGTTCATTATTAAATGGTTTAATTGGCTTTATTTCTTTCAAATTAAGATTGCTTTTAAAAAAGTAATCATCAATTAATAGCTAATATTCAACGAATAATTTTTTTTGACCTTTTAATTTGTAAAATAAGAAAAATACACAATAATAAGTAACCACCAAAAATATTTTTATAGATAGTTTGATCACAAAGGTAGTTGATTCGCCTCGCTATGGCAGCTTAATACAAATATATTCAGCTCAATATTCTCCTATTTCAGACACACCACATTGCTTACAAATAAGTGGTTTTTACAACGATGCAAGTTGGGGAACTGATTGCGACCCAGAAAATAAAGCCACATTATTTAAACAGGATATGAAAGGTCATTTACAAGCAATGTACTACGTTGATAATCCGCTATCACCAAATCAACCAAATGAATATTTGTATTTATTTAACCACTCAATTTACTATGATTTGTTTTATGGGAAAATACGTACAACTCAACAATTAGATGAAAATAATTGGAACAAATGGCTAATCGAACTTGCACCAAGTAATAATTAATTTGTGCTTAAGCTGCTCTGGTAGTTACCGGTTATTTATACTGGTACCTGCCAGATTATTCTGTCGTGCGTCAGTGATTCAAAAGGCACTGTGGTAATCAGCGATTTGTCGCTAAACTGATACCCCGTATAAAGTCTATAAAACCTTGCCTATATAGATTAGATGCTCGTTTTTACACATTGGGGCACTTCAATCATTGGTTAATTATTTGATATAGAGATAGCATGGCAGCACCAAGCGAGGCACTCTCTGAACCTATTGATGAATGAACTACTTTAACCATAGGTCTTTCCGGATCAAGACGATACTGCAACCAATCCGTGATATCCTCTGCAAAGCGAGAAGTTATCTCTTTCGGCATTGCTCCGCCAATTATGATAAGTTGTGGGTCTAACCATTGAAGGCATCCTAAAACAGTGTCTTCAAGTTGTTTTAATGACCGTTGATACCAAGTCTCTATAACTATATCTTTTTTCTTTATAAGACCAAGCAATTCCTTTTCATCGTAACCCGCAGCACTGAGAGTGCCGAGCAAATCTTTATAAGATGGCCGATGGGTTCCAGTAGGAAAGGCCATACCAACTTCGCCAGCATTTCTAAAGCCGCCCGTCAGTAATTTATGATCTGCAATAATCCCTGCACCTATACCATATCCTAGTTCTAATACGGTTAAGTCTCGGTATTGATTCCACTGACCTGAGTACAATTCTCCAATAGCAGCAGCATTAGCGTTATTCTCAACCCAAGTCGGCCAAGGGAGGTTAGCCTGAAATTCAGCTTGCAGATCGGCATCGCGCCAGCTTTTTAGCCAAGTAACGCATTGTCTTTTTTTTCCATCTGATTTCACGAAGCCGGGTACAGCATATCCTACGCCAAGGATCCTGGCATGTTGAAGCTTCAATTTTTTTAGCGTGCTATTAACCATTTTCTTAATTTGGTCAAGAGTGGCTATGAGAGGTTGGTTTTCTAGATGTACTTCTGATGTGCTGAAAATTTTTTTTCCACAAAAATCAACAAGCGCAAGATCAATAAAACCAGAACTAAAGGAGACGCCAATTGAGCAAGCTCCTCCGGGATTTAGTTTTAGAGGAAGAGAAGGCTGGCCTCTTTGTCCAATATTCTTCTCACCTTCAACAATTAACCCAGAAAAAATGAGCTCACGACATTGTTGTGTTATCGCGCCAGGTGTTAAGTTGGATAATTTAGCTAACTCGGCCCGGGAAATCGGTCCGTACCTGCGAATTAATTCCAGTAGTAACCGTTGAGTTGGCTTTAGGTCCAATACTTCTGGTTTATCTGTCATTGACAACTTCCGATACTATAAATTAATTCCATTGTAGCCCTGCATCCTCAATTAAAGATTGTAAATACGGAATATCATCATGACTGAGAATGTCAATAAGGCCTTCTTGAAGCCATTCAATGATTTCAGCACGACAGTCACAGCCAAATTTAAGTAGATATTGCTCTAAAGGGGCGATGCCGTTTTTATTTTCATGCAAGTACAGCCGTACACCCAACCCCGCCGCCTTATATGCTCTCAAATCGTCGATATGTGTATACTCATATTCCACACAAACACAACTTGCATTTGAGGCAGAAACGGCAGCTAATTGGTCATTGTATCGCTCAATAGTGACAACCTGCAATGCTAATTGCGGTATCTTTTCTTTTACTTTGTTGATTAATACGTGATTAAATCCAAGTAATTGAATGTGTGATATCGCATTCGGAACTGAACTTAAGACGTCGACTAGATGTTCAATAAATTCATCAACTCTACGCCGCTGCTTAACTTCAACAATCAATCCAACCTGATTGGCCACAGCCCATTTTATAACATCTTTCAGTAGCGGTATTTTTGTGCCTTCAAACTTGTTATTAAATTTTACGCCGAAATCATACCGAGACAGTTGTGTGTACGTCATCTCCTCAACAAAACCCGTTCCTGTTGAGACTCTATCTATACGATGGTCATGAGTAACCACGATTTGATTATCTACGGTTAAGTGAATATCTATCTCAATGCAATGTGTACCAGCTTCCAATGCACCAATGAATGCAGGCATGGTGTTTTCAGGGTATTTGCTGGCATACCCTCGGTGACTGTTTGCTAAAACAACACCTTCTTTTGCTCTATGAAATTCAAAATCCATGATAAAACCCTCAATTTATTTTCGATTAAGTTTATCATTTAAATTTAATATGTAAAATAACATTTAAGTCTTTAACTTTATATGTGCCATGTATATAGTTGATTTCAATATGGTTAAAATTAAATTTCTACTTTTGTTTTATTTTGATGAGCTAAATCACATTAATATAACATTTAATATGTAAATTTAATAAGAAATTATTTCGATTAAGGAAGGCCGATAATGTCTACCCTGATATTAAAAGGTGTTACAAAGCAATTTGGCGATTTTTATGCCGCCCGCGATATCAGTCTTACCGCTGAAGAGGGGGAGTTTGTCACTTTGCTCGGGCCGAGTGGTTGTGGAAAAACCACTTTGTTAAAAATGATAAGTGGCTTTCACCAACCAGATAGTGGAGAGATCATTTTAAATGGCAAGCCTATAACAAACCTTCCACCAGAAAAAAGAAACACGGCCATGTGTTTTCAATCTTATGCTTTGTTTCCGCATCTCAACGTTTCACACAATATCTGTTTTGGCTTGAAGCAAAAAAAAGTCTCCATTAGCAACCAACAAGAAAGATTAGAAGAATCCCTAAAACAAGTCGGTTTAGTAGAGCAGCGTTTGAAGATGCCATCACAACTATCAGGAGGACAGCAACAGCGTGTAGCTTTGGCTAGAGCGATGATCACTAGGCCGGATTTGGTTTTGTTTGACGAACCACTATCTAACTTAGATGCGAAATTACGTGAAAGTGTGAGGTTTGAAATTAAAGAGCTACAACGCCTCTATCAACTAACTTCGATTTATGTCACGCACGATCAGGCTGAGGCCTTGTCTATATCAGATAAAATCGTTGTGCTAAATGGAGGGAGTATTGCGCAAGTGGGCTCGCCAGAGGATGTTTATTACCGCCCAAACAGCCGCTTTGTTGCGGATTTTATTGGTGCAGCGAATATTGATGAGGCACATGTTGAACCCGCTGAGCAGCCAGAATACTACCGTATCGCCTGCAAGCTTGGTAACTTCTATGTTAAATCCGCAAATCCTCCCTCAGCAAAACATTGCTATATTTGTTGGCGTCCTGAGGATGCGAAATTTGTTCAAGCCCCATCTTCTATCCAAAATAGATTTTCTTTGGTCATAGAAAAAATGGCATTCATGGGCAATCTCACTGAAGCGTGGGGTTCCAACGATAATAAATCACTCTCAGTTCGTTTGCAGCTTGTGAAGAAACCGCCTATTGCCATCGGAGAGCGTGCCGAATTTTACTTGCCAGAGGATGCAATTCACTTTTTAGAGCCGGTTACGGAGGGGAAGAGATGAATTGGAAAAATGAGGTAAAGGCATGGCTATTAATGAGCACAGGGCTTGGAACGATCCTTCTTCTGATGGGATCAACTTTTTATGTCGTTATTACCCAAAGCTTCGGTTTATTTAACATGACGGGGGAAAGTGAATTTTCACTGGCGTTTTGGGCAAACATCATAGGTGACTCCGTCTTACTTAGTGCGTTGTATTACACCGTAAAAGTTTCGGTGCTTGGTGCGTTTGGTGCAGTTCTGCTTTCATATCCTATCGCACTCTGGCTAAGACAACCCATGTACGGAAAAGAGGTTGTGATCGGAGTGCTTCGAGCACCCATGTTCATTCCAGGTTTAGTGGCTGCATTTTTGTTTGTAAATATCATCGCCTATCATGGAGTGATAAACAGTTTACTTCAACTGTTGGGAATAACAGACTCCCCATTGCGTATGCAAAATGATGATTTTGGATGGGGGGTTATCATTCTTCAAATATGGAAAAACCTTCCTTTTGCATTGATTTTAGTTGGCGGTGCTGTCAATTCGATTAGAGATGAGATACTTGATGCGGCAAGTAATTTCGGTGCTAATAGATGGCGGAGATTCGTAGATGTCGTCTTCCCTCTAACACTCCCCGCGGTACAAGTTTCTCTAATACTTATCTTTATTGGTGCGGTGGGGGATTTTGCATTCTTCTCTGTGGCCGGCCCCCGTAACACTTACTCCCTTGCACGCCTGATGCAAGCTACCGCAATGGAATACGGTGAATGGAATAACTCAGCCGTTATTGCCGTCATAATAATGTTAATTTCCGCGATTGGAACGCTGCTCATTGCGACTGTGTTAACCCCGTTGGCTACCAAGAAGGGGGAGGTTAAATGAACACCATAAAGACCAATAATGGACGGAAAGTTGTAAAAATTTCATTGATTTTTTTCATCTTCATTAATGTTGTTTGGTTAGGTTTGCCTTTTACTATGGCAATCTTGTGGTCCTTGGTTGACCCACAACACCCATGGAGTTATCCAGACCTTTTTCCTCAAAAATTATCTTTAGCGCGGTGGAAAATTGTTTGGGAACAAACATCGCTAGCAACCGCGCTTTTCAATAGTTATACCATCGCTCCTGCTGTTGCTATTTTGAGCTTATTGCTTGCGACACCTACAGCCTATGCTTTCGGAAGAATGACATTTAAAGGCAAAGCAGTTGCGGAAATGCTAACGCTCATTCCACTGGTTATGCCGGGCATGATTATCGGTATCTTCTTCAGTTCAATGTTAATAAGTTTAAATATCAGTAATACTTTTATGAGCATTGTAATTGGCCATACCGTTCTTACGCTCCCTTACTCAATTCGCATAATGTCAGCGGGGTTCAAGTCGATACCACAAGACATAATCGACGCGTCGCGTGACATGGGAGCTAGTTTTTGGGGGACGTTCTGCAATGCTTTTTTACCCATGCTAAAGCCAAGTCTACTGGCTTCATTAATATTTTGTCTGGTTCGAAGTTTAGAAGAGTTTAGTATTTCATTTGTACTGGGCTCGCCAGATTTTATCACTGTTCCCACGATACTGTATTCATTCTTAGGGTATTCCTTTGTACGTCCAGATGCCGCTGTTGTTTCAATGATCTTGGTGATACCCAACGTTATATTGATGATAATTATTGAGCGCCTGTTAAAAGGCAATTATTTGTCTCAATCCACAGGAAAAGCATAACATTCACTAGAGGTAGTCAAATTATGAAAAAAATATCATTGGCGCTCTTACTGGGAGTCGCAGTTATATCAACCTCTTACGCTCAAGATGTAGATAAAAATTCCTTTCCTAACTGGGATGAGGTGATAAAGCAAGCAAAACAAGAAGGAGAGGTTACATTTAACATTTGGTACTTGCAGCCGCAGTGGCGTAATTTTGTGAAGGGATTCGAAGATGAATATGGAATAAAAGTACAAATCTCAGAAGGAACCATTGATGGAAATATGAATAAACTTTTAGCCGAATCAAAAAAACAGAGTGGTAAAATTGATGTAATGGCCTTATCCATTGCTCAACTGCCTATTACTTTAAAAGCTAATGCAATCAGTAAAGTTGACTGGCTCCCAGGCTATGAGAATGGAGTTCATACAATACAAAACATCGATACACAGGGGTATGCCGTCGCTTTTTGGGGAAATCAAACTGGATTCGCCTATGATCCCAAACAATTTGGCGATCAAGCTCTTCCTCAAACACTCGATGACCTTCAGGCGTTTATCGATGCAAATCCCAATCGTTTTGGATATAACGATCCCAATAACGGAGGCGCTGGTGAAGCCTTCATTCAGCGTATTGTCACACTCAAAAGCGGTGAGTTTGATAGCAGTGCAACGAAGATTGATCCAAAGGTGATTAAAGGTTGGTCTTCTGGCTGGGCGTGGTTTACTAAAAACAAATCTAGTATTACGCAAACCGCATCTGGCGCCGATAGTCTCACACGTTTAAATGATGGAGAGTTGATGTTGGTTCCAGCTTGGGAAGATCATATGCTAGGCTTGCAACACAATGGAGCAATAACTTCAAGATTAAAATTTTATGTCCCCAAATTTGGTATGCCAGGGGGAGGGAATGTTGTAACCATCGCTGCAAATAGTCAACACCCAAATGCCTCCGCTGTTTTTATTAACTGGTTGATTCAACCTAAAACTCAGCAAGCGCTGAAAGAGACCTTTGGCACTTCCCCCATGACTAAAATGGCTACTGCTAATCAGGTGTCAGACGTGAAATTCTATGGGAAAGACTATAGTATGCTCTTCCGCAAGGAGTTCGTGCGAAATGTGACAATGAAGTAAAATTTTTATTGTCGATCCGAAAAATGATACTTTCTTGAGGGGAGAGGTTAAAAAATCAAAATATTTTCTCCAATCCCCAAGTTCTTTATAAACCGCTCTCCAGAGGCAATCTATTTGCACGCAATATAATATTCTTTCAAAGGTCATTCGGTGTTCAAATGCCTCCATATTAGCATAAGTTGAAATGGTCTACGGCCCTGTTGCTCTGTTTACATGGTTTTAGGCATAGTCATTTTCTGTATTTTGAATTTTGGTGAAACCATTATAACAACCCATTTACTGATTTTTATACCGGAAATATCAACACGCTCTAGTGAAATATATGATAGCTCGCTAAATAATTTTTATATAAAAAATATTTAAGTCATCATAAAAAATGTCTTTGACCTTAATATCCATTTTTATTATTGCCGCTGTAGTTTTCATAAAACTGATAATGCAAAAAAATTTAAAAATACAATCAAGCATGATATTTTTTACATATAGACACAGTTGGATATAGTTTTTTTTGTGTATATCACTGAGGTAATTTATTTATCATTATGATAAATAAGAATATTGTGTTTTTTTAAAAATCATTATCAAATTATCTAATTTGGATATGCTATATATTTTATTTAAAAGTATTAAAATATTCTAATTTAAAAATTAATAACTTTTCTCTTAACCTGACATGTTCATTTTTGGTGTTATATTTCGTCACTTAAAGATGATTCATAATAGACTGTTCCGTGAGATTGCCTGTTAATGCCATATTCAGGCCATTTGTAATTTTTTGTACACAAAAATTCGTTTACTCGTTGTAGTAAATTATTGGCTTTGTGTTTTTTAGAAATTTGATTTTGTAGGCAATCTCACGTAGGTTAGTAATAAGAAAACACAGAAAACGTGTATTTTTAAGTGATGCTGATGCTGATGTAGGTTGGAGTTAGGGGGATTAGGATTGGTATAATATGAAGCTGTTACATTCACAAAAATTTCTTAACTTAACACAGCGTCAAATATACTCTAAGGCTATCAGTGACGAAATTTATTCAGCGTTTAATGATAGGAAAGGGGGGTAACTGAGTGACTTGATATTTTTCAATAGCAAGTTTCACGTGTGAACGTAATGTATCTCGTATGATTTTAGATTTTCTTATATTGATATTGAATATATTTGCTGTACCTATAGAAAAATTTATTAGTCGGATGTTAAATCGATTCTCCTATTTAAGATTTAAAAAATTATGCTGATAGCAGTGCTTTATTGAATTAAAAGAATTACAAGGTGCTATAAACTGAAAATAGCAATGCCATGACTCCCTATAATAAAGAGCTTTTCTGTAATCTAACAATTAATTCATATGTTTTATTTTTTATATGGCCAATTCTATATGGGATACTCTGATATTGATAGCAACATTTAAATAGACCTATTCATTTATAATTAGCTTAAATAAAGCACATGCTTAAGTGTATTTTTATATTACAGTAACTTAAGTGTACGTATGACCTTTTTTGATTGATTTTTTGTTACCTAAATGCACTTAGAATTATAGAGAAAATATATTTTAATTTTGATTAAATTCAACAAATCTGATGTTTATTTAAAACTACACTGAGGTAAAGGCAATGCTCTTTTGGACTAAAGGTAAAAGAGCATGACCTTTATTTCTATGGACTGAAATAAAGAGGTATTAATCAATGACTCTTAAAATTGAATGTTTATCTCAATTTATTATTTAACCTGATTCAATAGGAATTTAATTATGTCGTTTAAAACTAACCTGCTTTCTGCTGCTCTATTAGCTGGTTTTTCTGTCGCTAGCTTGAATGCAATGGCAGCACCTTCTGCAGAAGTGACACTGCAAGGGATCCTGACTAAAACTACCTGTGATGTCACTATCAACGGAGGCAAATCAATATTAAACGTCGGTGTTTTCAATAATAAAGTTGGTGGCGCAGACGCAAGCTTCCCTGCAATTAATGCCATCACTAAAGCTGTCGATATGCCTGTGACACTAGTTGGCTGTGCTGACGGTGAAAACGGTGAATTGATTATTCAAGGTATTACCTCTACGGGTAATAACGAGCAAAATGTGTTCGTTGCTAATGATTCACAAACTGTTGGTTTTATGATTCAAGATGATGCCAATACCATCATCACTAATGGTAAAGGTCCTGTAGTTGATATTGGTGCGGGCAATACTGAAGGTCAATATACATTTAAAGTAGGTATGGCAACAACCACAGCAACTCCAGATGTAGGTGCATATAGCGCGCCAGTTCTGATCGCTTACATCGTTGACTAATACTATTAAGTCGACAGAGCATAACTGGGTAAGGCGGCATAGCTGCCTTGCCTTCTTCTCGTGAAAGAGTTGAGGATCCGTAAATGCGAAACATTCGATTAGTGCAAGGGTTATGCAGTACGCTGCTATGGTTATCTACAACCTCGTTGGCAGGCATTGCCATCGATACCACTCGAGTGATTTTCACTGCAAATGACAATACGAGAGGAGTCAGCGTCGGTGTTACTAGCTCAAGTCAATCACTAACCCCTTATCTTGTTAAAGCTCAAGTGCTAAACAACCCATTCGGTGATAAAGGAGAAACACCATTTTTGGTATCACCTTCTTTATTTCGTTTAGAGCCTGGTACTACGAATCAAGTGCGCGTCATGAAAAAAGCCACCGTTTTACCACAAGATAAAGAGTCAGTCTTTTATTTACGCACGGTAGCGATTCCAACCAGTGAAAATAATTTAGAGCAGCCACAAAACAATATCGGTGGCACAGTACAGGTATCAACAGGGAATGTAATTAAACTGTTTTATCGCCCTAATAATCTGGGGATGACCCAGCAGCAAGCGACTAAATTACTAAAATTTACCCGCGCGAATGGGGGGGTCAAAGTTTCAAATCCAACGCCTTATTATATCACGTTAACAGGCCTCAAAATTGGCGATAAAAATGTGCCATTAAGTGTGAAACTTAATAACAACATGATTGCACCTTTCAGTGATTATACCTACCACCAAGTACCTCAACAAGGCGCCGTCGAGTGGATATCCATTAATGATTACGGTGGAGCGGAGGTATCACATGGGCAAGTACAATAAACACCTTGGCTTTCTCTTCCTCTTCTTATGTGGGGGGGCTTTTGCTAAAGGAAATGAAACAGAAATCAGTGCCATGATTAACGATGATATAGGATGCGAGATACGCTTACCCAGCTCATTGGAGTTTACCCCTCAGCGAACATCCGCTTTTCAAGGGGGAACGACGACCTATGAAATTAAACCATTAAGAGCACAATTATTGTGTGTTGATAAAACAGCAGAGCTGACCCCTAAATTAACATTGGACGGCAATACTCCTTATAGCGAAAACAGCATCTTTCTTGATGGTATACCGAACAGTGTGGGTTTTATGTTGCGCGTGAGTGATGGCACACCAATATCATTGGGAGATTTTTTCCAATTAGATAAGGCTATTAAACGAGGTGAGCCAGTGTTCCTGACGCCATTAAATTTAGCCAACCATCATCAAGTTGAAGAAATTTTTTTAGTGGGGTTAGTCGGACCTATTGACGGCAATGCAGTGCCCGGAAAGTTCTCTGCAGCATTAACTTTTAATCTTATTTTTCAGTAACAACAAATAGGACAAGAATATGCAACACATGAAAAAAATAACCTCCATGTTATTGCTTACAAGTGTGTTAGGTATCTCGCTCACGGGGTATCCAGCGATAGCTGCACAAACTACCACCACCACCATCACCGCAAGCATTGTGGGTGGCGCCTGTGATATTTCAGTACCGCCGTCTGTGCCTTTTGGAGAAGTACAAGCTGTCGATATTATCAATGAAAATGGTATTTCTGAAATGTTTGATATTAAGCTAGATGCCTGTAATGGATATGGTTTAACCCCATCCATTAAAGTGACCGGTGATATCGACTCGAGTTCAGGTGAAGACCTTTTTATCACCCCGACAAGCACCAGCCAAGGCTATGGCGTGTTGCTATCAACTGCGGGAAATACCTATTTTGCTCAAAATGACAATCTTGCCAAAAATGACACCATTAGTGCCAAAGGTAACGATTGGAATACCAAATTTGCCTCAGTTTTGGACGGTACAATCCCAATGAAAGCCACTCTAAGTTGCGGGGGATGTGTGGATACTAAACTGAAAGGTGGCGCATTGAACGCCTCGATCACTTTTAATTTTTTATATCAGTAGAATACAAATTCTCGATAGGGTAATAGGCGCTATCGAGTTAAGACAAGATTAGGCTGATTTTGAGGCACCCTATGACAATAACATTAAAATTTTCGTTACTCACTTTCATGACTGGGCTGTTATTGCCAATGGCTGAGCTTCATGCAGGCACAGCATCTCAAGATGTCAAATTTCTCGCTACCTTTTACGGAGGCGGTTGTGATATCTCTGTTCCACCAAATTTTAAATTTAACAATGGTGACCCAGTGATGCGGGACTCCGTTGCCGCGGGGAATGAATCCCTTGAAATACCATTAACGATATCGAAGTGTGATGGCTACTTTATGAAGCCTAAAATTATGGTATCTGGTACATCAAGTTCAATGCAAGGAACACAATTGTTTGCAGATGCTTCAAGTAGTGCGAAAGGCTACGGCATTTTACTGTCAACAGCAGGGAATTCAGGGTGGTCTGAGAATACTAACCTTGCTGAAAGTGGGGTAGTGGATGCCAAAAATTGGCCTTCTGGTGGTACAAATAGCGTCATCGGTTTGAATGGGAATTTAACGTTTAATGCCAAATTAAGTTGTGGTGCCTGTGCATCAAATGCCAATTTAAATGGCGGTATTTTAACATCGACCGTGACCTTTACTTTCGCTTATAACTAGCCTCGAGGTAGATATGTTAACCCATCGTTTTTTCCGTTGTGTCCAATTGCAGGTCATCTTGATGTCTGCGGTATTTACTGTCACTTCATTGGCAGCCGAAGGGGGATTGCGTTTAACACAAACTCGAGTCGTGTTTAATGGTGGCGATAATAGTGCCAAAGTGGCTATTAAAAATAATAGCGAGCAAGTTTATTTGGTAAAAGTGGATGTGATGAACACTCAGGAAGGGAATGCAGATATGCCAGCCCCTCCATTTTTAGTAACGCCACCGTTGTCGCGGTTAGAAGCCTTGAGCCAAAATACCTCACTGGTTGTGCGCAATGGTGCAGAAAAGCTACCAAATGACCGTGAATCTGTCTTTTATCTCAGCTTTTTGGCGATCCCTTCCACGAAAAAATGGGCTAATAGCGATGAAAACATGACCAGCGCACAAGTTTCCGTTGGCGTTCGTAATGTAATCAAGCTGTTTTATCGCCCCGCTAATTTACCCATCACCGTGGAGCAGGCGGCGCGTAAATTAACTTTCAGCCAGAAAGGCCAACAATTAAAGGTCACTAACCCAACGCCTTATTACCTGACGCTTGCACAATTAAAAACAGATCAGTATGGGGTCGATCTTCGTAATGCCGAGCCCATGCTCGCCCCATTTTCAACCCGTCATTACTCAGTCCATGGCAAAGTGACCCAAGCGCAATGGGCGGTGATCGGTGATTTTGGCAACATGAGCCAGATGTATCAGGCTACCGTGCAAACAGGAGCGGAAGATGTTAATCCATAAGCAAAGCATTATCATCCGTCGGGAGGGCTTCGTGGGGCTCATGCTATTATTAGTGGCCTTCGTGGCTCCTGTACAGGCAGATAATATTTCTAATCAGATGAATGGCATCACGCTCAGTACCACGCGGGTGATTTATCCTCATGATGCCAAAAATGGTGTGACTTATAGTGTGACGAACAATACGTCGTCGGCGTATTTATTACAGGCGTTAATTTTGCCGTGGGAAGGACAAGCACCTAGCTCGCCCGAAGATGAAGGCAAATCACCAAGCTTAAACTCAGACGAAACCCAAGGTATTGGCTCTTTTATCGTGTTGCCCCCGTTGCAGCGTTTCGAACCGGGAGAAACGGTAACATTGCGTATCCGCCAGAAACATAATTTGCTAGCACAGGACAAAGAAACAATCGAGGTCTTATCACTTACGGCAATCCCTGCGCAAGCAGATCCGAAAACGTTAACGAATAACAATGCTGCCCAACTTTCGATGGTGCTGCAAAATAACCTAAAACTGTTTTATCGTCCTGCGGGGATACCTGATTATCAGATTGAGAAAGTCGAAGAACAATTACAGTTTTCACAGACGAAAACCCAGCTCATCGTTAAAAATCCGACACCATTTTATGTCACTTTTAGTTCCCTCTCATTGGGGGGAAAAGCGGTAGATATAAGCAATGCTCGCATGATAGCTCCGTTCAGTGAGCAATATTGGCCACTGGATAATCGTGCCACCAATAATGAAGTGCGTTGGCAACTGATTGATGACAAAGGTGGTACTTATGAAGCAAACAGCCGTCATCTAACACAATAATCGGAAATTGACAAAAAAATTACCTGATGCCAATTAGCAACGGGGGGTTCCTTGCACAAGCGAGATAGAGTGAAATTATGAAAATATCAAATAAAGCAATTTATAATAACAATTTAAAGTCAATTTATCACTATCATCCACTAGTCTGGTTACTCGTTGTTGCCACGTTTCCTACCTTGGCAGATGATTACTTTGACCCCAGTTTTTTGGGAGTGGTTGGCGAAAGTACGGATGTGGATTTGTCGGCTTTTTCACAAGTAGGGGGTGTGGCCGAGGGAGAATATACGGTATCGGTGTTTGTGAACCAACAAGATACCGGGCAATATACGATGAACTTTGTGAAAACAGAGCAGGGGAATGTGGTTCCTGAAATCACTCCTGCTCAACTTGAGTCCTTTGGCGTGAATGTGCCACAGATTCCCGATCTCAAAAATTTACCAGCAGAAGAGCCCATTTTAAATATTGGTTCGCTGATCCCTCAAGCGACGACAACATTAGATCTGGCGCGGCTGCGATTGGACATCAGTGTGCCACAGGTTGCCATGAAACCGAGTGTGTACCGCAATACAGATCCCTCACTGTGGGATGAGGGGATCCCCGCGCTGATGGCTAACTATAATTTCAGTGCTGGGCGCTCGACAAATAGCTATAGTCAAGGACTAAAAACCCACAACAATAACCTGTTTGCGTCGGTACGTGCAGGGGCAAATGCGGGGCCTTGGCGTTTACGCAGCACCTTGACGCATACGCGATTTGAATACAGTGGGGGGCTTAACCAATCCTCTTCCACAGACACGCAAACCCGCTTTTCAAGCACCACGCTATCCCGCGATATTCGCGCATTACGTTCAATTTTGGTGATTGGCGAAACCAGCACGTATAGCGATGTTTTCGATGGCGTTCCTTTCAAAGGGGTACAGCTGACCTCTAGCGAGCAAATGTTGCCCACTCAACTGCGGGGTTATGCACCGACGATAAGCGGTGTGGCTAACAGTAATGCACGTATCACGGTGCGCCAAAATGGTAACGTTATTTATGAGACCTACGTGGCTCCCGGTGCATTTTATATTAATGACATACAACAAGCAGGATTGTCGGGTGACTATGATGTGACTATCACCGAAGCGGATGGTAGCGAACGTCAATTTGTAGTGCCTTATTCCTCATTGCCAGTGATGCTACGGCCAGGGGGCTGGAAATATGAACTCGCCTCCGGCCGTTATGATGGGAATTTGACTACAGACTCTCGCCGTTCAGATTTTGTATTAGGCACCGCGGTATACGGTTTACACAATAATGTCACTTTGTACGGTGGAACGTTATTGGCGAAAGATTATCAATCCTTGAGTTTGGGAAGTGGATTCTCTTTAGGGAACTTCGGGGCACTGTCAACGGATGTGACCCATTCATCAGCCAAATTTAGTGGTGCAGCGCAGCAAGGCAGTGATCGTCAAACTGGTCAATCTTACCGTATTCGTTATTCAAAAAGTTTGATGTCGACGGGCACATCTGTCGATCTTACCGCATTGCGTTACTCAACCGAGCATTTTTACAGCTTTAGTGAATTTAATAGTCAAGGTTATCGACTTGAAGAAGGGCTGATCCCGTGGACTTTACAGCGTCGTCGCAGCAGTTTCCAGACACAATTGAGTCAACAAATGGCGGAATATGGTTCACTGCATTTTCGGGCAAATCGCGATGATTACTGGGGAAGTAACCGAACCTTAACTGGGCTTTCATTGGGCTATAGTAACAGCATTAAGGGGATCGGCTATGGTGTGAACTATAACATTGACCGTGTGAAAGACCCACGAGGAAATTGGCCAGAAAACCGACAGTTATCATTCAATGTTAATGTGCCATTTAGCCTATTTGCACAGGATAAAAATCTGCAATCGATTTATGCCACCTATTCAATGACCCATGATAATAATGGACGAACTCAGAATAATACAGGGCTAAGCGGTAGTGTGATGGACGGTAAGCTGTCTTACAGCGTTTCTCAAAGTTGGGGAAATCAAGAGCAAACGGCTAACAGTAACGTGAATGTGGGTTACCAAGGAAACAAGGGCAGCATTAGTGGGGGTTATAGTTATAGCAACACCAGCCAGAATATCAACATGAATGCCAGCGGTGGGGTATTAGTGCACTCAGAAGGGGTCACTTTTTCTCGTACAATGGGGGATTCGGTAGCGTTAGTGAGTGCTCCCGGTGCCAGTGGTGTCAGTGTGAATGGTGGAGTGGCCGTGACAGATTGGCGGGGTTATGCAGTTTCCCCTTATTTATTGGATTACAACAAAAATAGCATTGGTTTAGACCCAAGTACCTTACCGATGGATGTGGATTTAGTGCAATCAAACGTTAACGTCTACCCAACAAAAGGGGCGGTAGTCAAAGCTAGTTTTACCACGCGTATTGGTTATCAAGTACTGATGACTCTAAAACAAGAAACAAAATATGTGCCTTTTGGGGCGATTGCAACATTAGTGTCTGATGATGGAGCAGAAACTATCAACAGTATTGTGGGCGATTCAGGGCAAGTGTACCTCACGGGGTTGCCAGAAAATGGCAAATTGTTAGTAAAGTGGGGTGAAGATGCTGCACAACAATGCCAAGTGAGTTTTGATTTACGTAATCTCACCATGTCTGCAGACATGCCCATTCGGCAAGTGTCTTATCGCTGCATGAGTAAGCCAAAACAAGTACAACCGTAACCTACGGATCAAGAGAAAGCGATGGCTGAGAAACCAGTTATCACAGAGTTCAAAAAGTTGATACAGCTACGTTAAGTAATGGCCCGAATAGAAAACGTTGACTGCAACGGTCGACAGGAGAATTAAAATGATAAAATTCCATGGTGATAAACAAGTCTATAATCAAGATGACTCTCAACAATTATATGGGCAAGCTCTCAGCTTATCTTATCTCGCTCAAAGCAAAAGTGAGAATAAATATAAAAAAATAATACAGAGATATCAATGGGCCTATCGTGTTGCCTTAATGCTACCAATGATAGTCTTTCCAACTATTTCAAATGGTATGGATATTTCGCTAAAGCCTGGAGAAAGTTCACAACTTTTTTCAGCATCTGGCGACGCAATAGGGGCTGCTGATGGCAACGGTGTTGGAGTTATGACCGCAGGGTATCTTTCTGTCACGACACTTGAAGGAGCGACTAATAGTGATAAATCGTGCGCTCAAAATTCATTAGCCAATGGGGTCGCTAAGGTTGGAGTACTTTCTAATGGCGCAGCTAAAGGTTTTCTGATTGCTAACGATCTCGTTCTCTCTGTTCAAGGAACAATAGTATCCGAAGTACAACCAATAGGTAATCCAGAGATTTATACTTTGCTTAAAGGATCCATATCCATCACGCTAGATGGAGTTTTGACAGTTTCGAATCCTATTCATATTTATAACTGTCCTTCATTCAATTATGGGGCATCCTACTCTTCGTGGGGGAATAGTCGTAGTTATAAGGTTCAGAAATCTGCATTCAATGGGCAATTTAAGGTGACTGCAGGCCCTAATGCTGCACCAGGCAATTACCCGTATTATTTACTGAATTGCTCAGCTGGAGTTGCCTGTAATGCAACTCAGGCTAGAGTGGCATCGGGGATCGTAACGGTTGACATTCCCCGTACATGTACTATTGCTGTTACCCCATCAACAATCAATTATGGCGCAGTTGAACAACAAAACACCGAAACAGTGCTAGGCACAGCTACCTCTCAACTTAAAGTAAGTTGTACGGGCGGAGACAAAAGTATGAGCCCCTCTGTTAACGTTAGTTTCACCCGTGCCTCTAGTGCGGGGACTACTGCTACACAGACAGGGTTGATCAGCCTTGTGAATGATCAGAACAAACCCGTTGGCGCAGTTAGGGCTAATCAAACTACTCTCCAAGATCTGTCTGGTGCTACATTTCCTGGCGTGATTAATGTGCATGGCAATATAACATATAAGTTAACGGGTAGTAGCTGGGAGGATCTTTCCACACCAATTACGTGGACTCTCTACTCTTTTCCAACTGGGCAGGAACGGTATCTTGGGAATGCTAGCGGGTCGGTCAAAATTAAGATTGACTGGCCGTAACCAGCTATTTTTATTGACTAAAACCTCAAAAATAAGAACACTGAAATCAGCCTCGGTGTTCTTATTTACAACCTGAAATGTATGATGGCTATGGGCGTAAGTTTTTCAAAAGAAAAAGATTGGAAAGAAGCTTTAGATAGAGATGTCCAGTTAAATAAAGTGTTCGGTGGTTTTGCTGGCGCAATATTTACTGGTGAAGCAGGGGGTGTTTATAGTGGTACAAACTCAGCTGAAATAGTGACCAAATACAATCAGCAACATTATATACGTTGGATGATGAATGGCGGAGATAACCTCATTGCACTCGAGTCTTTATCTATGAAGTCAGGACTGGAAGGTGAAGACCTTGTTGATGCAATGGCGAGAGCATTAAAAGGTTTCCATTCAGAGAGTATGGACCCAGCCAAGCAATTTGTTCTTGCTTGGGGGAATATGGTTGGAATTCCTTTAAATATTATAATGGAAAATAAACCATTAGATGCGAAAACAGCAGCAGAAATTGTAACGAGTGGAATTCCAACAAGTGAAACAAAACTCGTTCAATACCTTATCGCTAAGATATATATTTCTTATATGAAAAATGGGATTCGGACTATTAAAATACAAGAATCGCTTGATTTAGAAAGAATTAAAAGGTTAGCTTATGACCCACATAAAAAAAGGATAGCGAACTAATAGCCGTCGGCATTGGCGAGCGGATATGCCTAATCGTTGTGCTGCCATTTTGGTTGGCAGGCGCTGGTCAATCACATCCTGGATCACTTTTAGTCGTTTAACATCTTCCAAGGTAAAAAACTCCGCTCTATAAGCCGTCATGTGAACCCCTTAATGGTGAGCCTACGTGACGGACATCTTAACTTAGCCCAGAGCGGACATTACAACTTTGCTATTACAATATAGGTTCGCATAATGGTCGAAAGGTTAAATATTTGAATCACATAAAAAAGCAGAACCACAACAGCATGATTCTGCTTATTAATTTATTTCTTTTTTAATTCATCTAGTTTTTCTTCGCAATAACTGTGCGCATAAGAAGCAACTAGCAATTCTGAAAGTATAAGTAATAGTTGAAACATAAAACCTCCATTCATGATTAATGGAGAAACAAAGATAGCATGATAAAAAATACTGCTCAATAAATAACGGGATAACAATATGAAGAACCAACATGATTAACCAGCCAGAACGCTGGATTTCTTCATTTCACATTTAGGTTCGCACAATGTTTGACGCTATGTTACAAAAGGGTTCTGAGCGATTGCGGTAGAATGGTTTTGGGATTTACCGCAATCGGGAAGGTTCGTCTTTACACATAGAGTGCATTGTGCGAATCAGTATGTTTATTGGTTGTATGTTCTTATTGTTTTCATTAGACATACGGGATAAAAATTAGCACCTTGTAAATTTCCATCCTTATTAAACCATTGGCAAAATATCATTGGATTTCCCAAAGCATCATTATTCCCCCCACAGACAGTCATTTCTTTTTCTTCTGATTTCAGAAGAACAATATCGCCTATATTAAACATATATTAGTTTCCTTTTTTGATGCGTTCCCATTCTTCTTTAAAGATACTTTGTGATAATGAAGTTATTTCATCTATATTTTTCTCTATCTTTGTTCTATTTTTCAGAGTATTATCCTCTGAAAGTTGATTGTCTGGTTTTAGGTTTTCATTAATGAATGACATGAGATTTTCTTTTAAATTATTGATTTCATTATCAAGTTTTATGTGCTTATCTTCTTTAGGGTTCAGGAATAGTTTCACATTAAAATACGAAGAATTAATTGCACCATATTCATAAATATATTCGCTGAATGTTTTTTTATTATCTTGGTTTTGTATGTGCTCTATTCTGAGTATTTCACGGATATCATAAGTTATATAATTTGATTTTGTGCAAATTAATGAAATATCCTTTCTTAAAGCGTTTATCCAGTCTTGCCTGTGTTTCGATTTTACTTCAATACCTAATCGTTGCTTTTTTGTAAAATGTGAAATAACTAATGTACTGATAAAAGTAATTACAGCAACTAACAAGGCTCCGAAAGCACCTATAATGGCAGCTATCGTAGTTGAATCGATTTTTTGAATGAAATCTTGCATAACATCCTCGTTTGCTTGTCCAAATTAAATGAGTACGTTTTGACGTCCTTACTGCCGAAAAATACTTTTTTAACTTGATACCATTTTCCCATTACTTCTATGGGAAAACGCTGTCATGTTTTGTGCTGAAAATGAAAAAGTAACTTTTTACCCACGGCAAACCCCCGTCCTGTACTACGGGGGTACTACGGGGGTAGTCTCAGGAGAACAGGGGGCATTCAGACAACTTATCTAACTTCTTTTTATGCCAAAGGAAAATCACTTTTTCTCTTTGTCATCCTTGGAAATCATATCGAGTTTGGCTTCCTGAAGGTATTCATCAATCAGAAAGTTAACAATTTCAGACCACTTGGTCACTTTTCCCGTCTTTGCCGTAATGTCAACTGCGGCTCTTTCAATCTTAAGGTAGCGATCATTGCTGATCCCTATGCTTTTTCTGGACATAGCTCCTCCCGTCACTTTTTTTGTATTGTATTGGAATATTCCATGTTTACAAATGTGCACATTTACTCTTGTGCACATTTGTTTTGTCATTTATACTTTTTGCAACTATGTAAATGTGCACAAATGGAGGAGCTAATGAATATCATCTACTTTCACTTCATCGACGGATACGGGATCAATGCCAATATTGGTACTAATTGGGATTTTTTCCGGTCATTTGATGAACTGGTAAAAGAGTGTTTATTCCACTTCGTTTTAGCACCAACAACGGCAATATCAGGGGATTTTATTGGTTACAGGGAGGTTTGCAGTGAATAAGAAACAACCATTCCCTGAGCTTTCAGCCGAAGCTGATGAGAGGGCTGTTTTTATTGACTGGTTTTTGCCCAAGTCAACCAATTTGGCGGAGCTTTTCGGCTCTTTGCCGGATGCTATCTGGTATTTTTTGAATTTATTACAATTTCCGCTGGGTGTGCCTCTGGTGATATCAGCAATGCTGACACGCTTTATTATCCGCAGACTGCCGATAATCGGGTAAGGGGATTTGTATGCCGATTACTGCATATGTGGGGGTTCCCCGTTCAGGTAAATCTTATGAAGTTGTGAAATCTGTGATTGTGCCGGCGATAGCGTCCGGTCGTCGTGTCATTTCCAATATCTACGGGCTGAATGAGGAAAAAATTAAACATTTCTGTCTGAAACAAAACAGGAAACTATCACCGGATAAATTGGGTTCACTGGTGCATGTTGAGAACAGCCAATGTATTGATGAGGATTTTTTACCATCAATTGAAAATCAGGCAACGTTCTGTCAGGCAGGCGATTTGGTAGTGATTGATGAAGTTTGGCGCGTCTGGGGTAGTGATAAAGATATCCCGAAAAATCACCGTTCTTTTATTGCTGAACACGGGCATTTTGTCCATGAAGAAACAGGTGTGATGTCTGATTTGGTGGTGATTAATCAGACAGTAACTGACATTCCTCGATTTATTAAAGCCCGAATAGAAACAACTTATCGAATGCAAAAACATGTTTCTTTAGGGTTGAGTAACCGTTATCGGGTTGATGTATTTCAGGGCGCAAAAATTACCAAATCTAACCGGATGAATTACTATCAGGAAAAATATGATAAGGCTATTTTTGAGCTTTATAAATCAGTTGAAGGTAATAACCCGAATACGGTCAAAACTGATAAACGTCAGTCGATTTTTTCATCTACTAAAGTATTGATGATAATTGTACTTGTCCCTATAGGGATTGCTGTTTCAGCATATTTTGTTTACGACTATTTCAATCAATATCTCAATTTAGAACAATCCGGTCAGGTGCAACCTGTTAACACGATTTCTTCCGGTGTTAATCAATCAATCAGCTTGCCTGTCGTTTCATCTAAACCTGTTTTATCGACAAAATGGCGTATTACAGGCGAATTAGTCAGGGAAGGCATACGTTATTTTGGCGGATAAACAAGGGCTATTACGGCTTGAGCCCCGCAGTCAGTTTCAGTTTAACGGCAGACTATTACAGGGCGAAATAGATGGAAAATTAGTCAATTACTATTCAGGAGGTTTGCAGTGATCAGATGGCTTGGCGTATTAATTTTCTTGGCATTACCCGCAGTAGCGAAAAATGTGGATTTCAAGCTGGAAGCCGTGCCGTTGCCGAAAGCGATTTCACTAATTTATGATGAAGTATTGCAAAAGCCTTACATGCTTGACCCGAATTTAGCTAACGATACCAGCCTGATTAGTTTTCATTCGACTGAAAAACAAGATTTTAATCAATTTATTATCCGTTATTTTCAGAATATGAATATCCGTATTTATGAGAAAAAAGACGTTGTTTATCTGGTTAAAGTTAAACCGCCAGAGCCGAAAGTGATTAAACAGAGTTTTGTTTATAATCCGATCCATCGTGATGTTGAGTATTTACAGGGCTTTCTTAAAACCGAAGGCGAAGTTGCTGCCAGTGGCGATAAACTGGTTTTTTATGGCACAAAAGATGAAATATCACGGGTTGAAAGTGTGCTGAGTGCTGTTGATACACCATCCCGTGAAGTGGTAGTGACAGGCTATGTGTTTGAAGTGCAGGATATTGAGAAAGAAGGCAGCGGGATCAATCTGTTAGCTAAGTTATTATCCGGCAAGCTGGGGATTAATATCGGCACAAAGCAGAATTATGAAAACTTCATTACCATTAATACAGGCAATCTGGATGCGATGATTGAGTTGTTCCGTACTGACCAGCGCTTTCATGTGATCAGCAGTCCGACTTTGCGGGTTAAATCCGGTTCAAAGGGCAATTTTAGTGTTGGCTCTGATGTGCCGATTTTATCAAGCGTGACGTATCAGGATGGTCGTCCGGTTCAGTCCGTCGAGTATCGTTCAAGCGGGGTCATTTTTGATATTCAGCCGACGATAAAAAGCCAAGCGATTGATTTGAAAATCCAACAGCAATTGTCTAACTTCGTCAAAACGGATACTGGCGTTAATCAGTCTCCGACACTGATTAAACGGGATATAGTAACCGATGTGACCGTAAAAAGTGGTGATGTGATTGTGCTGGGCGGTCTGGCTGAAAATAAGGTCGAAGAAGGTGAAACTGGCTTTAGTTTTCTACCTCATGATATTATTATCATTACTGGGTTGCTAACACTTTGTAATGAAAGAAAAAAGAACGTGAACGTTTTTTATTATTAAGTGAAAAAATCAATCAGTTACTTCATTCAGGTATAGATAATGCGTTTGATTATTTAAAGTTAGCGTCTTTACTGGATCAGGTTAAGAAATAGTGATTTGTAAGCTGATTAAATTGCGGATAAGGCGTGCCGCACCGCAGTGTTACGAGGAGCGGTGCGTATTATCCGTGATTTAACGTATTGAAAGACAAATAATAAAAACCCCGAACCAGTTTAACGGAACGGGGTTTTCATTAATCGCAATTTAATCTCGAGTCAAGAGAAAAGGCATACGTCAATACATCCTTTCCCAGAGCTCAGTATGCCTACATCAATCATAATTATCAACAGATGCCCGTCAGGGCATGTAAGGCGACACTCAACAGTATCATGTTACGCTGTCACGAATTCGCCGATAAAACGAGGGGGCTTATCGGGTAGCAGGAAACCGCGCCAGCGCCCTGAACAGCGTGTTTTTCATATCCACGGAATTAACAGCAGTTAAGGTGTAAGATGGTCGGAGACAAAAGAACGCTGAAGCGATGAGGTTAAAATGCAATATTTTTCTACTTATCAATCTCTTATAGTATCAGCGAAGTCATGTGACCGTTGTAAACGGCATGCAGACGTTTATGATGCTGAGTTTCATGAGTTTTTATCCATCGACCGTCAAGCCGGTTATGGTTCAGTTTTCGGTGATGGGCAGCAGTTAAAATTAGATTTATGCCAACACTGTGTTAAAGCGGTTTTGGGTGATTGGATAAAAATTTAACTACATATGGCTTGAAAAGCCGGAAATATACCCAATATATAGTTTGGTCGTAATCACATAGCGGGTGTGGTTACAGAATAAAGGAGCGTATATAGTGGCACATAAAATTGAAGATGCATTTGATTCTGAAGGTATTTTAGAACACGGGTCAAACGATGAAAACACATATTGGTTTTCTTTGAAAAATATACCAACAACTATAACAGTAACACTCTCAAAGGGTAAAATGGCAGGGCTTGATGGCTATAATTTTAAACTTAGCCACTATATAAACACGCCGCAACAAGCAGGACCTTATCGGCCAAGTCGCCAATGGGGAGATGATAAAGCTTACGCTTTACATCAAGCCGTTTCTGCTATCACCGATTATTATGATATGGCTATTGAAAATGGCGATAAACCATCTGCAGAATGGTTGATCAAAGCTTAATACGCTGGTATTAATTCACCGATAAAACGGGAGATTTATCGTGTAGCACGAAACATTATTTCGTGCTGCCCGACGGGTTATTTTTAGCTATCTTAAAGCAACGTATAAATTTGACGGTCGGAGATAAAAGAAAGGTAAAACGAACTATATTGAATAGCGAAAGCAAGATTGAATGAATGGGTTTAAAGGAACAGATGATCTAAAGTCATTACTAGAGAGTATGTAATCATCAATTAGCATTTTTAGCTTGCTTTTAATTAAATAAATATATTCATCATAATTTTCTTGAAGTTCTTTTGCTTCATCGGATAAAAATAATATTCGCGGGTTAATGTTTATAATATGTTGAAACTCATCATGTTTATTAAGTAAGTCATTGAGCTCATCTCCTGGGCTGAAAGAGTCCCAACCGTTAGGGAAATTATTTTTAAACATTTCTGCATAGTTAATAAGATTATTATTAATATTTTCAATTTGCTCAATAAACTCTAGATCATTAGGTTTTAAAAATAATTTAATCCATTCTATTTTATCTTCCTCACTTAAAATATTTTCTTCTGTGAATCTAAAAGAGACACTGTCAGCTCCATTATTTATATGACTAGTTAATTCTTCTTTATTTAAATGTTGCCAATACAAGCAAGGAGGTTCATTTCCATTATTAAAGCAGACACGAACAAGAATAATAGGGTCACTAATACTTTCCCAGTACACTACATTTTTTATAGGAACACTAACAGAAGGAGTTTCAGCTAACGTTTTAGCTGTTGTTTTAACTTGAACTCCTATGAACATTCCAGTCGAATTATTTTCATCATCATAAATTTCAACTTGTGCATCTAACCCCATATCTATATCTAGAATTCGACAAGGCCAGACGAACTTATTTGAAACCCAATACGCGAAATAAAATTCACCAGCATTGCCATTAGCAATTTTTTCTAGATAGGTCATACCATTTTGTTTATCCATATTTATTCACCTCATTTAACCCAACACAATTAACCAGCCAGAGCGCTGGATTTCCTCATTTCATACCAAGGTTCGCATAATGTATGACGCTATGTTACAAAAGGGTTCTGAGCCATTGCGGTATACTGGTCTTTGGCTTTTACCGCAATGGCGAAGGTTCATCTTTACACATAGCGTGCATTGTGCGAATCAATATAAATTATAATTTTTTGTTTTTTTCGCAAATATATAAGGATTCCATAATAAATATACTCGTATTTCTTATTATATTTTCCAATGTATCATTAAATATAATGGAGTCACTGTTCTTTAATTGATTTTCAAATGTTTCCATAGCATCAATGAAGTAATTCACTGTGGGGAGCAACTCATCACCTTCTAATTCTTTAATAATGTTCTCAACTAGTTTTGTGAATTGGGATTTAGCTGAGTCATCATAAATATTATTGTTGTGAACATATCTATTTCTGATTAGATTTAATAATTTCCATAATTCAATCAGAGATTCAAATGTTAAGAAAAATTTACTTCTTTTATATAATTCATTATTGAATTCATCAACGATGTCTTCATGTTTTATTTTACCTTTCAAGCATTTTTTGATTGTATTTTTTGCAGTTAAGTATTCATTGCTTGAATTTATATCTAAGTAAATGTTTTTTATAGACTCTTCTAA
Source organism: Providencia sp. PROV268 (assembly GCF_028477805.1). Taxonomy (NCBI): domain Bacteria; kingdom Pseudomonadati; phylum Pseudomonadota; class Gammaproteobacteria; order Enterobacterales; family Morganellaceae; genus Providencia; species Providencia sp. PROV268. Next base: position 55,567 of record NZ_JAMPLW010000012.1, read on the forward strand.
AAGAAAAAAATAGTTCAGGAAGGCACTTGCATTCATTGTTCTAATAACAAGTTCTCTACATGAAATTTTATTTTCTTCAGCTTCTTTGCGAAAATAGTCTGAGGAAAATGTTCTTTTTTCCTTTTCTTGCTGTATTTCACCAGGAGAAACACTGGCGGCTAGGCAATACATCTTATAGTTTTTTCTAATATGTTCTGCTGCCTCGGGCATATCTTTAATAAAAGTATCTATGTGTTTATCTAATATATTTTTATCTTCTTGAAACATTTCGGGCATTAAATTACATTGTGAAACCATGCAAGAAACAGTCATCTTACTAAATTGTTTAATAAATTTATTATAATAAGGAGTGTCGACTTCATTATCGGGTGTTAAGTAGTCACTGAATGTTGACGTTAAAAGTATCATTTTTTCTCCAAAATAATGTAGTTACAAAATGGTTCTGAGCGATTGCGGTAGAGTAGAATGTTTTTGGGTTACCGCAATCGGGAAGGCTCACTTTTACACATAGAGCATGTATGGCGCGAATCATAAAAATGCTTTATATCTGATAGCTAGTTCTGCATCTTGTGCTATTTTTTTTATTTCAGAAATAAAATAATCTGATGCATAGGCAAGTGCTCTTCTTAAATTCCAAGATGTAGTGTTATTATATTGTTCAAGTACATTCATATATTCTTTTACAATATAAAATTCATGATCGTTAAGTTTATATTTATCTTTTATGTCATTTAATTCTTTTAATATATGCTCAGCTTCCGCGGATATTTGTTCATTTTGTCTATTCTCTAAATGTAGAACACCTGCCATATAATTTAAATTCATAGTTAAGCCTCATATTTATTTCCAACAATCCAAAATAAGCACATACCATAACGAGTAAAAATATCCAAGTAATTCCTGTGCTTAGTTCCATTTTTTCATGTCAGTTTGATTTTTAAATTAAATTATTAACCTCTACCATCAATACTATTTTTCATATAAAAATCAGCATATAGCATATCAATTTCATTTTCGGAAAATGCATCTTTAATTGTGCCATTTGTAAGATTGAATCTTAATTTACTGATTGGCATTGTGTGAATTTTAGGTACAAGATGTTTTGTTGGCTTATGCTGCTTAAAGATTTCTGCTGAAACATCTGCTAACTTCGCATCTTTTTTATCATTTATATCAGATAAAAAAACGCTTTCAGTCATTATTTTTCCTGTCTTATCACGTATACCTACAATATATGCTGACTTTAAGTTTTTGTACTCTTGTTCTGCATTAAATCCTGTATCGATATCATATTTTGTTTGAGTAGGGTTACTATAAACGCATAAACTTAATGGAATACTAGTACTCATAATTTGTTCCTTTTTGTTTAAAAATGATTATTACTTAATAAAAATATCGGTACTTGAAGTGTGATAGTTAAAACCCCCGTGCTGTAGAACGGGGGTAGTTTCAGGATAACTACGGGATAACAGGCTTCTGGGTTCTTATTTTTTTGATCCTTGTTCGTCTCTTGCAATCATATCTTGTTTAGCTTCCGCTAAATATTCATCAATCAAGAAGTTTACAATGTCAGACCATTTTGTGATCTTTCCAGTTTTGGCTGTGATATCTACAGCAGCTCGTTCAATTTTCAAATAACGGTCGTTATTTATACCAATGCTTTTTCTGCTCATAAACCTGTCTCCTTTTGCACATGTATTGTAATGCAATAGTTTAATATTACACGTGTGCACATTTGTACTTGCATACTTTTTTAGTTTTATATAATGTGTATTGCACATGTGCACAGTTGCAATAATTATTATTTGGCAACAAAATGATAAGAATAATCTTAATTGAAAATTATTCCGTCTACTTTTTAATCAAATAACAAAAATTACTTAACAGATTGATAATAAATAAATAATTACATTATGTTAATTTATTGTTAACTCACAATGAAAAGAGAAAAAAAATAACCTATTGATATATTTGCAGATTATTTTTTTGTATTTTCATACTACCATACGCAAAATGTAATTTTGATGAAAACATCCTTAAAAACAATAAGTTGACCAATAAATGTTATGGTTTTGTTAAATTTAATTCGATTCATGGGAATTTGATTTTTAAAATTAATTAGTTAATTCTTCAGTAAATATTTTTTGTTATTCCTAATCTTGAAATTTATTAATTTCTAGATGAGATTCCTTTTACCTAAAATAAGTGATTGATAATGAACATTATTTATTTTGATTACATTGAAGGTTACGGTATCAATGCCAATGTTGGGATTGAATGGGATTTTTACGGCTCTTTCGATGATTTAGTCAAAGAATGTTTATATCAATTCAAAAGTGATTTCTTGCTTGCGCCAACGACGGCTAAATCAGGGAAATTTATCAGCTATGGGGAGTTTTATCATGGCGGCTAAAGTGGGGTTTACGGATTTATCATCGATTGCACGTAAAAATTATGGCTATCATGATTTTGTGGCAACTGCGAAAATCAATCATAACAACCAAATGTCAAAAGTTACCTCCGCGATGCGTCCCGTATTTATTGATTGGATTGCTTTTTCCGCGCCGCTTTCCACAATGAAATATGTGGATACGTATCCGAATTTAGGAGCGCTTTTTCATAAATTTGAGTATTTACCCTCACTACAAAATTATGCAAAAGCGAATCACTATACGGATGATCAAACAGCCAATTTCTCGGATGTTCCTCAATTAGCTATCTCTGAAAAACAACAGTCACAGTATTTTGTGGATCTCTATTCTTGTTATCTGTCTCGGCTAAAAACATGGATTGCCACGGTATTTGGATTAAGCATGGGAGCGCCAAGAGGAAAGGGAGGGAACGGCTATTCTGATGCGTTCCCACTTTATAGTGAAGACGGGGGATATGACCAATTAGGACTAGTTTATTTGGGCGGTAATAACGAGACCTTTTTTGTCCAAATCCCCGGAAAAGGCTGCCAATATGTGTTTAGTTCAACCACGCCATTAGAGGTTTACAGTTGGTTAAAGCATCTCGATATTACGCAAATCAATCGAATTGACTTAGCTACCGATGATTATGATGGTGTGTTTACGGTCGATGCTGCTAAAAAAGCCTTTGCAGACGATGCGTTTTATGGTGGGAAAGGACCTAAGCTTAAATGCAGAGTTGAGTTTGAACATGATGGCGAAGGCAATCTTACGATAGATATGATACGTGTGGGGTCACGTCAATCACGTGTGTTTTGGCGCGTCTATGATAAAGCCTTAGAACAAAAAGTGACGGGAAGTTGGTATCGCTCAGAAGTTGAATTAAAAAAAATATCAATCGATGTATTGCTCGACCTTGCTGGCATTTATGTGGGGTTATGCCCCTATGCGGCTCAAATCAATCCGTGTAAAGGAAATCGATTACCAAAATCGATGATGCGAAAAGCAATTGACTCTATAGAAGCAAACGTACAATGGCTGCGTAAGCAAGCCTCGGCAACGTTAGCAAAAGTCTTTCATTTCTATGAAGGGGATGCGCTATCCATTTTATCGATGATTATTCGTGAAGAACATATTAGCGATTTGAAATTACGATTTGATATACCACCACTATATCAAAAGTTGCTCAATGAGAAATTACAAACGAGTTCATGTCCATTTTAAATAAGGTAATTAACTGTGATTAAAATTGAAATTAATGATGTTGACGGCAAAGTTAATAATAAACAGGTTATATCCAAATCAACAGGGGAAGTATTAACTTTCCGAGAGCAAGTTGCATATATTTATAATGGCGGTGTATACCCTGAAAAATTTATTGTCCAACTTGATAAAGATGCATCACCTTATGCTGCAGGTTTTTATACTTTAGATGATAGTTCATTTACTGTGGGGGATTTTGGTTCATTAAAGATTAAGTCAATTAAACTTATTCCTATCAGCAATAAATAAAATTCACTATGTCAGAACAGTCGAATAACAATTCGATAATAGGAACGCTTTGCTCTGAATCAGGAGCAGAGTGTCAAACTATTAACCTTACGATTAATTCAACGGTTCAAGAGTCAATGCCACATATTGATTACATTATTGCTTCTCAATATTGGGGATTGGCTTTTACTACTGTCATTTCTCTTTATTTATTTTCATTGAGAATTGGCACAATTATTAAATTAGTTAAACATGCATAAGGATAAACATGAAAATTTTCAAAATGAATAAAACAAAATTAGGTTTAGCTCTAATTACTTTTTTATCATCAGCTGCCGCTTTTGCTGCGGGAGAGACAAATTCAGGAGCAGATTTATCATCGCTGACGAATTCAATCAATTTTGATTCTGTACTTGTTGGAATTATGGCTGTTGCATCATCAATCATTGTGCTTTATGCAGGTTTTGCAGGAGTACGCTGGATCTTGCGAATGGTGAAAGGGGCGTAACAGTTAAAAAGGATAGGGAGTTTAACGGCTCCCTAATCACTTATGATAACAGAACTTTGGTACTTGGTTATATTCATTTGGGGATTATTATGCGCATGGGCAGTCATACTCGGTTTAAGGGGCTAATGCTCATTTTTCTTATTTTAATGGGAACATTTTACCCGATTTATCGCGCTCAGGCGGCATTACCGCTATTGGCAGCACGCGCTGTCATTCCGGCTATTCTAGGGCGAATAGTCGTGAAACGCGCCATGCAGACAGCGGCAAATGATGCTGTGTATTTGAGTTTAGTGAATAATACAACCCGAGCTATTTCTGCAACAACACGCGCTAATGCTGCATCTGTTGGTACAAAATCTTTCTTTCGTTCATCAAGTGGTGCGCTAACATGGGCGGGTGTCGGTTATTCGGTTGGCGATATTTCTTCTGAATATTTCGCTAATAAAGGCGATGTGATAGTTGCGACAACGGGAAAATCGATAGGCAATGGGCGTTATGAAGTTGATGTTGGAGGAAAAACCTATATCACCGATTTTTTGCCCTCTGAATCGAATCCATTTATTGCAACACCCGTTATTAATGGAAATATACCAAGCTATACAGTTCCTGAATTAACATCCAATATGCAATGGTATCAAGTTATTTATTCAATGCCGAAGCAGTATATTGTGGGCTCAATCGAAAGTGTCGCTCAGGGATATTTTCGTTATGAAGCAGATAAGGGCTCCCTAAATTGCCCTGCGGGGAAAGGATTATGTACTTATGAATTTCAAGCTAAAGGAATAGAAATTAATCAAGGAACTACATCATATGTTAAATATCAATATACCACTTTTTATACCGACTCATTAGGTAATGAAGCGAGTCAAGTTTATACTCCAATTCAAGCTATTCAAGTTTTCTACAACAAACAATATATTCCAGATAATAACGCTATTGATAAGCAATTTATCCTCGCCAATGATGTGGATGGATTTGAGGCATTAGAAAAACTAAAAGAATACCAACTTGATTTAGATAAATTAGCGTCAATGATGAATAATTTATTTTATCAATCAGCAACTCAACCTGGCTATGATGGCATTCCAATTACTTCATCGAATCCCATTACGGCGAATGAAATAAAATCCGTATATCCCGATTATGGAAAATTAATCGACTTTGATTTGTTATATCCAGCTCAAGTAAAACCTGATGGGGATTTAGTCATTAAAACTCCGGGGATTTCTACCGAAACGGGGCAATCGGGAAAAGTAGAATTAGATTTAGGGGAATATCCCGAAATAGATGAACCCGATTTAGAAGAACCGCCAACGGGAAAAGAAATATTAGAGCCGATTGAAAATTTAATGCCGTTTGTTAAAAACATCCAACTTCCTAGTAAAGAAGCGAGTTGTCCTGTTGCCGAATTTAACGTATTCGACACGCAATATAAAATCGATTCTCATTGCCCATTACTCGAACAAAATAAAATCTTATTTCAATTAATTGCAGGAATTCTGTGGGCATTTTTATCTTTACGTATCATTTTGAGTGCATAAGCTATGTTTAAATTACTCTTATCGGTTTTTAATTCGTCCTTAAAATTCGTGTTTCGCACACTGATTATTAAATTTGTCCTTTTTTTTGGGCTATATTTTGCTGTGCATGAACTGGTTTCCGTCATGATGACATGGTTACCCAGCGGCTCAGATTTACCGCAGTTATTTTCTCAACTCCCTGATAGCGTTTGGTATTTTATGAACCTCTTTTTAGTGCCTTATGGGATTACGTTGCTGCTAAGTGCTCACTTTACGCGCTTTATTATTCGTCGTATCCCACTGATTGGTTAATTGATAGGGTAAGAATATGGCAATTTCAGCGTATGTGGGTGTGCCTGGCAGTGGAAAATCGTATGAGGTCGTGAGTAACGTCATTATTCCTGCGTTCATGAAAGGGCGACGTGTTGTGACCAACTTGTACGGCATATCACAAGACAAAATTACGGCTTACTGTTTGGCTCATCGTAAAGCAGATGCAGATTCCCTCGGTGAAATTGTTTATGTCGATAACGAGCAGGTGATGGACGATAATTTTTTCCCGTATATGGAAAATGATGCGCTGGCAGAAAATACATTTTGTCGCTCAGGGGATTTAATTTGCCTCGATGAAATTTGGCGCATTTGGGAAAACAGGAATTAAGTTATTCAAATCCAATAAAGTCAGTGCTTATCAGTGCAAATACGATAAAAAGATTTTCCCCCTTTATCAATCACATGTAAATGGACAGGGTGTTGAACAGGTCGTGGATAAGCGACAAAACGTCTTTAGTTCCCCCAAAGTTATTCTTATGCTTTGCGCTTTCCCCATTTTACTCCTCATCAGTCTGAGTTTTCTTTATCAGTTTTTTACGCGATTTGACACCAAAAATGAGGTTGATGTGCTCGAAGAACAAATAGCATTGCAACGTATAAACCAGACACCCAATAAAAACCTTATTTCGCCATCAATCCCCACACCTGCACCGCCATCGATATCAGAGCAATGGCGTATTACTTTTTGGTGTTTCTATCGTCAATAGTTTTGCAAAAGGAACAGATTTTGAATTACGTGGAGTTCCGTTGCCCGAAGCAATCGGGTTGCTCTATGGCGAAGTGTTTAATAAACCGTTCATGCTTGCACCGGAGTTAATCAATGATGACCGCAAAGTCTATTTTCATATCACACCCGATATTGATGAACGAGCATTTATTAATCGCTATTTTTCCAACATGAATATCCGTATTTGGCAAAAAACGGTGTGGACTACATTACACCGTTTACGCCAAAAGCACCTGAAATTAAACGTGAATCTTTTATTTATCAACCTCGATTTCGCAGTGTGGGGTATCTTTCCGATATTTTACGTGGGCAATTTGAAGGGCGTTTTAATCAACAAGGTGGGATAGGGAGTTATTCAACCTCTCAGCTTGCTGATGCACAGCCAAACAGTGCGACCGATTTTATCAATCGACATGGTGATGTGTTGGTTTATTACGGCACGAAAAATGAGATTGAAAGAATGAAAACTATCTTACCGTTAATCGATACCGCCACGGAAGAAGTCATTGTTTCTGCCTATGTTTTTGAAGTTCAAACTGCCGAACGTAACGGTTCAGGCTTAGCATTAGCGGCTAAACTGGTCTCCGGTAAATTCAATGTCGGCATCGGTTCTGAAAGCGGTTTTGATAATTTTGTACGTTTTAAAACAGGTTCACTGGATGCATTATATGAATTATTCCGTACTGATAGCCGTTTCCATGTCGTCAGTTCGCCACGGTTACGAGTGAGCAACGGAGCAAAAGCCGCATTCTCTGTCGGATCAGAAGTACCCGTTTTGGGGCAAGTCAGCTATTCAGATAATAAACCCGTTCAATCCATCGAGTACCGTTCCAGTGGTGTCATTTTGAGTGTTCAACCTGAAATTCGTCAAGACCTTATTGAACTTAGCATCGATCAACAAATTTCCAATTTTGCTAAAACGGAAACAGGTGTTAATAACAGACCAACACTGATAAAACGGCAAGTTAATACCCAAGTCAGCGTTGCGGATGGCGATATTATTTTATTGGGCGGACTTGCTGAAAATAAGGTCTCAGAAGCCGAAACAGGCTTTTCCTTTTTACCGAAAGATTGGTTTACAGGCTCATCAGATGAACACAGTAAAACCGATATTTTAGTGATGTTACAGGTGAAAAAGGTCAATCGCTGAGTATCCGTGCGTACCGCAGCTCCTGCGAGGAACTGCACGGATACGAGGACGATATTTTATCTATCCAATAACAACATGAGGAAATTATGGATCAAGATCTCACTGATGAAATGTTCAACGATGAACGTATTAATAAAGCATTAAAACACTTGCATGAAGAAGTTCTTCGCTATCAAGCAAATCAAAATAAGTCTAATTACATCTGTGGTGAGCGCATTATTGCACACCAAATCCCTAGTCATTATGCGAATAAATTTGCTGAATTATCTAAGGAATTAAAAACACCTAGGTATTATGTGCTATTTGCAGCGCTTATATTATTTTTGAACTTGCCAGAAGGCGTACAACGCTATTTGATAAATAATGCACGGCAGCAATTCAGGTTACTACGAGATTCAACACCAGAAACAGTTGATGCATTAGCTTTAGAAAAGTTGATGGATAATTTATCATATATTTATAATCTATTTGACCCTAAGTTTAAGGATTCGATAATATGATGTTTTTTATGCCCATTTCGGGCATGTAAGGCGACACACTACAGTATCATGTTACGCTGTCACTAATTCGCCGATAAAAAGGGGGGATTTATCGAGTAGCAAGACACTGCGCTTGCGCCTCCTGTTAGACCATTTTTAACGGAGAATGCAGCGATAAGAAAGCTAAATGGTCGGAGACAAAAGGAAGATAAAGCGACTTATAGTGAAAACATTATTCAGTGTTTTGCAGACCAGATTCAATCATAGCGTTATGCAATGACGCTTTTGTAGCCACCCATTCAGGCAATGGAATAGCATATTCGCCATTTTTTATTTTTGAACCTGATGGAATAGTTCTACCTTCATCTATTTCAATAGAAACAGCCGTAACGAGCCCATGAATTGATTCTTGAAGTGTACATTGAATACTGTCTCCAACTGAATTCATCAAAGGCAAATCACGACATGATGCGACATACATACCAGTAGCTTTATCTTTTTCTAATTTAACAGGATATGTAAACATATAATTTTTCCAGAAGACAGGGTTAATAATCTCTGTGGTTATTTTGAATGTTCAACCAAAACCTTGGGGAGCTTCCAAGTACTGCCGATAACTTTTCAGCCAGCTCGACATCAATATTGATGCGGCCATTAATGAGTTGTTGAGCAAAAGACAGTTCAGCATTTAGCATGTTAGCGAATGTAGCCATAACAATATTTGATTCAATTAAGGTTTCGCTGATGAGTTCGCCAACATGTGGCGGGTTATACATTTTCATTTTAACTTACCATGAAGATCTAAGATTGAGCTAATAGTAGCAGATGATGAAAATAACATCGATTTAGAAGATTAACCAGCCAGAACGCGGGATTTCTTCATTTCACATTTAGGTTCGCATAATGTGTATTATGTTAAATAGAGTGTGGGGAGCTAATAACTTTATAAATAGCCTCATTATCACTATCATTACCTCCTGATTTACTATGCGAAATAGCTACTGGTAGTTTAACCAGTGCTCCTAGTAATAGCTAAAAAGCGGAATGCATGCATAGAGTTATTCATCAATTTGATAAGCAAGATATAGGTCAATCGTCAGCTATTTTAGCGGATTTATTGCATAAAGAATGGTTCCTATTATTAGACATTAGCATTACGCTCGACTATAGTCTGGTCTAAACGTATTGGTAATTTAGCCCCATTGTGGTGCACAAATAATTTTACATACGCAGCAGCTTGATTACTTGCGTTATTTAAATTGACATCAAAAGCATTACCAGGAACGAGATAAATGACTCTAACTTTCTGTTTAAACTAACTTAAATTAACATTTAAAAATGTGTTATTTTTGAGTTTAAACTGACTGTCGACAACCTCCGTTTCGCATATTCAAAACTTGGCCGCCTGATCGTGGGTAACTCTTTTTCCCATAACGGGTTAGTTTTAATGTGATAACCCTCCGCTTTAGACGTTGTTATCAACTCAACTAATTCTTCTTTATTCGTTATGATGCATAACTCATCAAAACGCCCTATCTTTTTGGGTAAAGCAAACGTTGCTGGAAAATTAGCATCTAAATCCGTCACTGGACTTGTTGCATCAACACTGTGATGTACGACTTTCTCTGCCTCACCCACTAATGCGCGATTAATTAAAGAAATCATCTCTCTCACTCGTGGTGATGCATTACCAATTTCACTGTCTTCATTTTGATAAAAATGGTTTTCATCTCTATAAGCTTGGCTCAAATTTGCATCTGTTGGTAAGCGTTGATACTTTTCAACACGTTGGCGATATACCGAATGGGCAACATCGGGTACAGGGAGCATATCTTGATGACCAAAATCTCTCATGTGTGGGCCAATTAACAATAAATCATAATCAGCAGTGATAGGTAGGCAACTATCAATAGGTGCTAATACTTGAAGATATTTTTTCTCAAAATAAATTCGGTACTTTTGTTGCTGAGGCTCCCATTTGGCCTCAAATTGATAACTTTTCAAACTAGGCCCTTTCGCGGTAAATTGTTTGACCCCTTGTGAATTTTCTAAACTAAGGTTATCAATCGCTCCCATTTGCAGTAAGGTGTGTAATCGCTCCTCTGTTATTTCAAGAGGAATCGGCCGAGCATGACCTTTTTCAATACAACGACGAATAAAACCGTTATATTTATCAATGAGATCTTCAGATTTGTTTTCTAATTTACTAAAACGCTGATCGACACAAATCAACCCTGCCTGAGCCCCCCATGAAGCACTTTTACCTTTGATATGAAAGTTTTTTGTCGGGTAGCCCGCCGCAATTAAATCTGTCGCAAAGCGGTCTACAGGCCGAACGCCTATAATGCTATCTTGCTCCTTAGCAACTTGTTGCAATGGGAGCAAATGGCTTGATACCAATCCAGTATTTTGGCTAATACACTCGGTTAACTGCGCTATAGAATGCGTTGTTTTTTGCTCGGTAGACTCATTTGCAGCTTGAAGAGGCTCATAACCGATTTTGTTGTAGCTCTTATGTGTTTGTATCATTACTTTTCCTTACTTATTTATTCCTAATTCCCTCCCTTCTATCAAACTTTTCACCTCATTTCTTTAATAAAACAATGCTTGACATTTGATTTCAAAATCAATTATTTAATTGTTTAAAATGACATATAGAGATAATACAAAGCCAAATTATGCATGTATAATATAGTTATGTTAGTTAATGTATTCTCATTATCTCGTCGTCCTTTACCGCGCTTGTCAGCACGATATGACAAGCAAAGAACGTCTCTTTCAATTCTGAAATAAGGTCTATATATGAACAATTTCGAATTTTATAACCCAACATGTATTGTATTTGGTAAAGGGAAAATTGCTGAATTGAATAGATTGGTCCCCAAAGAGGCTAAAGTTCTAATTCTTTTTGGTGGTGAAAGCGCACGTAAAACAGGAACATTAGACGAAGTAGAACAAGCATTGGGTGAGCGTGAAGTTGGTCTATTCGGCGGTATTGAGGCGAACCCTCGCTATGAAACTTTAATCAAAGCGGTAGATAAAATTCACCAAGAAGGCTACAACTATCTGCTCGCAGTTGGTGGTGGCTCAGTCATTGATGGCACCAAATTTGTTGCTGCGGCAGTTAATTTTGAGGGTGACCTCTGGGAAATTTTGACCAGTGGTGGAACCAAAGTAACATCCGCCTTACCCTTTGGCACCGTATTGACGCTCCCTGCCACAGGCTCCGAAATGAATAAAGGCTCAGTGATCACCCGTGAAGCGACGCAATCTAAACGCGCCTTTATGCATGACAGCCTCTATCCACAATTTTCTATTTTAGATCCTGTAAAAACCTTTACGCTGCCACCACGTCAAATCAGCAATGGTGTTGTTGACGCGTTTGTTCATGTAATGGAACAATATTTAACTTATCCTACTCATGCTTATGTACAAGATGCATTTGCAGAAGGTTTATTAAAAACGCTAATTGATATTGGGCCAAAAGCGTTAGCTACTCCGCATGACTATGATTTACGTGCAAGCTTAATGTGGACCGCCACTTTGGCACTAAATGGCCTTATCGGCGCGGGTGTACCACAAGACTGGTCGACACATATGTTAGGCCATGAGATTACAGCGCTATACGGCTTAGATCATGCTCAAACGCTAGCGATAGTCTTACCTTCTATGTTGAAGGAAAAATTACCGCAGAAACAAGCTAAACTGGTTCAATATGCTCAGCAAGTATGGGGGATCAACGAAGGGTCTGAGGAGCAAAAAGCTCTGCAAGCTATTGAGCTAACAAGAGCGTTTTTTGAGCGCATGGATGTCAAAACGCGTTTTAGCGATTATAACCTCAATGAAGACGTGATTGATCCTCTTATCGAAAGTTTGACCCAAAATGGAATGACGGCACTGGGTGAGCATCATGATATTACGCCTGAAGTCAGTCGCCGAGTTTATGTAGCATCTCTATAATAAACCCCGCTCCCACCCTTGTGGTGGGATCACTAACTGGAGGTAAAAATGGATAATTCAACTTATACCCCACCGAAAGTCTGGCAATGGGAACAAGGTAATGGTGGACAGTTTGCAAATATCAATCGACCAGTATCAGGTGCGACGCATGAAAAAGAGCTACCGATTGGTAAACATCCCCTACAGCTTTACTCTTTAGGAACACCTAACGGGCAAAAAGTCACCATCATGTTAGAGGAATTACTCGAGCTGGGTATAAAAGAAGCCGAATATGATGCTTGGCTGATCAATATCAGAGAAGGTGATCAATTTAGCTCAGGTTTTGTCGAAATTAACCCTAACTCTAAAATTCCAGCATTAGTTGACCGAAGTGGCGAAAAACCTATCCGTGTTTTTGAGTCCGGTTCAATTTTGACTTATTTAGCTGAAAAATTTTCAGCATTCCTACCAACCACCCAACCGGAAAGAGCAGAAACCCTCTCTTGGCTCTTTTGGCAAATGGGTTCAGCGCCTTTTGTTGGCGGTGGATTTGGTCATTTTTACACCTATGCACCAGAAAAATTTGAATACCCCATCAATCGATTTGCGATGGAAACCAAGCGTCAACTTGATGTATTAGACCAGCGTTTAGCCAATAACCACTATATTGCAGGCGAACACTACTCTATTGCGGATATGGCAATCTGGCCATGGTATGGCGCGTTAGTCAAAGGTTGGTTATATGATGCTGATGAATTCCTCAGTACTCACGAATATCAACACCTAAACCGTTGGGCTGACGAAATTTATGCACGCCCAGCGGTACAACGAGGGCGTCGAGTTAACCGTTTACATGGCGACCCCGCACAACAAGTCCGCGAACGCCATGATGCAAGTGATCTTCGATAGCGCGCTTTAACCTGTATGACTTTATTAAGAGCCTTATGCGATTTGTATAAGGCTCTTTTATTTATATGCAGGATGAAATGGTCAGCGTGGGCGTTCGGCGAGTGATCATTAGCAATAAAATTGCAGAGCATATCGCCATGCAAAAGTTAAAACCTAACCCGAAACTGACCGCATTTTTAAGTTGTTCAAAGGGAAATTGAGCCGAAAAGTGAGTTAATCCGTACTGCATCATCACAGAAACCATAGTGGCACCTATCGCGGCTCCGACTTGCTGCAATGTTGCAGTAAAGCCTGAAGCTTGCCCCGCTATCTGAACACTCACTTTAGCAAGAACTAAATTTAGCATCGGTGTCATGATCATACCTTGTGTAAACCCCACAAGGAATAAAACCGGCGTCAACCATAGTGCTGAGCTATTCGATGAAAACCAATATAGCATCACAAGTAACAGCATATAGCTTAAGCCATAAAATAGCGCGCCCCAAAATATTGTTCTTTCACCATAGCGATTAACCCAAAGAGGGGTGATTACCGATGAAATTACAAATCCAATGCTAGAAGGTACAAAAATCATACCTGACAAAAACGCGCTTAAGCCGATCCCTTTTTGCAGTAATAGAGATAACATTAAAGGGAAAGCGGAAGATGTTGCATAAACACTCATTACTACCAGTAATCCAATAACAAAGGGGCGATTACGCAGAATTTGCATACTGAATAATGGCGCTTTTCCTTGTTTCTCTAATCGGATTTCATAATAAGCAAAGATGGCCAACAGTAAGACCCCACTGCTGAGTAATAGGCTACTTGTATTTAACCAACCCCATACGGGTAACATAAGCAATGGCAATAAAACACAGCAGATCCCTAAACCTGATAATATGACGCCACACCAATCAAGATTAATGCGGCATTTTTCTCCTTCGAGTAAAAAACGCGATAATGCGATAGCCAGTATGCCTATCGGTAAATTCACTAAAAAAATTGTCCGCCAACTCAAGTTAAATAGATCTAACGTGATCAGCCACCCTCCTAAAGCTTGCCCAGCAATAGCAGCGAGTCCTAAGCTCATTCCCAAATAGCCAAATGCTTTTTTCGCCTGTAACGGATTAAAATTGACACGGAGACTGGCATACACTTGGGGAAACAGTAATGCAGCAGATAGCCCTTGAAAAAATCTTGCGACCACCAGCAAGGTTGCTGTCGGTGCGAATGCACAAAATAAAGATGTGAGCGTAAAGCATGCCATACCCACGCGGTATAAGCATTTTTTACCGTAAATGTCTCCTAACCGACCTCCTGTAATGAGTAATAAACCAAAGGCTAATTCATAACCGACTATAATTAATGTTAGCTCAGTCAAATTGGCATTTAACGAATGCTGAATAGTCACAATGGCAACATTAACCACAAATAGATCAAAAATTGTTACGAACCCCGCCAATATTAATACAAAAAGAGCGATATGCTGATGTCGATTCATGATGTTCTCATTTATCTAGCCGAATAAAATGAGGACTATAAAGAATCCGTTATCATGGTACAATTTAACCATTTATACTATTACTAAAGGCAATAGGCTATGAAAGCGATGCAACGAATGCGCCCTGAGCTGGCTGAGTTTTTAAAGCAAAAACGGGAAAGTATTTCACCAGAAGAAGTCGGCCTACCGCGAACGACAAGGCGCAGGACTCCGGGGCTTCGTCGTGAAGAAGTTGCTGCTTTAGCTGGGGTTGGTTTGACTTGGTACACATGGCTTGAACAAGGTCGTGATATTGGTGTTTCGACACAATTCCTTGATAATTTATCAGCCGCGTTACATTTAAATAGCGCTGAGCGTCAACACCTTTATTTGTTAACCCATAACCGCGAGCCGATAGCAACAGGTAATACCGAGCATCGTGTTCCTTCGGCTATTTCCCGCATGATCAGCGATTTTCCTGATCATTATCTCTGCTATGTGCTCAACTTGCACTGGGATGTGCTTGCTTATAATACTCGTGCCGATCACTATTTTCATTTTTCGGATGCGCAACCGTATTATTGCAATTTCCTCTATCTTCTATTTATGGATCCTCGCTACCAAGAACGCTTCGTTAATTGGCAACTTGTTGCCCAACAACTACTGGCCAGTTTTCGCCGTGATTATGCTCGCACCAAGAATAACCCCAATATTAAAAAAATGATTAACGCCCTGCTGGAACAATCAACTTTATTTAGCCAACTTTGGCATAAGCATGAAATTTACCAACCTTGTACAGGTATTCGTGAAATTGCTTATCAAGGTAAAGTGGAAAATTATGATTACTCTTCTTTGACATTTGATATTGAAAAAGGTAATCGGTTATTAGTCTACATTCCGAAATAACCTGATTGTTGTGAAATTATTGAAGCCGCTTTTCTGTATCATGTCAGTGATGACGCTGGGCGATACTGTAACATAGGCTTAAAGCCAAAAATAATAGTGTAATCCTCTATAAAGGTACTGCTATTCCTTCTATTGCCTATTTAAAAAACCCTAATCCTAGATAAGAGTTATCCAATATCTTGTTTTTATCTTTTTCAGCCTTTGTACTGACTCAGCCATTCCCTGTTATCACAAAATTCGGTAATTTATCTATTTAACAGAGAGTGCTACAACTCAATAACAATTATAACGTTAGGTCGTGGGTCATGTTGTCTAAATCAAATATTTCAAATAGCGCTTTACTCTGCTCTTCATTGCTATTAACCATTGGACGTGGAGCAACCTTGCCATTTATGGCGATTTACCTGACACGAGAATACCAAATGGCTATTGATATTGTGGGGATTGCAATGTCTCTTGCCTTAACTATCGGTGTCTTATTTAGTATGGGCTTTGGTATTTTGGCAGATAAAGTCGATAAGAAACGCTGTATGCTAATCGCTATTATTGCGTTTATTTTGGGCTTTATTGCAATTCCACTCTCAAGTCATGCCGTGCTTGTGGTTATTTTCTTCTCGTTAATAAATTGCTCTTATTCCGTCTTTTCAACCGTACTAAAAGGTTATTTTTCAGATACTCTTCCTCTTTCTATTAAAGCAAAGGTATTTTCCCTTAATTACACATTTTTGAATATCGGTTGGACCATCGGCCCGCCTCTTGGAACATGGTTATTGATGTATAACATCAATCTGCCATTTTGGTTAGCGGCAATTTCAGCGTCAATACCCGTTTTCTTTATTCAACACTTTGTACAAAGTGTGAAACCTGCTCCCCACCAAGAAGGCCAAAAGCGCTTATGGAACCCCGCTGCGATGCTACATGACAGAGCATTAGCATGGTTTATTTTGTCCACTTTTCTTGGCTCGCTGGTATTTGGCACCTTCACAACGTGGATATCTCAATATGTTATTACCGTATCCAACAGCGAGTTTGCACAAGCCGTCATCGGGGTCGTGCTTCCCATGAATGCAGTGGTTGTGGTTACTTTGCAATATATGGTAGGTAAACGCCTTACACCAGATAACCTTAAGCGTTATATGACGTTAGGTACTCTCTTTTTTGTCGGTGGCCTTGCCACATTTATGGAAGCTGACGAAAACCTATACTTATGGGCGCTAGGATCCTTTATTTTTACTCTCGGTGAGCTGATCTATGCGCCCGGTGAGTACATGTTGATTGATAATATTGCGCCGGAAGGCATGAAATCGAGCTATTTTTCGGCTCAAGCCCTTGGCTTGCTTGGCGGTGCATTCAACCCGATGCTTACAGGTGTCGTGCTCACAGAGCTTCCCCCTAAAGCCATTTTTATTATTTTAATGTTCTTCACGGTATTGGCTTGGATGAGCATGCTCAAAGGTATGAACGTCAGCAAACAACGACAAATCTTACAAACTCAGTAGGTACGAAGGGGGAAACCAACTCGCGCTTCCCCATTATTGACTCGACCGAATATCTAATACACTCAACACAATGGCAATGGTCAGCATTAGCATAATGATCACACTCATGGTAACCAGCCCATGGTAGCTCAATACCCATGATAAAAGTGGCAGCATAGAAAACAGTACAATGTTATTAAAACTTTCCGAAACGGCTAATACTTGACCTTTGTTTTCGCCACTGCGCATCGCAACCATGGTGGTACTCAATGGCGCAGCCATCCCCAAAAAACCGCCCCAAATAACTAAACATGCTGTGTGTACCACCAGTGGAACATACGCTAAAACAAATGTGAGTACCGCCACTGCCATCAGAGAGATGACTAATAACAATCGTTGGCTATCATTTGATAAAAAATGATTGAGCCGACCAACTAATAGATTTCCGATAAATAACCCCACTCCAAACGCAGCAACGACAACACCGATTAGCGCGCTATCAATTGAAAATTTCAGTCTGAGTACTTCTCCTGACAATAAGAAAACACTGACCGCAGTGCCGTTCCATATTGCTTTAGCACTAATAAAACGAACTATTTTTATATCCTGTAGCCACTGGAATCCCCTTTGTTTTCTCACGTCTTGATGAGGCTTTGAAGGTGGCAATATTTTACAGGCACAAAACCATACGATAAGACTTCCTACTGTTGTCATAATAAAGGGCGCGTACCATGTTAAATACTCTGTTAATACGCCTGCTAACACAGGCCCTGATACGATCCCTATCGTCATACCAACCATCACCATCCCCATCGCTGTGGATTGCTGACGCGCTGGGAAGATATCTGCAATTAAAGCAAAAATGGTGGGTACTATCGCCGCCGACGCTAAGCCACCACAAATACGGAAGAACATTGCGATAGTGAAGTTCGGAGAAACAATGATAGCTAGGCTATCTATCGCAAATAGAAACATGGCTACTAACAATAACTTTCGCCGATCGATGCGATCAGAAAAATAACCTATCACTGGTGCTGTCACCGCATAAGTCAGCGCATAAGCTGAAATTAGCCATGATGCTTGTGCGCTACTGACCGAAAAAACCTCAGCCAGCGGTGTTAATGTTGCAGATAACATAAATTCAGTAGTACCCACTAGGTAAACCGCCGTAGCAAGTACCCATAATAAGTAACGATATGGTTGCATAATAATTCTCTTGAATAATAGACAGCCCTTCCGTGAACACAAGGTCACAGATAGGTGTTAAGGGCGATGGGGAATAAAATTAAAATGGATTAAAACAAGAAGTTAAAAAGGGGTATCAGGAAATAAGATATGAATGTTTGAAGCTAACTAGATGTTTAGATCTTATAAAACATCGATGCGCTCGTCAAGAGGCATTATGGTGCCCTTTCATCAATAAAAACACCATAATACCTTTAATTATAAACGGGTTAATTTTAATGTTTCCCCCAATATCTTTATTCCATTAAGACGCCTTGGGATCAACGGCAATGCGTAGTTAATACGTAAATGATGTGTAAAGCATCCATCAGATGAAAAGTGCTCTCCTGTTAGCACAATCACTTTATTGCGCTGTAAAACATCCATTAATTTACGGTTATCCACCGGAGGATGCTCAACCCATAATGAAAAGCCCCCTTGTGGTCGAGAAATCCGTGTCATTGGCGGAAAGTGACTTTCCACTAGTTCTCGATACTGGCATTGCAGCTCACTATAATGTTGGCGCATAGCGCGTAGATGTGGGAAATAGTGCCCATCACGTAAAAAGTTAGCCATAACTTGCTGCATAAATATTTCTCCCGAACAGTGAGACAAATATTTTAAGTGCATGACTTTTTCTTTATATTTTCCGGGTATCACCCATCCTGTTCGCACCCCTGGGGCGATTGTTTTAGAAAATGAACTACAAAGGATCACCTGCCCATCACTATCCAATGATTGGATCGTCGATGGGCGCGGATATTCATACGCTAATCCCGCAAGAATGTCATTTTCAATGATCGTCACGCCATATTGAGTTGCCAGTTGCAATAGCTGCTGCTTATGTGTTTCAGGCATGGAGCAGCCCATAGGGTTATTGCAAGTCGGTGTTACCACAATAGCTTTTACTGACCAACGATGAAAAGCCTCTTGTACCCGTTCTAATTTGATCCCTGTCTGTGGATCTGTTGGGATTTCAATAATTCTTCTGCCTAATCCATACAGTGTCTGCAATAAACCAGGAAATGTCGGTGATTCTACCGCTATCACATCATCGCCTTGCGTCGATGCTTGAATAGACAGCGATAATGCTTGATGACCACTTGTCGTCGTCACGATATCGTCAGGCGTAAACAGGGTTTTATGATCAGAAATATGATGAATTTGCTCACGCAATGCTGGCAATCCTTGTAAGCAATCATACTCTAACATTAAGCGATTTTTACGACGGCTGAGCATATTCATTTCTTGCCACAGCGGCTCTAATGTTTTGTTATCGATATTCGGAACCGCGCAAGATAATGAAGTGATATTATCGCGCTCTTCTACGCGTAAAAAATCAATAGTTGGGTTCCATTGAGCGATATGTACTGGTTTTTGTATGTAGTTTACCGCCTTAGGCAGTAGAGCCTCGGTTTTGTTTGGAATAACAAAATAGCCTGATTTAGGTACCGCATAGATCAGTTGCATTTTTTCTAGCTCACGATAAGCAAGCTGCGCTGTTGTTAAGCTGACCTCGTGTTCACGCCCTATCTCCCTCACTGAAGGAAGTTTTTCACCACTTAAAAAGTCTCCTCGATGAATTTTTTCCTGTAATGTCTGCGCGATCTGTTTGTACAGTAACACCATTCAGCCCTTAACCGTTTGCATATCGCATTAATGTAATACAAAACTATCCATATTTGATCTGTATTATGCAAAAAACGCTATCTGTCACTTTTTTATGATTATTCTCTATGCAAACCTAATTATAAATTTAAAGGTACAAGGGGGTTATATGGAATATGAACATAACAAAGGTGGTAAACCTTATTCTAAATTAATTTTAATAGAGCCTATCGTTTGGATATTGAAAAAATTAACCAATCCAATAAAAGCGATTTATTATCACTTTAAAACCAGAAAGAAATTTGAAAAATATAAAAATCAAAAAATATAAAAATCAATAATTATCAATAGGGTAAACAAAAAAGCATTTTCATATTAATGTTATCTATAAAAGTTTATTGATTCTTAATTATAGTTAACCCTAAGTGTAAAAAGCTTAAATTATTTTTATTTTTCCTATACTCGATAAATAAAACGAGCGATTACGCTATGTTATAAGAAGCTATCCTTTTAATTCATGATGTTATTTTCAGTCATGAAATAGTGATAGCTTTCCTTAATTAACGCGGAGCTAATAAAATGATGTGGCCTTCTTGCTGTATAATACCTTGTTCTTTCAACTTAAATAAAACTTTATCCAAATGGCGACGTGAAGTACCTAAAATTGCGGCTAACGTCTCTCTCGGTAAACGAATTTGGTGGCTCGATAGTTGCGTTAAAATGTACAGCAAGTTCTTTTCAATGGAATCAACGGCGGTCATCAATCGTTGTTCTCCATTAATTAATGAGCGTTTCGCCAATTGTCGATTTAAAAGAATGGATAAGCGGTGGTCTTGAGATAACCAAACTAAAAAACTATCAGATGGGATACGGATCACTCGTGCGTCCGTTAATGCAATCACATCATAGCGATAATGTTTTTGCTGGCACAATGCTTCCATCTCACCAAGAAATTCACCTTTATAACAGAATGTTAAAGCGAGCTCTTTACCGCTATCAGCGAGTTTGTTCACCACAAATTCACCTTCAATAATAATATAGGTGTATTGGTTTTCTGTGCCTTGATGGATCAGTTTGTACCCTTCTTGTAAATGAATGGTACAAAAGGTATTTTTGACTGAGGGTGGCACATGACGAAATAACCAATCAACATCGGGAAGTAGCTCTTGTTCACTGAACTTTAGCCACAACTCGCGAAAAGGAGTTTCATCCATCATACCTGCCACCCATAACTATGATTAACCTAAAATTAGCCCTGCTATAGCACCGTTCATTAAGTTCGCCAAAATAGCCGCACCAAATGCTTTGAATGCAATACTCGTCAATTCACCACGACGTTCAGGACACATCGCACCGATGCCACCTATCGCAATCCCTATTGTACCTATGTTAGTAAAACCACACAGAGCAAACGAGAGGATCACTTGTGTCTTAACGCTCAATGCTTCGCCTGTCGCTGGCAAAATAGAACCATCTAAATAAGGCTGTAGATTAGCATATGCAATAAATTCATTGAATAATACTTTCTGGCCTAATAACTGCCCTGCGAACTGAGCTTCATTCCAATCAACGCCTAACAGCCATGCTATCGGTGAAAATAGCCAACCAATCAACTGGGTGAGCGAAATTTCATAACCAGTAAAGCTAGTTGCCCACATCATTATGCCATCGAACATTGCAATAATAGCTAACAAAGCCAAGAGCATACCCGCAATATTCAGCGCCATACTAACCCCGACGCTAGCCCCCTGAGTTACCGCATCAATGCTATTACGGTATTCAGATTTTTCGCCTTTCATGGAGCTGACCGTTGTATATTTATCACTGTTCTCTTTAGTTTCAGGGTAAAACAATTTCGCAAACAGTAATCCTGCTGGGGCCGACATAAAGGAAGCCGCCAGTAAATACTCAATTTTCACGCCATACTGGGCGTAACCAAGTAACACTGTTCCCGCAATTGAGGCTATTCCCCCAACCAAAATGGTGAAAAATTCTGAAGAGGATAAATATTTTAAATAAGGGCGGATCACTAACGGCGCTTCCGTCACCCCTAAAAAAATATTTGCAGCTGAAGACATTGATTCCGCTCGTGATGTTCCAAGCAAACGGTGTAATGCTCCACCAATCAAGATGATCAGTTTCTGCATAATACCTACATGAAACAGTAAGGCCGATAATGCAGATAAAAACACCAGCACAGGTAGTACTTTAAATACAAAAATAAACCCATCGGCACCAAGCAGATCAAACATTTTGTCAGTGGCTAAGCCCCCTAACAAAAATTGTGTGCCTGTTTGTGTATAGTCTAATAATGCGGTGACTTTATCCGCCATCCACATCATAACGCGCTTGCCAGCTGGCAGATATAACATACAAAATGCAAAAGTAAATTGCATTAATAGTGCGATGGAAACGAGCCGTAGGCTTATCCTACGGCGGTTGTTAGAACAAAGGTATGCAACCAATAATATGACAGCAATACCTAAAAGGCTATTCAGTATCGACATCAGCGTCCTCCGCCTACTTTTAACTTTTATTTCAGTTCAAAGGCATTTAAATACTGGTACTGCCTATCACTGAGAGTATCGAAGGAAACACCCATATCTTGTAATTTTAATCGCGCCACTTCACTGTCGATTTCATCGGAAACAGCATACACTTTTTTATCCAGCGCATGTTTGAGTAGATATTCTGCGCCTAAGGCTTGTAAAGCGAAACTCATATCCATAATTTCTGCTGGATGACCATCGGCACAAGCGATATTGACCAGTGCTCCACGCCCCAACAAATAAACGGTACGACCATTTTTCAAGCAGTAGGCTTCAATATTTTGACGTGCTTCATAGGTACTCACACACAATTCTTGCAACGCATTAAGGTTAATTTCGTCTTCAAAATGTCCGGTATTACTAATGATCGCCCCTTCTTTCATTAAACTGAAATGCACCTCAGTCAGCACATCACAGCAACCCGTTGCGGTCACAAAAATATCACCTAGTGGTGCTGCGGCTTCCATCGTCATGACTTCAAAACCATCCATCTTCGCTTCAAGCGCTTTGATTGGGTCGATTTCAGTAATAATGACTTCAGCACCAAGGCCTTTTGCACGCATCGCACAGCCTTTACCACACCAGCCATAACCCGCAACAACCACTTTTTTACCCGCAATCACTAGGTTAGTTGTGCGCATAATGCCATCAAACGTAGATTGCCCTGTACCATAACGGTTATCAAAGAGATGCTTAGACTGCGCCCCATTAATGGAGATCACCGGGAAATTTAGCTCATGGCTTTTTTCACGAGCCATCGCCCTTAACACGCCAGTAGTTGTTTCTTCACAAGCGCCAATAACATGACCTGCATATTCAGGATAAACACTGTGTAATTCATGCACTAAATCGCCACCATCATCGATAACGATATGAGGCTCACATGCCAGTGTCTCTTTTACAAATTGTTGGTATTCTTCGGCGCTAGCACCATGAATTGCAAATGTATTGATACCACTTTTCACTAATGCCGCTACGATATCGTCCTTAGTCGACATAGGGTTACTGCCAGTCACCGATACTTTCGCACCGCCAGCGGCAAAAACTTGAGCAAGATAAGCGGTTTTCGCTTCTAAATGGATAGATAATGCAATGCGTTTGCCCGCAAAAGGCTTCTCTTTACTAAAGCGAGCTTCTAAAGCACGCAATAGCGGCATATGAGCACGCACCCAAGCAATTTTTTGTTCGCCAGCCGGCGCTAGAGATAAATCTTTATAGATACTTGTGACCATCTTAAATTCCTTTCAATATGTTGCTTAGAATGAAGCAAAACATACAAAACGAACGATAGTCACAATAGGTCATTTGCCCATATTAGGTTGAAAAAGTGTTAACGAGATATAATTATGGCAAACAATTTTGCGTTGTGATTATTTGTTAAACGAATCATTTATTCACCGCTTCTTTATCCAACAACTGACGTTTACGTGCAATACCCCAGCGATAACCGGACAAAGCGCCATCATTTCGCACCACTCGATGGCAAGGAATTGCCACAGCCAGCATATTTGCCGCACAAGCGCCGGCAACCGCTCTTACTGCTTTTGGATGACCTATCTGTTTAGCAATATCACTGTAACTGACCGTTGTGCCAACAGGGATAGTGCGCAATGCTTGCCAAACACGTTGCTGAAATGCTGTACCGCGAATATCTAAGGGTAAATTTAATCCAATTTCGGGGGCTTCAACAAAACCGATTACTTGTGCAACCAACGTTTCAAACTCACTATCTCCCCCGATTAATTCAGCATGAGGAAACTTATCTTGTAAGTCTTTGAGCAGTTTTTCAGGAGCGTCGCCCAACAAAATAGCACAGACCCCGACTGAACTTTGCGCCACTAAAATATCGCCTAATGAGCACATGGCTAATGCAAAGTAGATTTTTGCTCCCTCACCACCAGTTTTCCATGCTGTTGGCGTCATGCCTAAGCGCTCCGCCGAGGTTTCATAAAAACGGCTATCTGAACTAAATCCAGCATCATAAATCGCATCAGTAATACGCGATTGCTGCTGTAATTGCTGACGCAGCTTCCCATGCCGGTAAGCATCAGCATAAGCTTTTGGGGTAAGCCCTGTTTGAGCTTTGAATAAGCGATGAAAGTGATAGCGACTGATCCCCACAAAAGCGGCAATATCATCGAGTTTCACTGACGTACCGCTTTGTTCTATATAGCGGCAGGCTTGTGCAATTTTTTCTTGGTAAAATTGTTCAAGTTGAGCAGCCTCTTTCGTGCTACGTTTACCGGGCCGGTAGCCTTTATCTAACGCCTGTTGTTCGTTATCAAAAAACTCGATATTCTCTCGTTTCGGTAAACGCCCCGCGGCTGACGGATGGCAGTAAATGCGTGAAGTACGGACACCATAAACAAAATGACCATCCGCGGCTTTATCGCGGGCAACAATCGCTTGCCAACGTGCTTCATCACTTAACCATTTGTTTACTGTTGCCATAGTCATACTCCATTTCTATCGTGTGTTGCCGCCATTATTCGTTAAATAAGGCAGCAACAAACTCCATCTCTTGCTTTTTAGTCGCATTAGTCACAGATGCAGACCGCTGGCTGAGTACTTTCTTTTCGTAAGTTTTGACGTACTTTCAACCATAAAACCACAATACCTAATAATGCGACTAACGTTCCCATATAACTCACCGTTGAGTAACTGTAGCCGAATGATAATACGCTAGCCCCAATCGCTGCACCAATCGCATTACCGAGGTTAAAAGCGCCTACATTCACCGAAGATGCTAACGCTTGCGCCCCAACCGCGGCTTTCATGACTAAAATTTGCAAAGGGGGAACAATGCCAAAACTAAAAATACTCCACAGGGCTAACCCTAGTCCGGCACCTATTGTTGTCGTACCTATCATTGGGAAAATAACCATACTTAAGGCCAACATGCCAAAGAACACAAACAATGTTCCATATAAAGTGCGATCCGCAAATCGCCCACCAAGATAGTTACCGATAGAAAAACCGACACCGATAATCACCAGCATTAGTGTGATCATTGAGTCAGAAGCATCAATAAATTGCATTAACATCGGTGCGACATAAGTATACAAGGTAAACATCGCACTAGCTCCTAACACCGTACTTAACATGCCTAACATCACTTGGGGTTTTCGTAAAATACGCAATTCAGCCCGAACGTTGACAACTTGGCCCTTTAAATGGCGAGGCAACGCCAAGACTAAACTAATGAGTGTGATAACGCCTAACCCTGAAATGACCAAAAAAGCCTGTCGCCACCCTATGACTTGGGTCAGTTTTGTCATCAAAGGTACTCCACCTATATTGGCGATCGTTAACCCCATAAACATCGCAGCGATTGCACTAGCTTGCTTACCAGGAGGAACAACACTCGCGGCAACCATTGCCCCTAACCCGAAAAATGCACCATGATTTAAGCTAGTCACCAATCGAGAAAGTGACAGCGTCACTAAATCAGGTGACATCGCAGATAATAAATTGCCTATGGTAAATATAGACATAAGTAAGATCAGTGCGTATTTAGGGCGATATTTGACTAATACCAATGTCATTATAGGAGCACCAATCATGACACCTAACGCGTAAATAATCACAATTGATCCGACAGAAGGAATAGCCACATCCAAGTTGCTGGCAATATAAGGCAACATCCCCATCGGGGAAAATTCAGTTACGCCGATAGCGAATGCACCTATCGATAATGCAAAAAGTGCGACATTGATTCTCATAAATAGACCTTGCTAATAAATGCTTATTTTTTATTGAGTACACTAAAGTGGCGTGATCTTTTCATATTGATGTGTCATGAAAAAGCCGTTAAGGTGAGAAAAACTTTTGCCGGAATTGCAAAAATGAAAATGACCTTTGAAGAGTTGCAAGTATTTATTAGCGTGGTTGACTGCGGCTCTATTACCGCAGCGGCAGAACAGTTGAATATGACAATATCAACAGTTAGTCGTACCCTCCTTAGGCTTGAAGAAAAAATACAAACAACCCTGATTTATCGCACAACACGTAAAATTAAACTCAGCGATGAAGGGGGAGCATTTTTGCAAAAGGTGCGAGAGATAGTCCAGCTTGCTCAAGAAGCCGAAGAGATGTTATCAGCACGTCAAACCATTCCATCTGGGAAGTTGCGTATTGATGCGTCGACGCCTTTTTTAACCCGTGTAATAGCACCTTTGCTCCCATTATTTAGTGAGCAGTACCCACAAATTGAGTTAGAAATTACTAATTTTGAAGGGTTTACTAACCTATTAGAGAAAAAAACAGATGTCGCCTTTCGGATCGGCTCTCTAAAAGATTCATCATTAAATGCAACATTAATTGGTTATAGTCAAAAACGGCTACTTGCTAGCCCTGCTTATCTCAAAAAATATGGTGTTCCCAGCTGCGTTGATGATTTAATTCACCATCGTTTGCTAGGTTTTACTGCTCCGGAAACATTAAATATTTGGCCGATAAAAATGGCAGATGGCACACCACTTAAAATAACGCCAGATATTGCCGCAGCCAGCGGTGAAGTGTTATTCCACTTAGCGGTTCAAGGCTGTGGGATCTTACTTTCTTCTGATTTCGTTAGCTATGAGGCACTCGCAAATGGCCAATTAGTGCAGGTTCTAACTGAACAGACCGATGAGGTAAAACAACCTATTCATGCTGTTTACTATCGCAACCAAGCGGTTTCACCTAGGTTACGCTGTTTTATTGATTTTGTGAAAAAGCATGGCACGCAGATTGAGACAAGCTGATTAGTCAGTAACATCACGACGATGACCTTTTTTAAAATTAGATAAGGTTAGCCCTGTATGCCGTTTAAAATATCGACAGAGATAAGAGGTGTCCTCAAAGTTGAGTTGCGCCGCCACTTCTTTGATTGATTTATCTCCACCACCTAACAACGCTTTGATTTCGAGCACAACTTGCCTATCAATCAACGCCTTTGGGGTATCATTAAAAAAATCGCTGGTGATTTGAGACAAATAAAATGGTGTGACGGCTAATTTCCGTGCATAAAATTGGACGTCTCGATGCTCTTTACAATACTGTGTGATCATATCCCAAAAACGCCAGCACAACTGTTCTTTACGGCTTTGTTGTGCTTTTTGTTTAAGGGGTGTTGGTGGCATTTTATTGGCTATCAATAGAAAGAAATTTTGCACATGATGGCATAACATGGTCGTTACGTATTCGCCCTGTTGTTGAATAATAAAATCGAATAACGCTTGCCATTGCTGTAACGCAGCCAAATCAGCTTGCTCCACAGATAGCACCGGCGACGCATTAAAAAATGCAAACAGTGGATTTGGTAACTGAAAAGCGACATCAACTGCAAAATCCTTTTCAAGTAAAAAATAATCAAACAGAGAAGCCCCTGAACACTGTTGCACCATGAAAAACGTATCGTCATACAACACAATGATGTCATTTGCTTTTACGACATATTTTTTAAAATTAATATTAAAAACGGCTCTTCCTCTTTTACAAATCAATACGGCGACATAGGTTGGTACAAGTGGCGTTAACTGTGATCTTACCAACGTTGTCTCCCCCGTGCTTATAACATGAGGTACACAATATCGGTGATTAAATGAGTTCAGCATGCAGGCCCTCTGTGAGCGTCAATATGGATAATGTGTTGGCAAAAGTACCTAAAGTAACGAGGTTTTGCGCTTATTTCTATCACAAAAATACCTAAAATAGGCAGTATCTAGAAAACAATAAGGAAAATCTCGATGAAACTTTATACTGAAAGGCTCATTTTGCGCCCTTGGCAAGAAAGCGATGCTAACGACTTGTATGAATACGCGAAAGATGAACGTGTTGGACCTATCGCGGGTTGGCCCCCTCATAAAAGTGTGGAAGAAAGCCGCTCCATCATCAAAACGATGTTTATGCGTGACGAAGTTTATGCTGTCGCTTTAAAAGAAGATAACCGTGCTATTGGTTTAATTGGTCTGTCCATGCAGGCTGATAGCCAATTACCTATCGGAAAAAACGATGCTGAAATCAGTTATTGGATAGGAGTGCCATTCTGGGGGCGAGGCTTAATCCCTGAAGCGGTTCGCGAGATCATTCGCCACGGATTTGCCGATTTAAAATTAGAGAACTTATGGAGTGGTTATTTTCAAGGCAATCTGCAATCTAAAGCCGTTCAAGAAAAATGCGGATTAACCCATTACGGCACCCTCGAACCCAAATACATGGAATTAATAGGTGAAACGAAAATTGAAGAAATAAGTCGGATCACTTATCAAGAATGGAAAAACCGCACATAATTTCTTTGTTCATAAACAACAGTAAAAGAGCTATTGCCTAATGGCTCTTTTGCCTATAACTATCATTTTTATACACTTCCGGTCGATTCAGGCCGATTTTTTTGTTACAAAACGCTGCGAATAAACAGTTATCTATTCATTAATCTTACCTATCAGTGCTATGATTTTTCGATAATTATAATTTTAAAATAAAAAATTCATTGCAAATAGGTAACCACATGCAAGATTATGGTATTTGGACAGTTATTACTCCCATCGTCACTATTCTGTTGGCGATCCTCACCCGCCAAGTCATGCTTTCGCTCATGCTAGGGATCTTGGTCGGCTTTACCGTTATTCATGACCACAATATATTGCTTGGGATCAAAGGAACTGTCGATGGCGTTATTGATACCTTCGCATCACCGGGAAATACACGCACGATAGTCTTTATGGTGATGATTGGTGGAATTATGCGCTTAGTTGTAGTCACGGGAGGCGTTCGCGCATTAGTCCAACTACTTTCCAATCGGACACAGCTAGTCAAAAACCGAGTCACCACTCAACTTTTGGCTATTTTGATCACCTCATTAATTTTCATAGAAAGCTCCATTAATCAGCTAGTCGCAGGCGCTTCGACTAAAAACCTCGCACGCAAATACGCCGTCGCACCGGAAAAAATGTCTTATATCATCCAAACCGCTTGTGTTTCTGTTTGCTCTTCCGCGGTTATCAACGGTTGGGGGGCAGTGATTATGGGGTTAATTGGCGTCCAGATCTCACAAGGGCTTATCACTGGTGAACCTTTTGATATTTTGATTAAATCAATCGGTTATAATTTGATGGCTTGGTTGTCGCTTGCCACTATTTTATTCTACGTATTCACGAATATATCTTGGGGCCCAATGAAAAAGGCTGAGATGCGATATCAGGCTAATCATACCGTGGAAGCCGATTCTCAGCAGCATGACGCAGATGACGAAACGGATATTATTGATCACCCCAATGCTCACTCCGTTTTGAACTTTTTCATTCCTATCCTTTCAACTGTATTAATGGTTCCCGTTGCCTTGTATATCACTGGTGATGGTGATTTTAGTAAAGGAAGTGGCTCAACGTCCGTTTATTGGGGAGTCATGTTTGGTACAGCTGTCTCTTTTTGCTGGTTTATTGGGCGTCGATTGCTCAATATTGAGCATTTCTTTCAAGAATTATTCATTGGCTATGCCAATATGCTAAAAATCAGCTCAATTATGATCTTAGCCTTTTTAATGGGGAATGTTTCAGCGGAGCTAAATACAGGGACTTATATTGCCAGCGTCACACAAGGGGTGATGGCTCCCGGCTTCTCTATTGGCTTTGTTTTTATCATTAGCGCCATTATGTCGTTGGCAACAGGAACTTCATGGGGCACCTTTGCCATTATGATCCCTATTGGCGTGCAGCTAGGGATATCCGTCGGTATGCCTATTGAATATATGATAGGTGCCGCCATTTCTGGATCAATCTTTGGTGATATGACCTCACCCATTTCCGCTGATGCGATCGTCGCGTCAATGGCGACAGATTGTGATCATATTGAGCATATTCGAACACAAATGCCCTATGCATTAGTCACTGCAAGTATGGTACTCGCTATTTATCTATACTTAGGTTTTTCACATTAGTTTCCGAGGAAGTTGACATGTCACTACAACAAAAACTAGCCCAATTTACCAAGTTGAGTTTGAACAAAAGCTCGACTCCCCTTGAACGACTTGAAAACTTATCTCGTGTATATGGTCGTGAGATCTTTATTAAACGTGATGACATTTCGCCTCTCGCGATGGGAGGAAACAAACTACGAAAATTAGAGTTTCTTATTGCTGACGCATTAGAGAAAAAGGCAAAAGTGATTGTTACCGCAGGTGCAATTCAATCTAATCATGTGCGCCAAACGGCGGCAGTTGCGGCTATGTATGGGCTAAGATGTATTGCTTTACTGGAGAACCCTATACAAAGTGACGACCCTAATTTTTTGCATAACGGCAATAAATTGCTGACCAATCTATTTGGGGCTGAATCTGTCATGTGTGAGGCTTTAACCGACCCTCAAGCTCAAATGGAAGAACTCATTCAAACATTAGCATTAGAAGATGCTTATATTGTTCCTGTCGGTGGCTCTAATGCCCTTGGCGCTCTTGGCTATGTTCAATGTGCCATCGAAATTGCTCAACAAAAGCCTTTAGAAGTGGAGTTTGATAAAGTCATTGTGGCTTCGGGCAGCGCGGGCACCCATGCAGGTCTGGCTATCGGCCTACAAGAGCTGTTACCTCACTCTCAAGTCATAGGTGTGACAGTGTCACGTTTTAAGCAAGATCAGGCACCAAAAGTTGAAAAAATACAGCGGGAATTAGCTGAACTACTCGCTATTTTAAAAACGCCAGAAATAGCGCTCTGGGATGGATTCTTTGAACCTATGTATGGCATGCCAAATCAAGCAGGCCTAAACGCTATCACCCTACTGGCTCGCAGTGAGGGAATTTTGTTAGATCCTGTTTATACAGGCAAAGCAATGGCTGGTTTAATCGATTATTTAGAAAACTCAAATGAAAAAACGCCGGTCCTGTTTGTGCATACAGGGGGCGCACCAGCCCTATTTGCTTATCCCGAAATCAACAAAATAGTTAATCAATAATTAAAAACGGCTCATGCTATTGTGAGCCGTCTTCTCATTTACCGCGATTAACTTAGGCTGATAATCCCCTTCATATCTCCTATGCAAAACAGCACTCCCAACATCAATTGATCTATAAATCAGCGGTATTCACCTAGATTTACGCTTCTTAAACAAATAATAAGCGCCATGGTTAAACACCGTCAATCAGCCAACCTGTTCATCTCCTCACTCTTTTTTCGCGCCAAAAATGCGCTATACGGACGTTTCTGTAGGCATTGAATAATGAGTTGTATAGACTAATTATTCGATATGGGAGGCAAAGATGAATCTTCAATTACGTACAATAACCAAAGAAAATTACGAAGCAATATCATTACTTGAGGTGTTTGAAGAACAAGAAGATTTTGTTGCTTCAAATACATGGTCTCTGCTTGAAGCAGCATATAATAAGGAGTATGTCACTAGAGGCATTTATCTGGATGATACCCCCGTAGGCTTTTTTATGTGGGTGCCGAAATCGGATAACACCGTTGCTATTTGGCGCTTTATGATTGATAAGTCACATCAAAATCATGGTATTGGCCGTCAAGCAATGGCGTTAGCCCTAGCAGAAATTAAGCAAGATAATTCATTGCAAGCCATTGAAATTTGCTATAACCCTAAAAATAGCGTCGCAAAATCATTTTATTCATCATTTGGTTTTCAAGAGATTGGGTTAGATGAAGATGATGAAGAAATGCTTGCTATGATGTACTTATAATATTAACAATCTGAAAAATAATATATTTATGAAAATCATACTCCGAAAAGCGACAGAACAAGACGCACAATTACTCTATAAGATAGGCATGGAAAGCTACCTCTATCACTTTGCAAAGCGATGGAAAAATGCAGATGAGCTAGCCAGCTATGTTTATCATGAATACTCTCCCTTTAAAATTATAAGTGACATGCAGCAATCGAATATTGAGTGGTTTGTGATTGAGAATTCCCAACCTATCGGGTTAGTCAAATTAACTTACCATTCCACTATCCCTGATGAAACAATTCAGGGAACCCAACTCAATAAGCTCTACTTTTTACCTAGCCAAACGGAGCAAGGCAATGGCTCCCTCGTATTTAAGCAGATTGAAGCTCTGACTAAGCAGCATGGTGATACCCTATTATGGTTAGATGTTCTCGCTGATAACCACTCGGCGCTCAGTTTTTATCAAGCAAATGGCATGCATAAACTCAAAGAGGTTATATTTACCCGCCATACTCAACAAAGCCTTGAGTTTATTATGGGGAAAGTAATCTAGTTTGCTTAGTGGACGATAATGAAAACCACATTTTCACTCAAGTAAAAGGGAGCTTATTGCGACGATGGGTCATTCGGAACTTGCCTACATGATTTCTGTTTTTTATATAATAAAATTTGCGCGACAAATCATAGAGAAAGGAGTAGCTTGTCATGACGCCAGAACAATTTCATGAGCAAATTTGGAAGGCATTAAAGCCCATCAATAAAGAAGAATTTCACGCCGTTGCCTCAGTTCCACCAACGGCAGAAGCTGTCTCTTTTATTGAGACATCAACGGGGATTAAAATTCCTGAAGAATTCGCCACATTCTCAATGAAAACCAATGGGCTATGCATTATGGCCAAAGAGTCTGTATGGCCTGAAGCAAAATTATTTGATGTGGCTCCTGCATGGACATTCCATTGTGGTGTAGTGCTCCTTGGTATAGATACCGATGATCTCCCTGAATGGGCAAGTATTTTAGAAGCTTATAAACAGCTTGTTGAGCGTTTTGAAATCACAGATGTTCTCCCTTTACTCACAATCTATGGTGACAGTAATCATGTATGGGGTGTTCGCAAAGATGGCGCCTTTGTCGAAGTCTATGATGATGAAATCACTGTACTCGATAAAGAGTTTACTGACGTTTATTCCGAAGAAATCGAAGCCTTGATGCAGCGACTCAATGATATGAAAAAACGCGTCGCCGCACGCCAAAAATAATTTTTAACCACGGTATGAGGGGCTTTTTCCTTAAATAGCCTCTCCTCGATACCATTTAATTGCCCTCCAAACATGTGCTTAAAAATAAAGCTATCTCAATCTTTTCGTTCAATTAATCCTATTCCACTAAACGGTAATGGATAACAAACAGTGATTGCTCTGTTGGATAAATTTCACGAATAAGGCTTTTTAAATTATCCAGCGTCATCGCCTCCTGTGTTGCGTGATACTCCGAAATATCATCGTAATCGCTCGGTTCAACAGAGAGGATTTCTATATCCGTATAGTACTTCCCCGTTTCAAGAGCAAACACCTTAACAACTGAGTGCGGTACGTAATGGCTTTCATGTTGATCACGAATAGTAATGACTTTTTTACCTGAGATAACCAAAGGTAGCAGCCGCTCATAAAACGTGATTGTGTCTGGCACTGTATTCACATCAAATCCCTGTATAAAAAATAGGGGTTGGTGATGGCAATTTCATCACCAACCGATAATTACGACTTAAGATAACGTGCATGAAATGCAATATGATCACCAATAAAGCTAGCAATAAAATAATAGCTGTGGTCATAGCCTTCACGTAAATTCAATGTGAAATTATGGCGTTTACGCTTGCACACTTCATCAAATAATTCAGGTTGTAATTGTTCTTGGTAAAAAGGATCTGCCGTTCCCACATCAACCAACATCGGTGGTGTCGATTGCGCCTCATTCAATAAATTGATGGTATCATAGCGAGACCAAAGCGATTTATCCTCACCTAGATAAGCAGAAAATGCCTTTTGCCCCCATGGTACTTGTGTGGGAGCAACGATTGGCGCAAAAGCCGATAAACTACAGTAACGGTCTGAGTTACGTAGGCCAATCATCAATGCACCATGTCCCCCCATAGAATGCCCACAAATGGCACGTTTACCATTGGCGGGTAAGTTCGCTTCGACCAATGCGGGCAGTTCGGAGACAATATAGTCATACATTTTATAATGGCTAACCCAGGGTTCTCTTATTGCATTTAAATAGAACCCTGCACCTTGCCCTAAATCATATGCCTCATCATCAGCAACCTGTTCACCTCGAGGGCTGGTATCAGGTGCGATCAAAATAACACCATGCTCTGCTGCAAACTGCTGTGCGCCAGCTTTTGTAATAAAGTTTTGTTCATTACAAGTTAAACCCGATAACCAGTAAATAACCGGGTATTGTTTGTTCGCTGCCTCAGAAGGTAAAAAAGCCGCAAACCTCATATCGCAATTCAATACGGTAGAATGGTGCTGATAGACATCTTGCCAGCCGCCAAAACAGGCGTGACGTTCAATCCTTTCCATACAATCTCCTTATCAATTTGAATGTAAGATAAGCCCGACATCTCGGGCTTGCGGACAATTAATCGTAATGGATCACTGTACGAATGGATTTACCTTCATGCATTAAGTCAAAGGCTTCATTAATCTTTTCCAGAGGCAGTGTATGAGTCACGAAAGGCGCTAACTCAATATCCCCTTTCATGGCATCTTCG
Organism: Providencia sp. PROV268; assembly: GCF_028477805.1. Lineage (NCBI taxonomy): Bacteria > Pseudomonadati > Pseudomonadota > Gammaproteobacteria > Enterobacterales > Morganellaceae > Providencia > Providencia sp. PROV268. Next base: position 90,696 of record NZ_JAMPLW010000012.1, read on the forward strand.
ACCATTCCTGGAAGTTGGCTGCGACCTTTTACACCGCCAAATGCCGTTCCTCGCCATGAACGCCCTGTTACCAGTTGGAACGGACGCGTCGAGATTTCTTGTCCCGCCCCTGCAACACCAATGATAATGGATTGACCCCAACCACGATGAGCACTCTCTAGCGCCGCTCTCATCACATTAACATTACCAATACATTCAAAGGTATGATCAACACCCCATTCTGTCATTTCAATAAGGACTTGCTGAATCGGCTTATCAAAATCGTTAGGGTTCAAACAATCTGTCGCACCAAATTGGCGCGCTAACTCAAATTTTGCAGGATTAGTATCAATTGCAATAATACGCCCTGCTTTTGCTTGCCTTGCTCCTTGGATAACGGCAAGGCCAATACCCCCTAGGCCAAACACTGCAACAGAATCGCCTTCTTGAACTTTAGCTGTATTATGTACCGCGCCGATCCCCGTTGTGACTCCGCAACCCAATAGACATACCTCTTGGTGATTGGCTTCTGGATTAATTTTCGCTAATGACACCTCTGCAACCACGGTATATTCACTGAAAGTAGAGCATCCCATATAATGGTAGAGCGGTTGGCCATTATAAGAAAAGCGGGTGGTACCATCTGGCATAACACCTTTACCTTGTGTTGCGCGAACGGATACACACAAGTTTGTTTTACCTGATTGACAAAATACACATTCGCCACACTCTGCCGTATATAAAGGGATCACGTGATCACCCGGTTTTACACTTGTGACACCTTCCCCGACCTCAACCACGACACCAGCCCCTTCATGGCCTAACACAACAGGAAATAAGCCTTCAGGATCATCCCCTGATAAAGTAAATGCGTCAGTATGACAAACACCGGTATGACTAATTTTTACTAATACTTCTCCCGCCTTAGGTGGCATCACATCAATTTCAACAATTTTCAGTGGTTCCCCAGGCCCAAATGCGACCGCTGCACGTGATTTCATATTGATTCCTTATTTTTAACGCAGGTATGTTCGAATAAGAGAAATAGCGTCATCAACTGACTCTTTTTGGCTCTGCGTAGTTGCAGACTCCTGTAATCCTTCTCGTAGATGGCTCTCTAAAACCCCCGCCATCAACCCATTGACCGCTCCTCTAATTGCCGCAATTTGCTGCAACACAGCACTGCACTCCACTTCATCTTCTAGAGCCGATTCCAGTGCCAGCAGTTGTCCTTTTAATTTCCTGACCCGAGTCAGAACCGCTTTTTTTTCTTTTGGTGAATGTGGCATCGTTAGTCATCCATCATATACATAGGGGGAGTATAGTATTTTTCAGTTCCACTGTACAGAATAGCAAAATTATAGGTCTAAAAATGCGCTATTGGTGATGCACGCTATTAAGGAAAATCCGCTTCTTGTAGACTGGCTTTTAGGATAATAAGACTGATAAATGAGATAATTGAATGAAAAATAATGAGCTGTGTTTTTATCAACAAGAGCGTCATTTCTGGTCAGGAATTTGCAAAAATACCGTAAGCATCAGTGATACAGCTATCGCATATTTCTCTGAACTTCCTGTTCCCGCCTTTAGTTTTATCTACTTACACTCCGGCGCATCAATCGCTGATTTTAAAGCAGGCAATGCACTGTTTTTTGAACAAAAAAAACCTTATGTCCTTGTCGTACATGAAAAAGTGTTGCCACAGCTCGCGCCAATTATGACTAAGAACCAGTATGAAAGTGATGGGGAAATAACGGCAATGGTACTAACCTCATCAAAGATGGTGGATCATACTGACTGTTTACTGCCTGAAGGCTATAGGATTGCCTTAAGTAATGAACAGCTGACCGAATGGGCACAGCCATTAATTACTGCGTTTGCAGCCCCTGACAGTGAGGATGATCCAACAGTCATCAACGAATATATCCGTTATCACCAAAGAGCCATACAGCGAAAGGGGCAACTTCTACACTATGTATTATTTCATGGCAATACCCCTGTCAGTGCGTTAACTCTAACCTTAAACGGTAGCATGGCTCGCCTAGACGATATCGGTACAGATACACAATATCAGCGTCAAGGGTTGGCAACCTTATTGATTAAACATGCTTTAAAAACCTGCACGCTAAATGGGGTCGAACGTTGTTTTCTTGAGGCATCAAGCGATGGGTTATCTATCTACAAAAAATTAGGGTTTACCCCCCTTTTTCGTTACCACAGCGTTATTGTTGAATAGTGGATTGATGGCTACTCATTCCTACATCAACCATTTTTAATCATTATTTAAAACAAGGTTTCTATGTTTTTTATCTGTGAAAAGAGCAACTGCCATGGTTTCAATGCCACTAAAAAATAAAAATAGTGAAAACTGTATTAGATTGGCGGTGTTTATTTTGCAAGCGCCTAACAGACTATCTTGATTAGCGTATTGATAATGAACCTCCTCCCCGGAAGGTTTTTTGGAGGAGGCGTTAAAACAGTAGTTAGTTTATGGTTTGATACCACTCGTTAATATCTTTCACAATCAATTCTGTTTGTGACTTTCCTTCTTGATCGAGGAAAAAGTGATCTAACCCCTGATATGTTTTAAACGATACCTGTGGATTATTAATTTTCCCCATCATTCGCACAACACTATGGGGATCTACATTGATATCATCCATTGTTTGAATCACTAAGTGAGGTGTTTTTATCGATTGAAGCAGTTTTTGGTTATTCACTGTTAGCATTTCACGCCACCACTTTTCCCCATGTTCACTCGGAAATTGGTTATCATCTAATTTATTTTGTATTACAGATTTAGCGAATTGTTTAAAACCTTCAATAGATTGCGCGACTTCTTCATTAGGCAATGTTTTTTCAATATTATAAATAACATCGTTAATAAAAAACTGACCGCCACCATTCAATGAGATGGAGGCTTGGATCATATCCGTGTTAGAAACAATTAAATTTGTCACTACCGCCCCTTCACTTCCTCCAAGCAAAATAATATGTTGATAATGGTTTTTTAAATGCCCAATTAAAAATAAATAATTCTCTGCTCTTTCTAATGGAGAATCATTTTTCATATAATCAACAGGACAATTTTCGACTAATGCTCCATCCTCATTTTTTCCAACTTGGCTATCTAATCCCGTTTTTTCAACCAGTAAAATATCATTATTAGGAAATGCCGCGCCAAAATTTTTTATCATCTTAGTGTTATTAATAACACTTTTGCAATCAGAGCCTTGGATCAACACTAATACGTTTTTTGCTGTTTTATCGCTTTGCTTTATTATGTAGTAATGTATCTCTTTCCCTTGTTTATCCTGAATTTTTTGTAACTCAGGACCCTTTTCTGCGTGAGCCGTGAGTGTAAAAGCCACTAATAATAAAATAACAGAGCCTATTTTCATTTTTTACCGTATTTATAATCATAAAATATAACGACATGATTATAGACATCAGAGTGCGCTAAACATGGACTAAAAATGCTGTCTTCTGAATAAAGTTCAACTAAATAAAATTAGGTAAAAGCATAATGAAATTTAATATTTCATTATGCTGAGAAAACGCTAATGTATAAAGGTATGCTGAATATTGCATACTCGTTATCATATATTATTATTTTATTTTGTTGACTAAATTCTGTTGTCAGCACTTGGGACTTTTGCATTCTGATATTCTATTGTGAAACAATTTTCGTGGCACGGCTGCAAGTGGTCGTGTCCTATTTTTTCTAAAAACACGCCTTAACGCTGAATGATCAACTTGTATTGTATCTAACAGTAATCGAACACATTAATTGATTAATCTTGTTTAACTAGGCGCTATTAATACCTAATATACTTCCCTAAGTCATAAATTTAATACATATAACCACAATGCCATACTAATTATCTCTATCTCATTCGAGATACCGTGCTATTTTTCAAAATCAATATAGCTAACATAGATAATATTTTTTTGGTTTCGCATGAGAACCCTATCATATTGATCCTTTAACCTTTATTATTATATAGACTGACAAATGGGCCATCGCACTGATAAGAAGAAATGGACAGAAAAGGGAAATACGCCACCCGATATTAGATGATCCACTTTTAGATACTCTTCATCATAGATAATTTAATAACTAAACTAAATATATTGATAAAATGACTCTATCTCCTGAATTATTAGAAACAACACCGACTACGCCACCAGCCAAAAAAGAGCAAGTGGCAACACGGATTATCTTTTTTATTGCAGGTTTTGCAACCGCTTCATGGGCAGCAATTGTCCCTTTTGTCAAAGCCAATACGGGTGCAAATGACGCCACACTTGGATTATTACTTCTCTGCTTTGGCGTCGGTGCGCTGATTGCGATGCCTTTAACCGGGGCTATTGCTGCAAAATTTGGCTGTCGTAAACTGATGGTGGCCTCGACCATCGCCTTTTGCTTGCTACTCCCTTTACTCCCTGCAATATCACATATCGGTATATTGATTGTTGGCTTATTGCTTTTTGGTGTCGGTATTGGGCTAACAGATTGTGCCATGAACATACAAGCAGTGATTGTAGACAAAGCTTCTGAGAAGCCCATCATATCGGGTTTTCATGGTTACTATAGTGTAGGTGGAATTGTAGGGGCTGGTGCTATGAGTGCCATTTTATTAATGGGTACACCACCAATTGCTGCTGCAATTATTATTTCATTGGTTTCGTTACTGTTGCTGTCTATCAGCTTCAAAGGTTTTTTAAGTTATGCCAATGCACCAACCGGCCCTCTTATCGCGATACCCAAAGGTATTGTTCTAGTCATTGGTATTATTTGCTTTGCTATTTTCCTCGCGGAAGGTACGGTACTAGATTGGAGTGCCGTATTTTTAATCGAGCACCACGGTCTAGAAGAATCCCTTGGTGGATTGGGCTTTGCAGCCTTCGCCACAACAATGACAATTGGCCGTTTAACTGGAGATAAAATAGTAATGCGTGTCGGCTCTGCGCGGGTGGTGTTCTGGGGCGCTCTTTTAGCCTGTATAGGCTTTATGATCGCGGTATTATCACCTTACTTATCCATCGCAATTATAGGTTATGCGCTGGTTGGTGCTGGCTGTTCTAATATTGTACCTGTGATGTTTTCATCGATAGGTAAGCAAAATACGATGCCTGAAGCGTTAGCTGTTCCTGCTGTATCCACACTGGGTTATCTTGGTATTTTAGCAGGCCCCGCCGCCATTGGTTTTGTTGCCTTTCAGTTTACATTAGCGACCGCTCTACTCACGATCGCCGCATTATTAGTCATTATTGCGTTTGTCTCTAAATTGGTGAGAGTCTAAAGCTGACAATTAAATAAGATTTTCACCTTAAAACGCCCTGACTAACCCAATAATTAAACATGCACCTTAATCTCTATTAAGGTGCTTATACAAAATCATTCTATCCGATGATTTCAATCTAATTATGTTGTACCGAGGATTACATCGATGAGCGCCCCGAGCATAGTGCAGTGAATATCGCACAAAATGCGCTATCCGTTATTCAAAATTCATTTATAGGTACAAATAGATTACGCTTAGAAAATGCTTTCATAGGAATGCGACCTATGCCACAGGATGAGATGCCAATTGTCGGTAAAGTTGCTGATTTCAGTGGTTTATATATTATTAGTATGCACGCTGCTATCACACTTGCACCATTAATTTGCCATTTGGCACAAGATGAAATAATACATGGCATAGAGCAGACAGCACTTAGCCCCTATCGATTAACACGCTTTGCGTCAGGTAACTGAAACATGAATATTCCGCTCTACTACTTAAGGCATTATCAGTCCATCGAAAAAACATTTTGGACATCGATTTGTGAGCACAGTATCCAGATCGAACAACATACTATATGTTACCTTACCCCTCTAAATTCGCCTGTATTTAACTTTATTTATCTTCAACCTGAATCATCGATTCAAGCATTTAAGCAGGCTCATCACCTTTTTGTTGCACAAAAGAAAAATCATACACTGGTTGTTCCTGAAGAAATGCAGCAAGATATTGTCAATGAGGCACTCGCCTTAGGCTACAAACGTGACAGCGTCACAACAGCAATGGCATTATCACTTGATAAACAACTCCCTGTAGAACTGCCTGAAAATCAAGTGGATATTGTGTTTGCGAACCATGACCTTTCATTGTGGGCTAAGCCTTTAGTATCTGCGTTTTATATTTCGGATGAACACGATAAGGTTGTCAATGAATATGTCCGCTATCATGAAGATGCTTTATTGCAAGGTGCGCCACAATTTCATCTTGTCCTCTTAGTCGCTGGAGAGCCAGCAACATCGATGACCGTCACTATTGAAGGTAGCCTTGCACGTTTTGATGATATTGGTACGGAGCCAGCACACCAAGGGAAAGGCTACGCGACACAATTAATCGCTTATGCATTAGCATTTTGTCATCAACAAGGTGTTGAACACTGCTTCCTTGATGCCTCAGAAGCCGGTTTCGACCTATACAAAAAGTTCGGATTTGAACCTTTATTCCGTTATATTAACTATGTCTGGTGCAAGTAATTTATTAGGCTGGCAATTAGCCCCTACGGCAGCAAAAGTACTAGTAACATCACGCATAGTTTGATCTCTTATCGCAATAAACAAGGTGTGGGTGTCGTTATCGCCATGCACCTTGTGAGTCTCTTACGTTAAAACCAATGCCGCTTTTCTTGAACCATAAGTTGGTACTGCTTATGTTTTGCCTGAATAGTGACATCAAGACATTGAGCATTTTTTGTTTGATCAAATAGAATAATTCACTGATAAGCTTCGTTTTCCAGAACGTTTTTGTGCAACTTTACCCTTCAGTAAAACTGAACGGCATATCTACCATAAAATGATTTAACTCATGAAAATTAATGTTATTGGCTGTAGTGGCAGTGGTAAAAGCACCTTTGCCCGGCAATTAGCGTCACTTTACGCTGTTCCATATATAGAAATGGATGCTCTTCATTGGCAAAAAAATTGGCAACCCGCAACCGATGAGCAATTGTATAAGAAATTATCGCAAGCCCTGCAAAATGCACCAAACGGCTGGGTACTTGATGGTAACTATACCCGGACACAACCCATTAAATGGAAAGAGGTTGAGCTGGTGATTTGGCTTGATTACTCATTCTTACGGACGCTTTATCAATCGGTGCGTCGAGTGTTCTCACGGATCAGAAGCAAACAAGAGCTTTGGCCGGATACAGGGAATTATGAGTCGTGGAAAAATGTCTTTTTTAGTCGTGATTCCATCCTAATATGGATGATAACGACCTATCACAAAAGTAAATGGCCTAGGATAGCCAGTATGGCGGATAAACAGTATCAACATATACGTTTTATTCGATTAACGTCGCCAAAAGAAACCCAGTTATTCTTAACGCACCTGCAAAAAAATGTTGCGCAGCATCACCGAGATTAAGGCATAAACTAACCGATGTTTTATTAGCGTGACATCGCACGCTAATAAAATACCGCGATATTAGTCAATTAATTAACATCACACGCTGTTTTTAAAGCAATGGTTTGTTGATATTTTTCAATGCCTAGTTCAATAAGGCGGCTGATCAACGCTTGATATGTCATTCCGCCCTGTTGCCACAATTTAGGGTACATACTGATATTCGTAAACCCTGGTAGTGTATTAATTTCATTGATAATAACGTGATTATCTTCGGTCAAGAAAACATCAACGCGAGACATACCACTGCAATTGAGTGCACGATAAGCCTGTAATGCAATTTCCCGTATTTTATCACTCACTTCAACATCTAAATCCGCTGGTGCTACCACAGACGCACCATTTTCATCGATATATTTGGTGTGATAAGCGTAGAAGCTATCATGTAGAACAATTTCGCCACATGGACTTGCCAATGGCTGTTCGTTCCCTAATACCGCACATTCTATCTCACGGCCTTTCACTGCACTTTCGATCAAGACTTTCATATCGAACAAGAAAGCGAAATCCAATGCTGCCTTAAACTCAGACTCATTAGTCACTTTACTGATCCCAACAGAAGAGCCTTGGTTAGCCGGTTTAATAAATAATGGGAGGCCTAATTGTTTAACAACCGCTTCATAGTTGGCTTCAGTGCGATCCGACGCTGTCAGCGTAATAAAAGGTGCAACATGTAGCCCCGCATCGCGTAGTAATCGCTTAGTGATATCTTTATCCATACAGGCTGAAGAGCCTAAAACACCTGGGCCAACAAAAGGTAAATTAGCCATACGCAATAACCCTTGCAAAGAGCCGTCTTCACCCAAATTACCGTGCACAATGGGGAAAATAACATCAATTTGAGGGAGTGGCTGAGCATCTTCAAGGGAAATAAATTGCTGGGTTGTTTTACCAGGGATAATAGCGATACTGCGTTTTGGCGTACTTAGTGCAATACGAGCGGGATCATTTGCATGGATTAAAAAATCAGCTTCATCATATTCATGCCAATGCCCCTGTTTGTTAATGCCGATTAAGCATACATCAAATCTATCGCGATCAAGACCATTAATGATGTTCTTCGCTGACTGCAATGACACTTCATGCTCTGTTGATTTACCACCAAAAATGACACCTACCCGTAATTTACTCATTACTCACTCCACTTAATAAACCGACAAACCCAAGTCTGGAAATATAACACGCTATAAAATAGTTATGTGACAAAATCTTTATTTATCACATGGTTTTGCTGAAAAAATAAACAATTCGAGTGTAAAGTAAAATCTGTGCTACTCCTTTTGGGTTAGTGTATAGCTTTCTTGAAGGCAATCTTTTAGCCACTCAATAAATAGGTGCAAAGCACTTCCGACAACAGGTGGCTTGGGCGCCAACAAATAATAAGCTGAACCATCTTCGATAAAACCATAAGGCGTGGTTAATTGACCTGATTGCAACTCATCTTCAACCATTAAAAATGAAGCAATCGCAACCCCTTGACCAGAAATGGCCGCCTGAATGCAAAGGTAAAAATGTTCATATGAAACCTGTCGATTACCTTGCTGACTATTGCCCATCTGCTGTTGCCATTGCTCCCAAACAGAGGGACGAGAGGCTGGATACAGTAACGCAATGTCGCTGGAGCCATCGTGCCAATGTAAATCGGGCCGCTGCACTAACCCCATCCTTTCACGACACACTTCTTCAGCATAAATATGGCTATTCCACTTAAAATCATTACGCCTAAAAGCAAGATCAACACCTGCTTTAGTGAAATCAATAGGCCCTCCTGCCGCAATCAAATGCACCGTAATATGAGGAAATTGCTGATAAAATTGCGTTAATCGAGGAATAAGCCATTTCATAGCAATAGTGGGTTCACAAGAAATACTCACCACATTACTATCAACGACACTGCCAAGCTCTGCTAATGTCTTATCCAATTGAGCAAAGATTTCACTCGTTGTTTGATATAGCTTTTTGCCTGCCAACGTTAAAAAAACCGCTCGGTTACGCCGCTCAAATAATGCAATACCAATCTGTTCTTCAAGCAAACGTATTTGGCGACTGATAGCACTATGCGTGACATGGAGTTCATCCGCCGCTTTAACAAAGCTGCCATGACGCGCGGCGGCATCAAAGAAACGTAATGAGGATAATGGTGGTAATTTCATCATATAGGTAACAAAAACTGACAGATTTACGTCAGCATAAATCGCTTTTTAACTAAATACAATCTATTGATAATACAGTTAATTAATAAACAAGATGATTTATATCAGCAATTTTTAATATCAGTTTTTATTACCTATTAAGGACAGTTAACATGAATGAACTTATTGCTATGGCAGCCATGACTATTTTAGCGGTAATTAGTCCAGGTCCCGACTTTGCCATGGTGACACGTAGTAGTTATGCTTATGGCACAAAAATTGGGTTGCTTGCAGCATTAGGTATAGCCTTTGGGGTGCAGGTTCATGTTTTTTATACTGTATTCGGTGTAACACTGCTTATCATGAACTCACCGACACTTTTTACTATTGTGAAATTATTTGGTGTGGGATATTTAATTTATATTGGATTTAACTCATTTACCAATAAACAAAAAATCAATACAGAAACCGGTGAAACACCTAAACCTACAGGATTTTCCGCCTTTAAAATGGGCTTTTTAACTAATGCATTAAATCCTAAAACCATGCTATTTGTCGTTTCTGTATATACGCAAGTGCTCCAAAATTCTCACTCATTAATGCTTAATTTGAGTTATGGGTTTTTTATCTCTTTTGTTCATTGGCTATGGTTCAGTTTGATCGCGTTATTCTTCGCAGCGCCCGTCATACGCAACCAAGTTCTCAATTACCAATTCGTGGTGGATAAAATAATTGGTCTGTTATTAATGGCGCTCGGTGTTTCATTGTTGTTTTTAAATATAAAATAAATTTTATTTCAACAAGTTAGTTTCATTTACCATGCTTGCCAATTGCAGTAGATCATGTGGGATATTGAGATTGGCTAGCTCTTCAAAAGGCACCCAACAAAATGCAGGATCAGGCGTTTTATCTGGCGATACAAGCTCACATAAATACACCATATCAATATGCCAATGATCCCCTTTTTCTTTATCAGTTATAAACTCTTTTAAGATGGCTAAAGGCATGGGCAAAGCAGTGACTTTTTCACAACCCGTTACCTTGGTTGCTGTTGGATAGGCGCAATCAATCACGCGGCAATCTAACCCTGTTTCTTCCCGTACTTCACGCATTACCGCATCTTGAGGCTCTTCATTATCTTCTAAATGCCCTCCCGGTGGGAGCCAACACCCTAATTTGCGATGCTTATGTAATAAAAACTCCCCTTTTTGATTACGCAGCAATGCCGTTGCCGTGAAATGTTTATCCTCTTGCGTCATCATTCTATTGTTCTCTATTTTGTGTGGCTTTCCAATCATAAGGCATCAATTGCTCTAAGGTGACTTGAGTTTCATTATCGACCCCAACGAGCGTCTGCTTATTTTTATTGGATAATTGACTGACTAATTCTCGACAACGCCCACAAGGCGGTACAACATTTCCAGCGGAATCAACGGCAACCATCGACTTAATGACCGACTTTCCTGCTTTGAGTAATTCAGCAACAGCGCCATGCTCTGCACAAAAACCCAGAGAGCACGCCGTATCAATGCTAATACCTGTATAAATTTCACCATCTTCCGCTTCTAGCGCGGCAGCAACATAACCACATTCAATATAATCATTGATAATAGATGGCTTTGCATAACGGCTGGCAATTTTGACTAAATGCTTCATCAGGTATACATCCTTTTCTCACAGAATAATTTTAATTTTATTATGTCGTTTATCTATGTTGGAAGCCAAACGTGCTCTTTCACCGTTCCATTAGCCAGACTATTTCTGAACACATTTGTACCGCAATAATTCCACTCCAAATCACATGATACTGAAATTCAGAGCACAATTTTGGACGACGGGTTGTATTAGAGACTTGAGAATTGTTTCGAGATTACAGTGATAAAAAAGCCGGCTCATGGCCGGCATCATCATATACCCCTAAAAACTAGGCGGCTAACGCTAATTTAGCCCCAAACATTAAGAAGATAGCACCAATGCAGCTATTAGATAATTTAGACAGTTTTTTGTTATGTTTTACCATGTTAGTAACAGCAACAGCACCAAAAATCAGCATTGATAGATAAATCATACTGCATGCTTCAAGAATGCTGCCTAAAATAAAAAACGGTATGCCTGCATTAGGATAAGCAGGATCAATAAACTGAATAAAAAATGACACATAAAAAATGATCATTTTAGGATTAAGCAAACTTAAAAACACCGCTTTTTGGTATGTTCCTTTCGCTGCTAATACTATTGCATCCACATCCCCAACCGGCTCTTTTTTATTAAAGACGCTATACAGCGTTTTTATTCCTAAATAAACTAAATAGGTAGCGCCAACATACTTAATTACACTAAAAAAGATAGGTGATGTTTTAACCAGTGAAGCAACCCCTAAAAACGATAAAAAAATCAGTATCGCGTCACCCGTAAATACGCCTAGCGCGGCTTTATAACCATTTTTAATGCCATACTTTGCACTACTCGTTAACACAAACAAAGAATTTGGGCCTGGCACCAATGTAATAAAAATGACACCGATTAAATACGTCCATAAATTTGTGATACCAAGATTTTCAAGCATAAGAAACCCGCTAACTTAATAAAAGTTATAACAAAAAATAAACATATTCAGTTAATATTGACTATGATACACGGGGTTATCTTACTATAAAAGATATCACTACGCGCAAATAAAAATATGGGCAAATATGCCATATATAGACCAAAAATCAGGTTGAATAATCTAAAAATATTGAATTTTATGAACCAATAATTCACTAAACAAACTAAAAATAGAATCGTATTGACACTAACATTTATCTTAGGTTTTTATTCCGCAATATTAAGAATCATTGAAATAATAACCCAAAATAGGTCATTGGGTAGTGATAGTGAAAATAATTAAGATTAAGGGTATAAATAGCATACGTTTAATGCAATATAACTGTGTGTTTATATTCCGTTTTTATCATGGGTAAAGAGTAGGTATTGGGATGGAAAGTGCCAATTATTTTCATTTGCGAGAACTGGGTGGCTTAGAAATGATAGAAGCCCAGTACCACCAACAAAAATTTTCCCGCCATAGCCATGAAGGCTTTTGTATTGGTGTGATTGAAGATGGTGCTCAGCAATTTTTTCGTACTGGTGAAAACCATTATGCACCTAAAGGCGACATTATTGTGGTGAATGCGGATGAAATCCATACAGGCTCTTCTGCTGTAGCTGGCGGCTGGGCCTATAAAGCTATTTATCCTACCCCTGAAATGTTTCAACGCTTAACCTTAGATTTAAAAACGGATAACTACGGAGTGATCCCTTGGTTCCCTAACGCAGTGATCCAAGATCCCGGTTTAGCAGCTCAGTTAAATTTACTATTTAATTTATTATTACAACCCAATAACACCTTATTCAAAGAGACCTTATTACTCTCATCAATGAGCTGGCTTATTTTGAAATACAACAAAAGCCGAGTACAACCCAATGATATTCCCCCTGCAAAACAACGTATGCAGGATATTTGTGACCTAATCATGAGCACCGCAGAGCAGGATCATTCCCTAAGTGAGTTAGCAGCAATTGCTGGGGTAAGTCAGTGGCATTTTCTACGTCAGTTTAAATTACATACAGGCACAACCCCCCATACATTTTTAATCCAAGCAAGATTATACAAAGCTAAAAAATTGCTATTACAAGGGGAGAAACCTGCTGATGTTTCAAACCAGTGTGGTTTTTCTGATCAGAGCCATTTCACACGGCATTTTAAGAAATCCATTGGGGTCACACCTAGCCAATATACGCGGCATATTACCAGTGGCGGCATTCATTTATGCTAGCCCTTATTTCCGTTATCGGCTGAATAACCGCTTTTATTATTGCTTAAAAGATAGCTGGGGATATTGCGTGCAAATTGTCCACATTGTGTAAATTAAAGGCTAGTTATTTACTTTTATGCCATGGCATTGGTGATAATACACTCATATCAAGAGCAATTTTATTCTATCAGCCATCTCAACTCGACAGTATGATAAAAATAACGAAGCAAAAAAGGTATTAAATCAATGTATTCACAACAACGTAGCCAATGGCAACGTGCTTTTACTCATGGGGCTCTGCACATGACTCCATTGAATTTAGCAGTGATCCCATGGGGTGTTTTAGCAGGTTCAATGGCTGTTGAAGCCGGACTTTCATTTTGGCAAAGTATTTCTATGTCAGCGATGATATTTGCTGGCGCAGCACAACTTGTTACTTTAGGTTTACTTAATTCTGGGGCGGGTTATATCACTATTATTATATCTGTCTTCTTTATTACTTCACAGCATTTGCTATACGGCCTAACAATGCGGCCTCATGTTAAGGATTTTACTGCCACTCAACGTTTAAGCATTGGCTTTTTATTAACAGACGAACTATTTGCTATTAGTGCTGCTAAACGGCAGCCACTCAGTTTTCCTTATTTATTTGGTGCTGGATTCAGTTTTTATATTGTTTGGTTAATCACCAGCCTTCTTGGCATTATGATGGCCAATTTCATTACTGACCTAAGCCGCTTACATTTAGACTTTTCTGTGGTTGCGACACTATTAGCGATTGTTGTTCCACTGACAAAGAAAATAAGCACAATTTGTGGCGTGATATTTTCATTAGTTGTGGCCGTTACCCTCTCACTATATTCAATAAGTAGTGCGATTGTCATCGCGGGTGTTGGGGGGATGTGTGTTTCAGTTATGGTTTCTCGATTACTTAAGGAAGAAAAATGATTTGGGTATTGATCCTGACACTGACGGTTATTGTTTTCTCTTTACGTTACGTTTTTCTGATCCCACAGCTTCCTGTTAGGTTGCCACTGTTTATTAAACAGGCTCTCGGTTATTCAGCGCCTTGCTTATTAACCGCAATTTGTGCTCCGGTGATCCTGTTAGATAATCATGCGTTGCGGGATTTCCCTGATAACCCCTATTTATGGGGAGCTTTATTTTGCGTCGTTACCGCGGCTTTACTGAAAAATATGCTATTAACTGTTGGGTTAACCTTAGTCTTTTTTTATAGTCTCATCTATTTTATCGGCTAATTCAACGTCAGACACAATATGCGTAAGGTAGGCTAAAATCGTCTATTTTACGCATTCTTATATTGATAAAAACAAAATTACTCTCTAGTATGCCTTTCTTAAAACGCCTCAATATTTTTGAATCTCAACATTGATAACTATCATTAGTGATTGATTTAGAAAACTTAATTTATGGAAAATCAATAGCCATGCTTAATAATTATGTTTTACGTCGTATTCGCTACATACTAGACCTTAGTGATAACCAGATGGTGGAAATTATGCAGCTCTCTGGTTTAACGGTGACCAAAGCAGAAATAGTAAGTTGGCTAAAGAAAGATGATTCCCCCGAATATAGGGAGTGTAATGATAAAACCTTGGTTCACTTCCTTAACGGTTTAGTCTATTTTCGTCGAGGTAAAAGCGATAACCACCCTGCTCCGACAGTTGAAACACATATCAACAATAATATTATCCTTAAAAAACTCCGTATCGCTTTTGCATTAAAAGATACCGATATGATAGAAATCTACCAAAAAGCCGATTTTCGAGTATCTAAACCCGAAATTAACGCCCTATTTCGTCACCCCGAACATAAAAACTACCGTGAATGTGGTGACCAATTACTGCGCTATTTTCTAAAAGGACTCACCCTGAAATTACGCCATACTTCAGCATGATTGAGTCTGGCAATTACACCTTCTTATTGGCAAATAATGGGATTAAATATTGCAAAAAAGCATCAATCTTCGGTGATAATGAACGTCGACTCGCATAAACTGCACGTAATTCAATCGGAGCGGGTCGCTCAGCAAACTCAATAACTTCAAGTAAACCTTGCTCAATATCTGGTTGGCAAGATTCCATCGCTAAAATGGCATAGCCAATCCCTTTTAATGCAGCAACTTTAGCTAAAATACCGCTATTAACTCGGTATCGACTATTAATATTGAGTTTTTGAGGGCGTTCTTGTTGGTCGATAAATATCCATGGCTGACCGGCTATTGCACTTAAACTTGAAATACAAGGCATATTAGCTAGCTCCGTGAGGTTTTTCGGCTTGCCCGTTTGTTCAATAAGATGAGGAGCCGCCACAACAACGCTCGGCCAAGCTTTTATTAATTTCGAATGATAGCTGCTATCGCCTAATTCACCCCGATGGAACGTTAATAATAAATCGATATCATCATTAATCACATCTAAAGGCATAAGCTGAGTATCACAATGAAGCGTTAATTGTGGATGCAACAGAGCAAAATCGGTGATTATGTCGGCTAATAGTAGGCTTCCCGTCTCACTAGGAATAGTGAGCCGTAATGTTCCTGTTAATCTCTCACGATGGCTTATTTGGCTCAATATATCATCAAGCTCTGCATAGAGATTTTGACTATGCTTCCATAATATTTCACCTTGCTCTGTCAGCCTCATATTCCGCGTTGTTCTCTCAATTAACCGACAATTGAGCTGAGTTTCTAATTGCTTAATACTCCGGCTAACATTCGATGTCGGCATAGACAGTTGTTGTGCGGCACGAGCAAAATTGCCCTGAGATGCCACAGAAACAAAAACTCTTAATAAATTCAGATCAACCGACATTTATCGCCTATCCCTATTGAATACATCAAGCCACTACCTTAATTAGAGCCAAAACTGTTCGATGATATGATCATCAAACTGGACACTATTCCCCTTTAATTCAGCACTTAATTTCGCCATAAACTGTACTAAATAATTCGCATTTTGAGTGGCGAGCAATCTTCCCATTGAAGTTTGCATAGTACTCGGTAATTTAAGTAATTTTTGCTGAAAGTGATCTAAAGCCCATTGAGTATCATCCAGTGGCCTATTTTGTGCAAAAGGATCATTTGCATCAAATAATGCCCTATTCAATTGGCCACTAACGGCAAAAACACGCGCTAAGCCAATTGCGCCAAGTGCTTCTAACCTATCCGCATCTTGAACAATTTTCGCTTCAATCGTTTTTGGTTCGAGCTGAGCACTAAAACTATGGGTGATAATACAGTGAGCAATCGGTTCATAGTAATGTTCAGGTAGGCTTGGAAAATGAGACTGAAAAACACTCACCGCTTTATCAGCACTTAAAGAAGATGCTTGGTGTCTTTGGAGGTGATTTTTCGGCAATGAGACAAAATCGTGAAAATAACAGGCAGCCAATACAACCAAAGGATTAACTTGTTCTATTGGCTCCATAATTTTTTGTGCCGTACGCCAAACTCGCCTAAGATGAAAAATATCATGGGCATTATCATCATTAACCCAGTTTTTTAGCAGGTAATTATCAAACTCATTCGCCCATTGCTCTATATTCATTTCTATCACCAAACGACTTCAGATAAAAATGACTATATCATGCTTAACAGTAACCAAACGCCATAATTTTCTGATATCTTTCGGCCAATAATAGATCAACATCCCGTTTTTTGAGGGCCTCTAAATCAATAAGCAACTGCCGTTTTAAATTTTCACTCGCTAATACATAATCGCGATGTGCGCCACCGAGCGGTTCAGGGATAATAGTGTCAATAATACCTAGCTCCTTGAGCCTTTTGGCTGTCATTCCCATTGTTTCCGCAGCAACTTGTGCTTTTTGTGCATCTTTCCAAAGGATTGAAGCACAACCTTCCGGTGATATTGCCGCATATGTGCTGTACTCCAACATATTAATACGGTCGCCAACCCCTATTGCCAGTGCACCACCAGAGCAACCTTCCCCTGTTATCACGCAAATGATAGGTGTTTTTAGGCAAGACATCTCCATAATATTTCGTGCTATCGCTTCAGCTTGCCCTCTCTCTTCTGCACCAATACCGGGATATGCCCCCGCAGAATCAATGAATATCACCACAGGTAAATGAAAACGCTCAGCCATCTTCATTAACCTTAGTGCCTTACGGTAACCTTCCGGGGAAGGCATACCGAAATTTCTCATCACTTTTTCTTTTGTGGTACGCCCTTTCTGTTGACCTATAACCATAACAGGTTGCCCGTCAAGGCGTGCTAGACCACCAACAAGCGCCTTATCATCCGCAAATACCCTATCTCCAGCCAACTCCTGAAATTCCGTAAAAATCAGCGAAATATAATCTAGGGTATAGGGCCTCAATGGATGCCTTGCAAGTTGAACTATTTCCCAAGCACCAAGCTGAGAAAAAATTTTCTTTGTCAGTGTTAAACATTTTTTCTCCAGCAACTTGATCTCTTCATCGAAATCAATATCAGGCTGTTGGCTATTTTGTTTAAAAGCCACTAAGGCGTCGATTCTTTCATTAAGTTCGACGATAGGTTTTTCAAATGCTAAGAAGTGAGTAGACATAGGACCCTTTAAATCAGTGTAGCAATACCTAAAGTGTAGTTAAGATCTAAAAGGCTTTCTATGAAGGAAAATGGGATAAATTGTTATCAAAAGTGGGATAATCACGCGGTTATACCCACTAGATTATGCCTTATTGGCTGAATTTTCGGCTATTTCGTAGGCCTATCGACATTATTTTTTGAAATTTAGGGCAGGCTAAATGATTTTCTTCAGGGCAATTGACGATATGCAAAATACCTTTTTTTAACGCCGACAAATCATCAATGACTTTTTGAATTTCCTCTGCTTTTGTTATTAAATAGCCACGATCAATCGTTGGTCCATTTCTTTGATTCAACATGGTGCTTATTTCATCAAGTGAAAATTTTGCTTCTCTCCCTAAAGCAATAAGTGATAAGC
Source organism: Providencia sp. PROV268 (assembly GCF_028477805.1). NCBI lineage: Bacteria > Pseudomonadati > Pseudomonadota > Gammaproteobacteria > Enterobacterales > Morganellaceae > Providencia > Providencia sp. PROV268. The sequence goes on from NZ_JAMPLW010000012.1 coordinate 109,041, forward strand.
GAGTCATCACATCTTTACCATGATAAACACGCTTCAAACCTTTACGACCAATCGGGGTAATTAACCCCTTTTCTTCGTAATAGCGCAACGTCGATGGCGGTAAGCACGATAGCTCACTCACCTCAGAAATATCTAGTTCATCAACCATGGCGTTAATAACTCGCTTAATTCACCCATACCTCATTTTTTCATTTGCCACTGCAAATGTCATTGATTCGGTATCTATACTTTTTTATTACCTAAAAGGAGGCTCATCAAAGGTTCTTAATTTTCTTGAATGCAGCTTATCGCCTTCTTGTCGCAAAAGATCAATCGCTCGAATACCAATCTGCAAATGTTCTGAAATTGCCCCTTCATAAAAGCTATTTGCTTGCCCTGGTAATTTGATTTCACCATGTAACGGTTTATCAGAAACGCATAATAGCGTCCCATATGGCACCCTAAAACGATAACCTTGAGCCGCAATAGTCGCACTTTCCATATCTACAGCAACAGCACGGCTTAAGCTGAAACGGCGGGCCGTTGCAAAAAAGCGTAATTCCCAGTTACGATCATCCGTTGTCACCACCGTACCTGTTCTTAGCCGTTGCTTAACTAATTCACCTGGCATATTACTGACTTGTTTCGTTGCATCGTACAGTGCCCTTTGTACCTCTGCGATACTTGGGATGGGAATATCAGGGGGTAAAACATCATCTAAAATATGATCATCACGTAAGTAGGCATGAGCTAATACATAGTCACCAATTTTTTGACTTTCACGTAAGCCGCCGCAATGGCCTATCATTAACCATGCGTGTGGCCGTAATACCGCCAAGTGATCACAAATATTTTTTGCATTCGATGGACCAACACCAATATTAACTAATGTTATTCCTACACCCTCTTTCGCGATCAGATGATACGCTGGCATTTGGAATTTTTTCCATGTGAGATCAGACGTGGCAATTTGTGGGTCAGCGTTTTCAGCCGTTAAATAATTGTGCCCTACACAGGATAATGCAACATAACGACTATTCGGATCCCTAACTTGCTCGCAAGCCCAGCTTACAAACTCATCGACATAACGATTGTAGTTTGTAAACAAAATATAAGGTTGCACATGTTCTGGCGGCGTTCCCGTATAATGTTTCAGTCTCGCTAAGGAAAAATCGACACGCAAAGCATCAAAGTGAGAAAGGGGCATCTCCTCTGCGGATTGAAATAAACCGTCGGTAATATCATCACTAATATCTGCAAGATCTGTAATAGGAAAATGAGCCGCTAGACTGCTACTCATACTTCTATCTAAAGCTAAATCAGAACCATCAATCACAAACGGGTATGGCACTTCAGTTTGTGAGGGATAAACAGAAAAAGTGACATCATAATCTTGCTGTAAAATACTCAGTTGCTCGGTTAAATATTGACGAAATAGATCCGGCTGGGTCACCGTAATACGATACTGTCCGGGCTTAACAAAACGTGCATATGCCCTCGTTTTTACGCAATGATCAATTTGACCATGCCACTCAACACATAGTTCAGGATAGGCAAATAATCCCTTTTTGCGGGCATCCGCATCAGGTAATTGCCCATCAGTCACATAAGCTGCAATGGCACTTCTTAAAGAATCAATGGCATTTGTGTACAGCAATGAAAGTTTATCTAATACCTCATCAATAGATAGATTTTCATTATTTTGACATTTTTCTAAAGACACACATGACCCCTTATCATCAAATGATGTTATTACCTTATCAAGCAGCAGTGTATGTCTTTAATATTATTCAAACAAGCCTTTATACATTTGCGTTGGGGATAAAAAATTCGTCTTTTCAGGTTGTAAACGCCTTACAACCTTGGTTTCAAAAAACCATTGAAATTCTGCTTTGCTGAGGCTTAATGGCTGCCCAGTATTACTTTCAACGACAAATAGCGTATTATTTTTAATACCTTTAATTTTTATCCCCATCAACTCAGATTCTTTGGTTGTGAGCTTCTCGGGTGAACTAAAAATAGCCTCTATCGCGCGTGAACTGGGAATGGAGAGTGTTTGGTTTATTTGGGGTTGTTGATTAATACAAAATGGCATTAGCGTTCTCAATAAACAGAATTTTGAATGTAGATATAGCCATTAGACATATTTTATCTAAAACTGTCATAATGCGTTATTCCTACAACCATTTTATCCCCAAAATTAACCCCATATTTTAACAAAGCGATTCTCTATCAAACCCATTACCTCACTTAAGCTAAATAACGATAGCAGCAATGAGTTAATGTATTATCTGGGTAAGAATGAATGGTAATGTCACGACAGCAATTACGGTCTGCAAAGTGATGATGCCTGCCATAAGCTGACTATCACCATTTAGTTGACGAGTTAAAATATAAGCCGTCGGCGCCGTCGGTATTGCAAAGAAAATCACAAATAACGCGGTTTCAAACTCCGGTAATGAGAATAATTTTGCTGTTAAAAGCGCTAATACCGGCATCGCTAATAAACGTAACAGCGTAGAGGTCATTAGCGGCTTAAATTCTTTCCTGAGCGTCGATGTTTGCAATGCCGCGCCAATACAAATTAACCCTAATGGTAAACTCGCTGCCGCAAGTAGCTTTAATAGTTGTCCTGAACCAAAAGGTAATCCTATTGGAGATAAGTTCAGCAAAATACCAATAATACAAGAGAGGATTAACGGGTTTTTAATGATCGGTAAAAATAACTGTTTGATAGAAACTTTAGAGCCAGCGGTTAATGCTAAGACCGCAATAACATTACAACTTGGCACCAGTATCGCCATAATGACGGCAGCAATCGCTATACCATCAGTACCAAATAAATCGGCTATGATTGCAAGCCCTAAATAAGTATTAAAGCGGGTAATACCTTGAATATGAGCACCAAACCGTGGTATTGGCATTTTAAAAAGTAATTTAAAAATTAGAACTAATACACTGCTAATAATAAGCACAAAAAATATCGCACCTGCGAGATAAGGCAGTTTAGGGCTATCAAGTGGGGCACTCGCTAAACTGTTAATCAATAAAGCAGGAAACAAAATAAAATAGTTCAGTTTTTCAGCGCTAGGCCAAAAATCAACCGAAAACAGCGATGAACGACGTAATATAAAACCCATTGCTATCAGTGCAAATAAAGGCCATAAAACTAACAATATTTGTTCCATATTTTTATACTTTACTTTCGTTAATAACCTTACCCAATAAGAGGGCTTACTGTATCGTTAACAAAATGTAATAGTTAGGTAAAAATGGCTCTATTCACACGTGAAAATGCGACTTTTTATATCATTTATAAAAAATGTCTGATGCCTCACGTTTTATTTAATTTTCAACACTTGCCAGTTACTTTTTAATCAATCTATTTATGCTATAACTACAGGCCTTTCTTATGGTATTTCGAAGAATTTATCGATACGCTACCCCAATAGAAATTTATTAGAACAATTTATTATGGATATCCAAACCCTTTGCAAACAATACCGAACAGGTAAAAAATTGAAATACCTCTTTTTCTGGGGTCATCAATCAAAACAAAAACAAGTTACCAAGAGTTGCCTGAGCCAATGGTATCCAGCTACTTTTATGGTTGAAGGCAATCGCTTTGCCAGTGCTGAACATTTTATGATGGCAGAAAAAGCACGATTATTTGATGACAATGAAAGTTTCGAGAAAATTATCCATGCCCCAAATCCTGGCGCTGCAAAAGCATTCGGTAGAGAGGTACGAGGCTTTCAACAGAGCATATGGGATGAACATAGATTTAATATTGTTGTCGCAGCAAATCTTGCTAAGTTTTCACAAAATGAAGAGTTAAAAACATTTTTATTAAATACCAATGAAAGAATATTAGTGGAGGCAAGCCCTGTTGATAAAATATGGGGGATCGGCCTTGCTGAAGATAGTGAAAATATCGAGAACCCTCTCACTTGGAAAGGGCTCAATTTATTAGGTTTTGCGCTTATGGAAGTACGTAAACAACTGGCAACTTAAAACATTCCTTACTCACTCTAACATTGAACCAAGAAAATTGGCTTCCCTGCTACCACAAGCATTGAGTATTCGAGTTGTAGCTGGCGGCTTAGATATCATGAACATTAAAATTACCCCCTTATGTCAATAAGGGAGTATTTTAAGATTGGTTATTTAACATTCGTTTTATCGGCGTATGCTGCTCTTTTTTGCCTATTATCGACGATTTTTTTCGTTATCGCTTCAACTTCAAGCAAATCATCACATACACTTGATCGTAATGCCAAGTTCCATTTACTTAATGCCTTCGCATTCGTCACTAATTCAGGATGGTGATTTAACCTGCCATTAATTTGTAACCAATTAGCAACCTCAGCCCAATCCCATAAAGGGGATTGGCCTTTAATACGCTGTATTGGGTTTGGAAAATCCCCTGCACCCCGCTTACCATCTTTCAGCATTGCAACCGCTTGCCTTGATAGATGTGTTAAATCAGCAATATCACTCAAGCCGACGAGCACTGAATCAACCGATTCTACTCTTGCCCCTAACCCAGATGTTTCAACATGATGGATAGCTGACTCAATTGCATCATCTAATGATTTAGCCTCTCTATCAAATTCTAGATAGACCGATTTACCATAAAAACAGATTAGCGCATCACCGCAACCACTTTCATACAGCGCATCTTCGAGTCCTGGGGTATCAGCATTAACACCTGAAAGCACCAACGTGAAATTGTATAGTGACACTGTATTCTCCTTGATACTCGCCATACATTAATGGATTCGTTAATAGATACCTTTAACTGAGACCATTTTATTATCTATACCGTTCTAGGTGACCTTTCTCATCCCCTAGATTATTCGCTTGAAACAGGCGGCAATGCCGCCTTAAATTAATTTCCAGACCGATAACAACTATCAACTTTCCGTTTGATCTGTTTAGCATGATCCTCAGGACGGCTTGGTGTGGACCACACGCTCATTTGATGGTTTTGATGTGCATCATTCGCGTCACCACAGCGTAAACGGCAAAAGGCATGCGAACTATGACCCGCTGATACCAAAACCCAGCCTTTAGAGACAGCATATTCAATCGCTGATTGAATGTGTTTGTTTGGATGTCTCTTCATTTCCCTCCTGTATCCGTACTGTAGTTACTTCGTTGACGGGTGTCAACAAGGTGTTTTCCTTTGAATATCACATGTAGTGATTGTTTACTGTTATTTTTCAATAACAGTCGGATATAACTTAACAAAAAGCTACTTTGAACTTTGTCTGAAATTAAAACAATGAGCATAGCAAAGGAGATAAAAGCCCCACCGCTCGCAAAAACAGTGGGGATGGCAGAAATCGCCAAGAGATCACAAGTAGGATAAAAAATCTTCGGATGATGAGTGGGTATGTAACCTATCTCATGAATAAATCACTAAAAGATTACAACGGCATTCTATATTCAATCACACCTGGTTTTTCAGCAACCCAATCATATAAGCGCTGCCCTCGTAAATTGGTTTCCTGCGTATGCCAATACAGACGTCCACAAGCTTGTTTTTTTGCTTGTTCATGCACGAATTCAATCAGATGTTTTCCTACCTGACGCCCCCTTACGTCTGGCGAAACAAATAAATCTTCCAAATAGCAGAAATTATTTTCCGCCCATGTGGAGCGATGGTAGAGGTAATTGACAAAACCAACCACTTTTTCACCTTCAAGTGCAACGGCGCAATACATAGGCTCATTTTCATCGAAAAAGCGCTCCCATGTTTTTAATGTGATTTCTTCGCTTAAATCCACTTTATAAAATTCTTGATACTGCAACCAATAAACTAGCCATTGCGGATAATGCTCAGGTGACACAAACTCAACAGTAACAGGTAACATATTGTTATTCATGATATATCCTTTAACGATTCGACATATAAAACAATGGCGCTATATTACATATCAATCTGGTACTAAATAAGATACACTTTTGCTATTTATTTAGGATCCACTTCTAATGAAACGTAAACCGCAAGCTCTCTTCCCTCATTTACTCTTAGAAGCAGGTTGTATTAAAGAAAATGTTTATCACACCATCAGAAATGCCATTCTTGATGGGCGATTATCTGCGGGGATCAAACTGCCCTCGAGTCGTGCTTTTGCTGAAATGATGTCGATATCTCGCAATTCAGTCATTGCTGGTTTTGAACGATTAATCGACGAGGGTTATTTAGTTACTCGTCAAGGCTCTGGCACCTATGTTTCTACAACCATACCTGATGAGCTGGTTAAATTAACATCCAAGACAGATCCTCTCGATAAACAGCAATATTCTGCACCTAATCTCAATCCCGTGATGAGTCATTTAACGACATTATGGAAAACGTCTCGGCCTAATACGAATAAAAAACAGATGTTCAATATCGGCATTGGTTGCGTTGATCAGTTTCCCCATGATTTATGGGGAAGATTACTAGGAAGGGTTTGGAGAAGATCAAAACAAGAAATTCCTCACTACAATCATCCGGCAGGTTATCCGCCACTAAAAAGAATATTAGTCGATTATGTGCACTCAACGCGTGGGGTTAATTGCAGCGAAGAGCAAATTATTATTGTAAATGGTACTCAGCAGGCGATTAATTTAACCGCAAGCGTATTATTACAACAAGGTAGCTCAGTCTGGTTAGATGATCCTGGATATGACAGTGCGCGAGCTATTTTAACTGCTCGTGGAGCCAATATTTGCCCAATTCCTTCTGAGAGTGATGGAATGAATATTACGATGGCCGCACAAACTTACCCTGACGCTTGCTTAGTTTACACCGCCCCTTCCCATCAATTTCCTCTTGGTACGACTTTGAGCTTAACAAAACGATTAGCGCTATTAGAGTGGGCAAACAAGAATCAAGCATGGATTTTTGAAGATGACTACAACAGTGAATTTCGCTATTTATCTAAACCTATTCAAGCACTTCAAGGGCTTGATGCACATCAACGTGTTATTTATGCCGGCACCTTTTCTAAAATGATGTATCCGGGTTTTCGTTTAGGATTTTTAATTGTGCCAAAAATTCTGATCGAGCCTTTTACTATGATGAAATATTACAGTGATAGCCATTCAGGTTACTTAGAACAAGCCGCTTTAGCACAGTTTATTCAAGAGGGGCATTATGCACGCCATGTGCGTAAAGTTCGTAAAGTTTGCTATTCACGCCAAAATGCATTAATTAGTGCAATTAACACCTATTTGCCCCATGTATTTAACGTTGAGCAAACAGATTCAGGGATCCATGCTGTTTGTTGGTTAAAGCCGGGAATTAGTTTGCCGTTTATACTCTCTACCTGCCATCAGTTAGGTTTTGGTGTACAGCCACTGTCTCGTTATTGTATGAATAGTCATGAAAACAACGCTATTTTATTCGGTTATGCTGCACATACTGAAACTGAGATTACGCGTAGTATTATCGCATTGAGCCATGCCCTACAAACAATAAAATAAATTGAGTTGCATAACCTATAATCAATATAACCTAAACGAAAACGTATTATTTAATTTAATACGCGATTTTAATCCGTATTCTCATTGCTGTTACTCTTTGTCAGGGATTACTATCAAACAGAGTTAAAATTATTGAGAGGTATGAATAATGACAAATAATACTCCCCCTAAAAACCTCGAGGTCGGCGATATTATCTTTACAAGTATTGGCACTACGTTATTTCGCCAAATAGCGTCAGCCTCTTTATGTTGGAGCAATCATGTTGGCTTGATAATTGGTCATAACGGGCAAGATTATTTAGTAGCAGAAAGCCGAGTACCGCTATCAACTGTCACGACTTTGACTCGCTTTATTCAACGTTCGGCTGGGCAAAGATATGGTGTTCGCCGACTTACTCACCACCTAACGGATGAACAAAAAGCAGCTTTAGTTGCAGAAGTTCCTTCAAGACTTAATAAATTTTATCATACTGGCTTTGATTATCACTCTTCCCGCCAGTTCTGCTCGAAATTTGTATTTGATATTTACCAGTCAGCACTTTCAATTAACGTAGGTGAAATTGAAACTTTTAAAGATTTATTAAGTAAAAACCCTGAAGCCAAACTTAACTTTTGGAAATTGTGGTTTATCGGTCATATTCCTTGGGAGCGTGCGACAGTGACCCCCGCCAGTTTATGGAGTCATCCGCAATTAGAGTTAATTTACCGCAGTCACGAGGATATTCATTAGTTCGGATTGCGATAATCTTTGGCTTGTTGGGAATTAACAGTAACCGAAAAACAAACACAAAGTCCTGAGTTTTGCTCATTTACCTTTTGCCCGCCGTCATTGTATCTGGCGGCGGTGATTTGCTGGACTGCATGGAGTGCAACCACAATGACCGCTGGTATGAAACCCCGATTGATTTTACTGGTATTGCGCGCTCGTTTACCTCATCAGCGGCCTACCATCAATCACCGTTCGTGTTTAAGCGTAATGTGATCACCAGCTGTTTTGAACCAACGCCCTATTTATCACGCCCTGATTTCACTACATTAGCGCAGGATTTTGTGGTTTTTGGTAATGGTTACCTTGAAAAGCGCATTTAACCGGCTCGGCGATATGCTGACATTAAAAACCTCTTTGGCTAAGTATACCCACGCCGGTGTGAATGAGGGGCAATACTGGCAAGTGAAGAATTACCAAGATGCCTTATGAATTTCGCAAAAATAGCGTTATTCATTTGAAAAACCCCTGTATTAACCAAGAGATATATGGCGTTCCCGATTACTTGGCGGGGCTTATTTCCGCTAACTTGAATCATTCGGCTACCCTATTTCGGACAAACTATTATGAGAATGGCAGCCACGCCGGTGTGATGGTATATCTTTCCGCGGCATTGGCTGACGACAAGGCCGTCGAGTCATTAAAAAAATCACTCACCGAAGCTCGCAAAGGCAAAGCATTTAAGAATATCTTTGTGTATGCCGCCAACGGGGGCAAGGATGGAATTCAAATTTTGCCATTCTCACAGATCAGCGCCAAAGACGAGTTTGTCGGTATCAAGGACACCACGCGCGATGATTTGTTGGCTATGCACCGGATACCACCACAACTGATGGGGATCATCCCGCAAGGCTCAGGTAGCCTTGGTGATGTTGAAAAAGCCGCAATGGTATTTTGGTTCAATGAATTATTACCACTAATGGAAAGCATGAAATCAATTAACGACATGCTAGGTGTTGAGGTGATCCGCTTTAAGCAATATGCGTTACTGGACTTTTTGGCACAGGCGAAGAACAAAGAACCTAACTATAAATAAACCATTCAATTCACGTTACTCGATGCTCCCCCCTTTCAAAGCTAATAGAACGGCCTTAGCGCCGTTCTATCTGTTCCAGATATCCGAATTTATTTTTTATCTCATCTAGGCTGTACAGCCTGAATACTCACAAATAACACCACTCATGGACTAATCACATAATAGCAGCGCGGCTCACATCTACCCCTTTGCGCGCGCTTGCTCCCCCGCCTCGCCCGCACACAAAAGGGGTGGGATTTTGTGCAGGTGTGAGGAGCGCTGAAAGTTAGGCTGCGACTAAGTATGGAAAGCAAATATATTTGGATAGGAATTGTGCAAGTTAGTAAAAAATTGTGCTATAATTCACACATGATATTGTAACATTTCAGGTTTATCTATTTCTAACTGATATATACCTTTCTTTGCATAGCATTTAAACGATTTGTTTAAAATCCTAACATTCCGTATATCCCACATATAATAATTATCTTTCCACTCCCTATTTAATGTTATCTCATCGGATTGATTCCTAAAGTCTTGTAATGTCCAACAATTTATTGAAAATACATCGACAATAGCAACGGCAGTAGCATCCATATCTATATCTTCATCATTTTTAAGATATACATTATTTTCTACTAGTAATAGATTATATAAAGGTATCTGTTGTGGATACCAAGACCTAATTTCCACATTTTTCTTTTTTTCAATAATATTAGTAACTGCTGGGTATAAAATAGATAATGCATTTATATATATTGACATTTATTTACCCCCATATAAGATATATTTTCCATTTTAACACAAAATAAGGCCTTGGATATTAATGAGAATATTTATTTCAGGTGTTCATGGGGTAGGCAAAAGTTTTTTATGTGACCAATTTATAAAATTAAACAATAATTTCATACACTTAAGCTCTAGCGAGTTAATATCGTCGGTTAGAAGAAAAAGTTGGGATGACAATAAAATAGTTTTGACTCCAGAAGAGAATCAATCGGCACTTTTGCAAGAGTTAGAAACATACAATAATAAAAATATTTTATTAGATGGTCATTTTTGTTTAATTGGAAAAAACAATGAAATTGTACAACTAGATCACTCTATTTATGATAAAATGAAGTTATCTGCCATAATTTTATTAGAAAATGACATTAATATAATCGAAGAACGATTTGAAAAAAGAAATGCGGAAATATTATTTTCATTGACTGAATTAATTAAAAAAGAAAGAGAAAATGCTATAAAAGCATCGAAAACCTATAATATCAGGTTAGAAATAATCAATTCAAATGACATTGATTATTTCAATGGCATGATAAATAATATTTATTCAAATCAAAAAAATGAGCACTAAGTGCTCATTTTTTTTAGATGTATCTAAATGATTGTGGTGGCATCTTCGTTCCAGGTAACAGATCACTTATAAGCATAGGATCTTTATACCGCTTTGGATTTTTCACCTTTATAGCAAAAGCCGTAACTTTTTCATGAAAATATTTCTCAAAAAAAGTTTTGCTTATTCCTGCAAATTTTTCAGTTTTTTTCCATACATCTATAGGCGAAGAGGATATTATTTCATCAATTTCAAATTCACCAATAATTCTACCAACAGGATGGCTTGCATAAATCACAACAACTTTAACATCTTGATTTTTAAATAAAACCTTTCTGAATTCGAATTTTTTTTCTCCCGATAAAATCAATTCTGCGAATTCTGGTTTAATCGATAATAAGACCTTCATTTACCTGTCCTGTTTCTAAAATCCGTCTGAAGTGAGCATTGTTCAACCGGACAAATCCCCAATATGTATTTTGTATATCGTAGCCTGTAATGTCTACAATGTCATTGAGTATCACCCTTCTTTCCAAAGAGAAATGATATCTAAATTTAATAATAAAAGGATATCTCTTTGTTCGATAGAAATTATCTAATTGATGTTCTTCAAAAATTGTGTTTTGCCCGCAATAATTTTTAAACTCTTGAAGACTAGAAAATTCATTAATATTCTTTATATCTGTAACTACGCAAACTGATGTTGCAACAGAACGAAATCTTGCTGGTCCGACCCCATCGGTAGTTCTATAGATTAGTAGGTTATCACCGATGTGTAAGCTATCAATACCTCTCATTCCTGTTATATATACTTTATTTACACTATTAGCGTAAACAGTATCTTGGATGATCGCCTCATCCTCATTATTTAATCTTGACTCTGGAAATAATCTTGTGTGAAACTCAGGGTAAATACTGAGCAAGAAATTTCTATCATTTAATCTAACTTGAGGAAACGAACTAGGCATATTATCAATTCCTTTCTAATATCATTTAGTAACTCGTTTAAAATATACACCTTCTCTACCACTCGGTGTTTCCTTTAACTTTCTTGAACATAATTCGAATCCGAAAGATTTTAAAAGATTAATTAAACCATCATGTTTATCAAAAATAGTCACATATATTGTTTTGATTCTTTTTTCGAGAGCACAATTTATTAACTTTGAGACAAAACGCTCTCCGAGCTTCGTACCATGACCATCAATTTTGAATGTTCCGCATTTCAATCTTTGTTCTTTAGGAAAACTAGGATCCATATCATCTAATGATTCGTCTTCCTCTTTTAAGTATAAAAAACCGTCAATCCTACCAGAGTCATTAATAGAAACAATAGCATAATGATCTCTTTTTCTATTAAACCAATCTTCAAACTCTGGATAATCAATTTTCAGAGAATCAAAAAATGGATCGCTTAAATCTATTGATGAAAATAATTTTTCGACTAATGCCATATACCCTCCCTTAAATACTTTCATATTATTCACATTTGGTAGAATGTAAATGACCGTACTCACAATACTTAAATTTTATTCATGATCATTCTTGTTTCAATACTACGAAATGAATAGACAATAATAAATTTCCTCTCTTCGGAAATCGGTTACATCGGTTACATCCCACTAAAACCATCTCTAACTCACTGATTATAAACAACTCCGTTGTAACTTTTTACTGGTTACAACGGGTTACAAAACAAGGGGTAAAAAGTTACATCCTTATAAAACAATAAGTTATATTTTTAATTTGTAACCCATTAAAACGGTTACACGTAACCACAAAGTAACCCATTTGTAACCTTTTACTATTCCTATATTTCTATCTATTATCAATAAGATATAAGACTATTTTAATTTTGTAACCATTGTAACCGCTTTCCGAACCCCTCCCATAAATTCTCTATATTTATAAAAGAGATTAAATAACAGTCAATTCTTACTCTGTTATCCATAGATTTACTTACCTACGCTTTCATAGAATATTGATGATGAGCATTTACTTAATTCATGGGGTTTATCGATAGGTAAAAAAAAGGCTGCACATCGGCAGCCTATAGATGAATGGAGGGGGAAACTAACTCTCACTGTTTTCCTGAAACACCCAGCACTTAATCACTTCAGGCTTCTTAAGCGTACTCCCCACCGCAAGCGTGCTATTAAACTGACTGTTTACCGCGCTTCACACCGTCTTAACGCCCACAAACTTACGCATGCGCCCCGCTTTCAATAAATTCTTAATATCCGTATTCAATAGCATAGACTGGCGGTACTCACTGGCCACCTGTGCAATATGGTTAAAATTCACTGCATAAACACCCTTTTCACTACTGTGATTCACACCAAAAGCCTCGTTATCGTGTAAATAATCAAATATCTCCCAAAACTCCATTACTTGCGGTTGGTCGAGTTGGATCGCTTGAACACGTTGTTTGGCCAGCTCAATAATAAAGTCACGCGTTTGGCGAATATAGGCCGCTTTTACAAGAAGAACTACTTTGCAGAGGCTCCTAGGTCACTCGACATTACAGCAAACACTGACCTACGCTCACTTTGCACCGGACTTTCTTCAAGATGCAATTACGTATAATCCATTAAAAGGAGGAATAGAATTAGCTTAATAGATTGTTCTGTTTTAGGATGATTTTAACGACGAAAAACGATACAAATTTAACTTTTGCATGTCCACAAGTTGTCCACACTTGAACACTTTTAGGCACTTTTGAGCCTTTTTTGCACAGATAACGTACAAAAAAAGGCACTCGCCCCCGAGTGCCTTTGGGTACAACCTACTGAATTAACAATTATTCAGCGGTTCTGGTACTTGTGCGGATTAGGTAATCAAAGGCGCTAAGTGCGGCTTTTGCACCTTCACCGGCTGAAATAATGATCTGTTTATAAGGTACAGTAGTACAGTCACCCGCAGCGAACACACCTTTCACATTTGTTTCGCCACGTGCATCCACCTCAATTTCGCCTATACGGTTACGTGCAACGGTATCACCTAACCAATTGGTATTTGGCAACAGGCCAATTTGTACAAATGCGCCTGCAACTTCTAATAAATGTACACTATCATCAGTACGGTCTTTATATTCAAGACCCGTCATCTTGCTACCATCGCCCTTCACTTCCAATGTTTGAGCATTAACGATAATGTCAACATTTTTCAGGCTACGTGCTTTATCTTGTAGTACTGAATCCGCCTTCAATTCAGGCGCGAATTCCAATACTGTTACATGTTCAACAATACCCGCTAAGTCAATAGCTGCTTCAATACCTGAGTTACCTCCACCAATCACAGCAACGCGTTTGCCTTTAAACAACGGACCATCACAGTGTGGGCAGAATGTAACGCCTTTCGTGCGATACTCTTGCTCCCCAGGTACTCCCATGTTACGCCAACGGGCACCTGTCGCAATAATGATACTCCGTGACTTCATTACTCCGCCGGAAGCTGTTTCGATTTGGTGGTAACCGCCTTCTTCTGTTGCTGGAATTAACTTAGTCACTGACTGACCATCAATTACATCAACATTGTAGTCATCAACGTGGTTCTTCAGTGCTCCCGCAAATATCGCCCCTTCTGTTTTGAGTACAGAAATGTAGTTTTCGATATCAACGGTATCCATAACTTGGCCACCAAAACGCTCACCGATCACACCAGTGCGAATACCTTTACGTGCAGTATAAACCGCTGCGGATGCTCCAGCAGGTCCACTACCGATGATGAGTACTTCAAATGGTTCACGTTCCGTTAATGCTTTAGCGGCACGCGCGTCAGCATTCGTGTCAACCTTATTAATGATCTCACTTAATGTCATGCGCCCTTGGCCGAACTCTTTTCCATTTAGGAAAACAGCGGGAACGCCCATCACATTACGTTCTTCAATTTCATTTTGAAACAGCGCACCATCAATCGCTGTATGTGTGATATTTGGATTTAATACTGCCATTAAATTCAGTGCTTGCACAACATCTGGGCAGTTATGGCACGATAATGAATAATAGGTTTCAAAATGGAATTCCCCTTCAAGGGCCTTCACTTGATCTAATAACTCTTGTGCTTCTTTAGATGGGTGACCACCAATTTGCAACAATGCAAGCACAAGCGATGTAAATTCATGGCCTAGTGGTGAACCTGCAAAACGCAATCCACTATCAACACCAGGGTTAGTAATTAAAAATGATGGTACTCTTTGAGTATTATCTTGTACTTCACGAACAGTAATCTTGTCTGAAAGCGCAGCAATTTGGTTTAGAAGCTGTTTTATTTCATTTGATTTATTACTGCTATCTAAATTAGCGACTAACTCAACAGGTTTAGTCAATTTTTCTAAATACGCTTTCAATTGCGCTTGCATATTGTTATCGAGCATATGATCCCCTTGGTCATAAAATCGGGTGCATAGCACCCGATAACATCAGTATGTTTTTACTTTCTACTTTCGAAATAAAGTTTTCGATTAGATTTTGCCAACCAAATCTAAAGATGGAGACAGAGTTGCTTCACCTTCTTTCCATTTAGCAGGGCATACTTCGCCTGGGTGGCTAGCAACATACTGTGCAGCTTTAACTTTACGTAGCAGATCAGAAGCATCACGGCCAATGCCTTCTGCTGTGATTTCGATAGCTTGGATGATACCTTGTGGGTCAACAACGAAAGTACCACGGTCAGCCAAACCTTCTGCTTCACGCATATTTTCGAAATTACGAGTCAGTTCACCTGTTGGGTCACCGATCATGGTGTATTTGATTTTACCGATAGTTTCTGAACTTTCGTGCCATGCTTTGTGAGTAAAGTGGGTATCAGTTGAAACTGAATAGATTTCAACGCCCATTTTTTGGAATTCTTCGTAATGGTCAGCGACGTCACCAAGTTCAGTTGGGCAAACGAAAGTAAAGTCTGCTGGATAGAAGAAGAATACACTCCATTTTCCAGCCACATCTTTTTCGGTGACTTCGATAAACTTACCGTCTTTAAAAGCTTGATTTTTAAATGGTTTGATTTGAGTATTAATTAAAGACATTTTACGTTCTCCTGTTTGGTTGATTATTAAGTTACTGGTTTACAGCCTTTTTTTCCAATCAGTTAATACTATCGATTTGATAGGCACAGCCTTGCAATGATTTTTGAATTGATAGGCACTATATTACAACGCTTACTGAACAATTCAGCAAGCGTTTTTTGACATAATTGCAACAGCAAGGTGTTATGCCATGGTTGCAATGGTTTTACGAAACCGCATTAATGCGAATGAAAAGAAGACGATACCGATAATAAATAAGACAATAAACTGAGGCCAAACGATCTGGAACCCTGCTCCTCGATATAAAATCGCTTGTGCAAGGCTCACAAAATGTGTTGTCGGCATCGTCAGCATAATGTCTTGAACTAACTGAGGCATACTTTCACGTGCGGTCATACCTCCTGAAAGCATATTTAACGGTAATAGAACAAGGATCATCAATAGCCCAAACTGAGGCATTGAACGAGCTAGCGTCCCCATAAAGATACCAATTGATGTGGTCGCAAATAAGCTTAATGCCACACCACACATAAATAGCAGTATAGACCCCTCGATCGGCACTTGTAGCAAGGTTTTAACCACCAGCAGAAGCGATACTGCCGAGGCAACCAAAACCACTAATCCCATTGACCAAATCTTAGATAGCATGATTTCAAATGGAGTTAGTGGCATCACCATTAAATGCTCAACCGTACCGTGTTCTCGTTCGCGAATTAGCGCAGCGCCCGTTAACACTATCGAAAGCATAGTAATGTTATTAATGATTGCCATTACCGACCCAAACCATGATTGCGTTAAGTTGGGGTTAAAACGCATACGAACTTCAAGATCTACAGGTAAACTCGCATCACTACGGTACTTAGCAAGAAACTCATTCACTTCACCTAAAGTGATATTTTGAATGTAGCTATTACCTAAAAACGCTTGGCTCATACGTGTTGCATCAATATTCACTTGGATTTCTGGATGGCGACCGGCCAGTACATCCTTCTGAAAATTAGGTGGAATATCTAAAGCAAAAGTATAAGTACCTCGGTCAAGAAGGCCATCAATCTGTTCGGGAGTTACATCCGCCGGCGTCTTAAAATAAGGTGCATAAAAACTATTGATAATACGGTTCGATAATTGTGATTTATCCTGATCAGCAACCGCAATCGGTGCGTGATGCAAAGAGCCTGGCGTCACTGTTGCCGATGAATAAATCGACACCGTAAAAGCAAAAACAATAAGCGCCATCATCGCCTTATCACGCCCTAAACTACGCAGCTCTTTGACACCTAAATGAAATATGTTTTGTAACTTACGTATCATCAGTTAGGACTCCTGTTTTTTCAGGAAAATAACACTGAGGCCTATCACGATAGGGATAGTAATCAATAGCGGAATAAATGACGCTTGCAAATCAAACAAGTTCAGTCCTTTAGAGAAAGTACCGCGTGTTATTGTCAAAAAGTGCGATGTTGGATAAACCATACCAACCCAACGACCAATCCCTTCAAGTGAAGAGACAGGGTCAATCATGCCTGAAAATTGAGTAGCCGGGATCAGTGTAATAATTGCGGTACCAAAAATAGCGGCGATTTGACTCTTCATAAAGCAAGAGATCAGCAAGCCCATTCCTGTTGCGATAGTAATATAGAGAAAAGCTGCAAGTGTTAAGGTCAGAAAACTCCCTTTAAAGCTAACGCCAAAAACAAATACACTCAACGCGCAGAGCATCACAAAGTTAAACATGCCTAATAAAATATAAGGAAGCTGTTTACCTAATAAAAACTCCAATTTGGTGATCGGGGTTACATAAAGGTTAATCATTGATCCTAGCTCTTTTTCGCGAACCACGCTGAGTGCACTTAACATCGCTGGGATCATCATCAGCAACAGAGGAATCACTGCGGGAACAATCGCAGGTAAACTTTTTACATCGGGGTTATAGCGATAACGGGTTTGAATGTCGATGACAGGCATTCCCGCCACACCAACAGGTTGCTTAGCAGCCATGGTGCTTAACCAAGCGAGATGCATCGCTTGTACATAACCACGAACAGTTTCAGCACGATTAGGCATTGCGCCATCAACCCATACGCCAATTTTCACCGCATGCCCTTTTGCTACATCACGCGCAAAATTAGGGGGAATTTCAATGGCGACAGATACTTTACCGCTACGCAGCGCGGTTTCCAGTTCATCATAATCCTTAATGGGAGGCTGCTCGATAAAATAGCGAGAGCCTGCCAAATTTAGGGTATAACCTTGGCTTAAACCTGTCTGGTCACGGTCAAGTACTGCAAAACGTAAATTTTCCACATCCATACTGATCCCATAGCCCATGATAAACATGAGGATCACCGTACCCAGTAGTGCGAGTGTCGAACGTACTGGGTCGCGCCGTAACTCCATCCCTTCCCGAATGCTATAACTAAATAATCGACGGAAACTGAAACGGCTTTTCAGTGCTTCATCCGTCTGTTTTTTAAGCTCAGGGTCAACATGAAATTCAGGGGCTGTATCCTTGGTCGCTCCGGCTTCTCCCACAGCATCTTGTAGATAGGCGATAAAAGTGGCTTCCAGCGTGTCTAATCCGCGCTTTTTGATCAGATTATCAGGAGTATCACAATCAAGTACCTTCCCTGCATGCATCAAGGAAATACGGTCACAGCGCTCCGCTTCATTCATAAAGTGGGTAGAAATAAAAATGGTGACACCGTCACGCCTTGAAAGGTCAACCATTAAATTCCAGAACATGTCTCGCGCCACAGGGTCTACCCCTGATGTAGGCTCATCAAGGATCAACATTTCGGGGCGATGAATAACGGCAACGGCTAGCGATAAGCGTTGACGAATACCTAACGGTAAATCATCGGGCATCGTATCTCGCACATCATCTAAATCAAAACGCTGGCACATCTCATCAATACGCTGCTTAATTTGATCTTCCGCGATATGAAATAGCTTAGCGTGCAAAACTAAGTTTTGTTCGACACTCAATTCGCTATAGAGGGAAAATGCTTGTGACATATAACCAACGCGTTTGCGCGTTTCGATATCTTTTGGGTCAATTTCTTGCCCAAATAACCATGCTTGCCCTTCGCTCGCTTGCAATAGCCCAGTCAACATCTTCATCGTTGTGGACTTACCGCATCCGTTAGATCCCAAAAAGCCAAATATTTCACCTTTCGGTATTTTAAAATTAACATGGTCGACCGCCACAAATTGACCAAAACGCATGGTTAGATCTTGCGCTTCAATCGCTATCACATCATCGTCTGAGGTATCACGAGGCGGGATAACCACTTTTTTATGACCGCTACGCTTCTCTTCTGGCAGTAACGCAATAAATGCAGCTTCAAGATCATCGCACTGTGTTTGTGCTTTCAGTTCAGAGGCATGTCCTGTTGCCATGACCTTGCCATCATCCATCGCAACCAGCCAATCAAAACGCTCCGCTTCTTCCATATAAGCAGTGGCCACCAACACACTCATATTAGTTTGTCGTTCGCGAATACGTTCGATCAAATCCCAAAATTGTGCCCGTGACAATGGGTCAACCCCTGTGGTTGGTTCATCAAGGATCAGTAAATCAGGGTCATGAATTAGCGCACAACAAAGCCCCAGTTTCTGTTTCATCCCCCCTGAAAGCTTCCCTGCGGGCCTATCTTTGAATGGAGCCAACCCCGTGCTTTCGAGTAAATCGTCGATACGATACTGGCGCTCTTCTTTAGATTGCCCAAATAGACGCCCAAAGAAATCGACGTTTTCATAGACTGAAAGCGTGTGATATAAGTTTTTCCCTAATCCTTGGGGCATATAAGCAATTTTAGGGCAGACTTCTCGGCGATGTTCTTTATCTGCCATATCACCGCCAAGAACGATAACTTTCCCTTGCTGGATCTCTCTTGCACCGGCAATCAATGAAATTAGGCTTGATTTCCCCACACCATCAGGGCCAATTAAACCAACCATTTTCCTTGCTGGAATTGATAAAGTAATGTCATCCAACGCACAATTATCACCGTAATGTTGGCTGACATGGCTTAAATCTACTATCACATCATCCATCAAATTATGGGTCATTGTGGTAATCTCACCTCAAGGTCAGTTGGCCATTGGGCATTAGGATCTAAACGAACATAAGCTTTGCCAGGTAAACCAGTTTTGACATATTCGAGGTTCTTTTCCAGTAGCTCTGGTGAAATTCGTGCGCGAACACGGAACATTAATTTCAAACGTTCGTTTTGCGTTTCAACGGTTTTTGGTGTGAATTGTGCAACACTGGCAACGAAAGTCGCTTTCGCAGGTATCACAATATTAGGGGCAGCATCTAAGACAATATGCACATCACTGCCTAATGCCACTTTTCCAGCATCTTCTGTAGGTAAAAAGAAGGTCATATAAACATCGCTGAGGTCAACCATATTTAATACTCGACCACCGGCCCCTAATACTTCACCAGGTTCAGCAACACGGTATTGAATACGACCGTTACGCGGCGCTTTAAGCACACTATCATCTAAATCAGCAATAATACGTCTTTCAGTTGCAGTCGCTGCATCAACGCGCGTTTTTGCTTGAACAACGCCCGCTTTTGCAGAATCAATTGCCGCAAGAGAGGCTGCAACTTGAGCTTTAGCCGCTTGCAGCGCGGCTTTTGCGCCTTGTACCTGTGCGGTGTCATCATCAACCTGTTGTTGAGAAACCGCTTTGGTTCTTACTAATGCACGAGAACGGTTAAGTCGTTTCTGTGCCGCATCAAGTTCTGCTTCACGTTGACGAACAACCGCTTGTGCGGCTAACTTTTCACTTTCACGTTGCACTAAACCTGATTCTGCTGTTGATACATTACTAATTGCTTGACGTAATTGAGCTTGTACTTCGTGAAGCTGTTCTTGCAGTGCTCTGGTATCCATTTTGGCAAGAACCTGACCTTCCTTGACAAAATCACCTTCTCTCACCGTAATAGTATCGATCCGCCCTGCCGTTTTGGTTGCAATATCAATTTCGGTTGCTTCTATACGACCATTACTTTGAGCGAAACCTGCGGGTAAACTGCTAGAATTCATACTCCAATAATAAAAACCACCTGCTGCAATAATTAAAATAATAGCGACATAAAAAATGATCTTTCGTTTATTTATTTTCATACCATCCCTTCTCTTTTCTTTATGTGAAAGAAAATAGCTAATTTTTAATTCAATTGTTTAGTATTGCCCATCTTATTTAGTCACACTAAAAAATAATAAAACCAAGAAAATAAAAACTGACTAACGCACATTTTCAACTTAACATCTCAATACAACATTCCTTTTTAGATTAAGTTACTTGCCTGTTCTCTATCCCTTTAATTTAATTCTATTTTATCCCTTTTAACCTTAAGTAAAATAGCACATATATCACAAAATACCATATTCAAAAGTTAAAAAGAGTTTATTGGCACTTATTGCTTAAGATTTATTAAAAAACAAAAAAATAATGCTAACAAAAAAGTTTGTTAGCATTATTTTGTTATAAAATTAACTTATTAGGTATTTAACTTATAAATTCAGCAATTGTTTGTTCATCCATACGGTAACGAACCCATTCATCTTGGGGTTTAGCACCAATACTTTTATAAAAATCAATTGCAGGTTGATTCCAGTCTAAAACACTCCATTCCAAACGCTGGCATTTCCTTTCACTGGCAATCATTGCAATATGCTTTAATAATTTTTTACCCGCACCCGCTCCTCGATAATCAGGGGAAACATATAAATCTTCCAAGTAGATCCCATTATTACCTAACCAAGTCGAGTAACTAGAAAAAAAGACCGCATAACCAGCAGGTTTACCGTCCACATAGCAAATTAAAGCCTCTGTATTTGAATTTTCACCAAATAATGAGTTTTCTATATCGGTGACAGATGCTTTAACTTCATGACGTGCTTTTTCATATTCCGCTAATGCGATGATCATATCTAAAATCAAAGCGGCATCTTTAATTGTGGCTGGTTTTATTTCTACATTCATTTTGGCGTTTCCTATATGTTTACATCTTGATTTTACTCCAAAATTATTACTCACCACAGCCACTAGCAGTTTTATTCATGACACTTTTAATGCCATTAGAATCATTTATAACAATACCTAAACACAATACATCATTGTGATTGATAGAAAGTTGCTAGGTTTGTTATGATAGCGATATTGTTCAACACTAGAAAAAAGGAGGCTTATTATGATGTTGTGTGATCTTATTGACTATTCACACTTCTTTGGTAATCGCCAAAGCTCAGGCTTTCACAGTTATATACTGCGATAACCCTGCCTGAGCGAAGCTCCCAAAAGATACCTTCCTCAGCTTACTGGGTTGTCGTCCTGACTATACCCTGGCATTGTCATGCCTAAAAATTGAGTAAGCTATGAGCACTTTATTATCTGTAAAATCATTAAATTATGATACTTCTACAACCTCTTTATTGAGTGATATAACCTTCACGCTACAAAGTGGCGATCGTATTGGTCTGATTGGGCATAACGGAAGTGGCAAAAGTACATTATTGAAGCTTTTGACCGGTCAGTTATCACCTAACAGTGGCAGTATTACTTATGCAAATCAGTGTGTAACCGCTTATATTGAACAGCACCTACCCGAAGAGGTAGCGCATTTGAGTTTAACTGATGCAGTTATGCAGCAACTCCCTGCTCAAGAGCGTCTTTCTGAGCGTTGGCGAGCGGAAGTTTTACTGACTGATTTAGGGTTCACTGAGAAACAATGGGCACAAAAAGCCAATCAAATTAGTGGCGGGCAGCATACCCGATTACTTTTAGGTAGAGCATTAATTCAACAACCCGATCTGATGCTATTGGATGAGCCAAGTAACCATCTTGACCTTCCCACATTGATTTGGTTAGGTAACTTTTTGCAAAACTGGAAAGGCAGCTTCGTTTTAGTTTCTCACGATCAAAATCTGCTTGATAAAGTGACTAACTGCACATGGATATTGCGAGATAAAACGCTACATTTCTTCCGGCTCCCATGCTCATCTGCACGTCATGCACTGAGCCAAAAAGATGTCGCTGATGAAAAACGCCATCAAGCGGAGCAAAAGGAGATTGATCGCATTGCGGTAAGTGCCAAACGTTTAGCTATATGGGGTCAAGTTTATGATAACGAAGACCTTTCTCGTAAAGCAAAACAGATGGAAAAACATATCGATAGACTCAAGGAGGCGCAAACTGAGCTGACTGAAGGCTATCAATGGAAATTAGCGCTAAATGGCAAATCGATCCCCGCAGATAGAGTCCTTGAATTAGATCATGCCAACATTAAGACTCCCGATGAGAAATTGCTTTTCACAACAGGTTTTCATCAAGTCAAAAGTGGTGATCGTATTGCCATTATTGGTGCCAATGGCTGCGGTAAATCCACTTTATTACGTTTATTGTGGCAACGTTTTAAAGCAGATGAACGATACAGTGAGCAATTAAAGTTTCATCCATCGATTAATGCGGGTTATTACGACCAGCAACTTGAGCAACTCAATGATAATGACAGTTTATCTGATGCTTTACGGCCTTTTGCTAATTTAGTCGATGAACAACGCAAAATGGCATTGATTGGTGCAGGTTTTCCTTATACTCGCCACCAACAAAAAGTGGCAACACTCAGTGGCGGCGAACGAGCACGGTTGTTATTTATTGGCTTGAGCTTGGCGCAATATGAGCTAGTGATGCTAGATGAACCCACCAACCACCTTGATCTTGAAGGTAAAGAAGCACTGAGTGAGCAAATATCACAATTTGCAGGCGCTTTGCTGGTGGTTAGCCATGATAAATGGTTAATTGAAACGAGTTGCCAGCGTTTTTGGTATATCAATAATAATCGATTAGAGGAGTATCTTGACGTCGAGGAGGTTTACCAACAAATCGAGCAACAATCGCACCTTCAAAATAACAGCGTAATTAACGAAAAAGTAGCTTCACCCCATATAGACGAAGCCGCTTCTCAATCGACTGTTTATGAAGATGAATTGTTGGAAAAGTTATTGTTACTTGAAGATAAATTACACGCAGATAGGCAACGTAAATTAGCTCATCAAAAACCACTGCTTCAACAACAGTGGATCGATGAAATAGAAAAAATACAGGCGCTACTCAACCTGTAATTAAATCAATCCCCTAATAGCCAAGGTTATTAGGGGATTACATGATAATTATGTAATCCATAAACAGCGTTTTACTATGACCGTTCATTAAGAACAGAAAAATGTTTTGGTAAAATAGGTCTATTTTTTATTTTCATGGCCTTTTTCCACTAAAATAGCGAATTAAAGTGCAAAAAGTTTTACCATGAATAATAAATCAGCAAAATAACCTATTTTATTATTTAGTACGCTGGCGTTTAGCTCGTTTAAAATAAGATGTCGGTACTTTTGGGCAAACAACCTCTTTAAATTTTTTATCTAATGCAGCCTCTGGTTTTACCTCGGCCGATTCCGTACTTTCGTTAGATGGTATATTAGGTGATGTCTTTACGTTATCTTTCATATATGAAGACTCTTTTGCCTGAATAATATCATTGGTTTTAGCCATGTTCGTGCCCTTCTACTGTCAATACCGAGTTGACTTGTTCAATACGTTCAACAGCACTGTTGATAATTTCAACAACTCGCATTGATTGTTCCTTAGTCAATTCCTGCAAAACAATGTTGTGTCGCAGCAATGATTTAAATCTATCAACAGCAAGCTCTATTTCTTTGGCAAATTGGTTGCCAGCCGTAAGCTCTTGTGCATAACTGAGTTTTAGCTGAACTTCCGCTAAAATATCAGCTTTCAATAATAGAAAACATTTTCCTTCAGGTGTCAGCGAATAACACTTACGCCCTTTTCCTTGCTCCTTATACGCGGTGATCAGCCCCAACTCTTCTAGTAATGTTAATGTTGGATAAATCACACCAGGGCTTGGGCAGTAAAAACCCGCCGTTTCCTGCCCTATCTTTTTTATCAATTCATAACCATAGTTTGACCCATCAGCCAAGAGATGCAGAATGTAGACACGCAACTGTTTTGGGTTAAACATACGGCTTAAGCTTTTACCATCACAAAGGCACGGTTCCGCTTGTTGTTCATTATTCATTAATACTCTCAGAACCCCTTTAGGTCTTAAAAACCGATATATCTAATATAATAGTGGATTTTTTGAAGATTACCAGTTTAGATATATCTGTTTTTTTGCATAAAATGCTAATGATAATTATTCTTATTGAGATGCTAATAAAATGCCATCGATAAAAAAGCATTAGCAATAATCGAAGTGAAATAAAAAAAGCCAATCCGTTGAGTCCGTGATTGGCTTTATTGATTTGAATGAAAAGGTCAATTACCCTACGTTTGGCAGTATTTTGAAGGCAATTGCCAATTGAACACCGATCACCACAATACCACACAAGAACACGATAAATAGTGCAGGTGTGCCACCGGTAACTTGATATTTACGCTTATTACACAATCTTGATTTAAATGCCATCGCGCTAGGTAACAATAGTGCAAGAATAGATAATGCAATCGCCGCAAAACCTAATGCCATGACAAATCCTTTCGGATAAAACAGCGCAAAGACTAATGGTGGCAAGAAAGTTAATAATCCTGTTTGCAGGCGGCCCTCCATATTATCTTGGCGCTTAAATAAATCCGCTAAGAAATCAAATAGCCCTAAAGCAACACCGAGAAACGAGGTGGCGAGCGCTAAACTCATAAACATCTGAGCAATAAACTGGGTTCTTTCCGACATCACAACATTGCGGATAGCATCCAGTAAGCCATTTAATCCTGAATTTTCTGCAAGAATGCCGACAAAGGTTGTAGGGTTAATGCTACCTAACGTAGCAATCTGCCATAAAATATAGGCAACTAATGGGATAGCACTACCGATAATAAATATTATCCGTAATTTTTTCACATCACCGCCCATATATTTCACAACACTTGGCACACTGCCATGGAAACCAAATGAGGTAAAAAACACAGGAATAGCCGAGAGGATCAAGACTTTCTCTGTTGGTGCAGACAATAAATTTTGCTGCTCAACATGTGGCATCATTAACACTAAGATAATGACTAGAAAAACAATTTTTGCTGCGAATAAAATACGGTTAATAAAATCAACGGATGATGTTCCAAAGCACACGACACCACCACCAATCACCGTAAAAATAACAATCCCCATCCAATCAGCCATCTCAATAGCAAAACTGCTTTTTAAGTTGGAGGTAATAATTTCCCCTGCACCACTAACATAAGCCGCCGTTAGTGCGTACATCAGGAACATCATACTAAAACCGGTAATAAATTTACCGCCTGAGCCTAAGTAGCGCTGAGCAACAGAGCCGATACCCGTTTCTGAGGACTCATGTTGATAGACTTCGACAAGTAATAATGCGGTGTAACACATCAATGCCCAAAGCACGAACAACATTGCTAAACTTATCGTGGAGCCGTTACCTGCTGCCGCTATCGGCATTGCAAGCATACCAGCACCAATCGTAGTGCCAGCAACAATAAAAATACTGCCAAGTGTGCGATTTTTCATATTGAGATCCTAGCCAAGAAGTTTATAGCGTTATTTTTTGTTTTGAATGATTTAATTTATTTTCTTCATCTATAAGCTGTTGCAACTTGCCTTCAAAGATATTTTTCAACTCTTGCCAAAAATCGGTGAAATGCTGCTTATCCCGTAAGCAATGTGTCATGATCGCGGCTCTTAATACATATAATGACTGAGTCTTATCCCACTCTTGATCACTAAAGCCAGCCTCACGACAGAAATTTCGTGGATTATCACCGTACTCTTCCGAGGTTAAGGATGTTGAGGAAGTTAAAAAGTCATTCGTATAAGAGCGGCCTGCGGCATATGAGCACAACTCATAAAGGCGCTTATTCAGTTGATTCTGCTTTTCTAATGATTGATTACCGACTTCCTTAAACATGAAGTTGACCATGTGGAAATCAGGCGATGGCAGCGCAATAATTTCGAATTTTCTATCTTCGATTTCAAATGCCTCACAGGTATTGATACTTTCAATGATCCAATTCGCTGTGGTTATTCCTGCTGCTATCACTTTTCCGTAACCGAGAATATTTAGCGGAACTAACCGATGGGCCGCCCAGACCGCCGCCGCCGTGGCTCCAGCTTTTGACCCTTCCATGATTGAAGAGCCTAATAATACGTTTTGTTGCTTTTCTGCTTTACGCCCTTTTTCTGCAACTTCTTCAAACACATAAGCGGCATGATAAGAAATGAGATCAACAATACGTTTATCCTTCATGCAGATTGCTCCTGCCGCATAAGGAATAAAGCCCACTTTATGAGGATCAACCGTGATAGAGTCCGCTTCTTGTAATGCCTTGAAGCTTTGATAAACCTCTGGCTTTGGCCAAACAACATCGGAGGGGAAAATACCTTCCTGATGGTAACGTTTAATCAAAACATCATAATCAAGGAATTGATTATTCTCATCACGGAACATGGCACAGGCATAGCCTGCATAAGCGGCATCGATATGAATATAAAATGAGACACCAAAACGCGCTTCGCACTCTCTGCGCAATTCAATCAGTTTTGCGACATTATCAATCGCGCCCGTTTCCGTTGTTCCTACAACAGCCACTACGGCTAAAATAGGCTCACCTTGTTCAATCAATGAAAACACAATTTGTCTCATTTGCTCAGTATCAGTGCGATAACTGGCATCGACGGGGAGCTGTACGATATTTTGTTGTCCTAACCCCAAAATATCCATCGCTTTCATCCAAGAGTAATGTTTAGATTGCGGGACTAATAGCTTACCTAATTTCCCTTGTTCTACCCCTTCACCACGACAAGTCATTTCTCTGACTTCTTCAAATAATCCTTGTTTCTTTAAATCATCGATAAGATCTAAAACAGCAGAGGTCGGCATATTCAGCAACGCTTTCTCACTATCCTCTTTTAGTAATTGTCGAGCCTGAGGATGCTTAGCTATTGCCAAAGGTAACGTTTTAATATTTCGAGCAACCCACAACCCCTCATAATTAGCGACAGTGCCGCCTGAAGTAATATGCCCCCATGACTGATTAGTGTCATAACCAAACATTGCACACAGGTCTAACCCTGCTTCTAGCTCGAGTACTGTTGTGGTGGGGGAAGACTCTTGAGCACAGTTATTTGGGTTGTACATCATTGCCATAACGTACGCGAGATTCGATATCATTAAGGTATCCGCGTTCATGTGGCCCATATAACGAGGAGAAAACCATGGGATTGATGTTGTTTTTAACTTAGAAGAGAGTTGATTTAAAATACCTTCTGTTCGATATAAAGTATCCCTATATTCCGGTGCATAACGATCGACCGTTGTCACATATTCAGGGTCTTCTGGGTGGTAGCCTGAACGCCAATGCATATGTTCCGTTACCGCATATTCCATCATCTCTCTGAAAAATACTGCATTTTCAGATTTCGGTCCTAGAAATAAAGCATCTACATTCATTTTTGAGTTATTAAAATTTGTCATTATCACTACACCTTTAAATCATGCCCATGCTTTTAATGGCATATTTGATTTAAGTAACTACTATCATTGGAAAGTGATATAACGGATGCATATCTTTAAAAGACAACAATATATTAATGATCTTGTTATCTTTATTATCTTTGGGTTATTTATTGATAGGCAAGCCGTTAATGTGCCAACTTAGCTATAGGTATAATCCATAATTGTTAAAATATTAATAAACTCGTATTTATTTCAATCGGATTTGTGCGCAGGAACAAAATTTCGAAAATTAGTCTGCTGTAAAGAGATATTTACGCTAAAACCACTTGAAAATGTAAACCATTTGTTATAAATGAGCAAGCCAATGAGTCATGAAAAAATTAAATCTTCATGACTCAATAAATCTCAATAGGAAAATAATTATTTGTTAATTAACACTATTTTTCCGTAAAGATCGCCAGATTCCATATGGCGATGAGCATCAGCCACTTGGTCTAACGGATAGGTTTTGTTAATAAAAGGTTTTAATTCACCTTTTTGCAACATCCCCCAAACGTGCTGCTTTAACTCTGCGGCGATGCTGGATTTTTCGGCAACGGTACGTGAACGCATGGTTGACCCTGTGTGAATCAAACGTTTAATCATTAAAGGCATTAAATTGAGGCTCTTAGGGTTACCTTTCATCATTCCTATTTGAATGATCCGCCCGAATTTTGCGGCGACTTGATA
Organism: Providencia sp. PROV268; assembly: GCF_028477805.1. NCBI lineage: Bacteria > Pseudomonadati > Pseudomonadota > Gammaproteobacteria > Enterobacterales > Morganellaceae > Providencia > Providencia sp. PROV268. The sequence goes on from NZ_JAMPLW010000012.1 coordinate 137,877, forward strand.
ATTTTTATCCACATAATCACCACCAACAATATCAACAACCATATCAACCCCTTGAGAACGCGTGTAATCAAGAGTGTGTTGAACAAAATCATCGTTTCGGTAATTAATTATACAGTCCGCCCCTAATGATTTTGCGACTTCTACCTTTTCTGCTGAGCCGACTGTTGTGATCACCGTGGCACCAAATGCTTTTGCTAACATGATAGCAACGGATCCAATACCGGATGTTCCACCATGAATGAGCACTGTTTCACCCTTTTTCAATTTACCAATCTGAAAAACATTCGCCCAAACAGTAAAAAAGTTTTCAGGTATAGCCGCTCCCTCAACAAATGATAAGTGACCTAATGGTAATGCAATATCTTGATGTACCAGACAATATTCGGCGTAACCACCTCCAGCAACTAACGCACAAATATTATCTCCAATCTGCCATTGTTGAACATCGTCTGCTTTTGCAACAATGGTTCCTGCGACTTCAAGCCCTAAAATAGGTGAGGCATCTGGAGGTGGCGGATAAGCCCCCATACGTTGAAGAACATCAGGGCGATTAACACCAGCAGCCTCAACTTTAACCAATAAATAACCCTCTGATAATACGGGCAATGGTTGTTCAATTATTTGCAGTTTTTCTGCTCCACCGTGCTCCGCGATATTTATTACTTTCATCGTATTGGGAATATTTAATGGATTATTTACCATTTGATGCTCCTCTGAAGTTTTCATTTTTAAGTCGAATATTGCATTATTGTTTAAATATTATAACTAATGTTAATTTTTAAATTTATCAAAATATATCTTTTAAATAGATATTTAATAGATAACCCCTTTTATCTATTAAAGAATTTTTTACTTAACTTAATGGTTATTTAAGTTAAATAAGGAATATCATGATGTTATAATGAACTATGTAATTTGATTAACTACTTTGTTTTTATACGCTTTTCTATTTGAGATACTTCTGTTTTATATTTCTACTTATCAGTTGCATTATCTTATGTTAAAATTGACTCATATCAATAATTTTAACTTGTATTGAGCATTTAATATGATCCCAGAAAAAAGAGTTGTTCGTCGCATCCAGTCTGGTGGTTGTGCTATTCATTGTCAGGACTGCAGTATTAGCCAACTGTGCATTCCCTTCACACTGAATGAACATGAACTGGATCAACTTGATAATATCATTGAACGTAAAAAACCGATTCAAAAGGGTCAGGCGCTGTTTAAAGCCGGCGATGAATTACGTTCTTTGTATGCCATTCGCTCAGGAACAATCAAAAGTTACACCATCACTGAAGAAGGTGATGAGCAAATTACAGGCTTCCATCTTGCTGGTGACCTGGTTGGTTTTGATGCAATTATACATACACAGCACCCAAGTTTTGCACAAGCTCTTGAAACATCAATGGTTTGTGAAATCCCATTCGAAACTCTCGATGATTTGTCAGGTAAGATGCCTAATCTACGCCAACAAATCATGCGTTTGATGAGCGGCGAAATAAAAGGCGATCAAGAAATGATCCTTTTATTGTCTAAGAAAAATGCGGAAGAACGTTTAGCTGCATTTATTCTTAACCTATCTCATCGCTTTGCAGAGCGCGGCTTCTCTCCAAGAGAATTCCGCTTAACGATGACTCGTGGTGATATTGGTAACTATTTAGGCCTTACCGTTGAAACGATTAGTCGACTTTTAGGACGTTTCCAAAAAAGCGGCATGTTAAGTGTTAAAGGCAAATATATCACTATTGAAGATATGGAAAAACTGACTGATATTGCAGGTAAAGTCTCCACTGTCTCTTGTTCATAATTCTCGGTGGGTCACTATTTTGTGACCCATCATTATTATTTTTCATCAAATCTTGCCTATTTTTCCTCAATACCTTAGTTTATCTTTAGTAGGGAATGTCCAGCCGTTATGAGGATTTTAATATGGCAAACTATAGAAATCTCCTAGTTGCAATTGACCCAAATCAGGATGATCAACCAGCATTACGACGTGCTGTCTACATAGTGCAACGTAATGGTGGACGGATTAAAGCATTCTTACCTATCTATGATCTCTCTTATGATATGACCACGTTGCTATCACCTGAAGAGCGTGATGCAATGCGTAAGGGTGTCATTAATCAAAAGGCTGCTTGGATTAAACAACAAGCGCATTTCTATCTGGAAGCAGGTATTGAGATAGAAATTAAAGTGATTTGGCATAATAAACCTTACGAAGCCATCATTCAGGAAGTGATTAGTGGTGAACACGACCTGCTTCTGAAAATGGCTCATCAAACAGATAACTTTGAGTCGATTATTTTTACGCCGCTGGACTGGCACCTTTTAAGAAAATGCCCTTCTCCTGTATGGATGGTTAAAGATAAAGTCTGGCCAGATCATGGTTCGGTTGTTGTGGCCGTCAATTTATCAAATGAAGAATCCTATCATGATGACCTCAATATTAAGTTGGTTGAGAAAACGAAGGATTTAGCAACACGTATTGTGAAAGATCAGGAAATTCATTTGGTCAGCGCATACCCTATTGCGCCAATGAATATTGCAATAGAACTACCTGATTTCGACCCAAGCCTTTATAACAATGCACTACGTGGGCAACATCTCATTGCCATGAAGGAATTACGCCAGAAATTTTCGATTGATGAAAAATACACTCACGTCCGTGAAGGGTTACCTGAGAAAATCATCCCTGAAATCTGTGAGGAGTTACATGCCGGCGTCGTTGTCCTAGGTATATTAGGCAGAACTGGGATTTCCGCAGCTTTTCTTGGGAATACAGCAGAACATGTTATCGACAAATTGAAATGTGACCTATTAGCGATTAAGCCTGATGGTTTCGTTTGCCCAATCACGGTTGATGATGATTAATTTTATCGCTCAACCTTAAGTAGATTTATTTTAAAGTGGCAAAAGCGCTGTAGGTAACTCAGCGCTTTTGCGATAAATGAATGCACATTCAGTGCTTCAATGCGCAAAAATTAGTATCCCCACTATTTTTGCCAGCAGTATTACTCATAAAATTTGTATATTGGGTAATATAAAAACTATCTAATTGAAAATATCTCTAATTTACCTTCAGCAGAGATATTAACGGCTACCCCCTCGTCGACTCATTGTAATACGTTATTTAATTCCCAATGCTAACCCATTATCAATGTCCAATCCTGAAACAAATCCATTGGTAATCGTGAGGAAGCCTTATTTACACAGTTGAGAGCCATAATATTGGCCTCCTCGTTATGATTAAAGTGAATAAAATAGCATCATGTGGACGATAAAATGACGGCTATTTTCTATTCTCCGGTTTTAAAATTAAAATGAAACTAATGCACAACATAATGAGATAGACTGAATTTTTAATAAGATAGTTTCTTATACAACCCATTTTTACCCATAAAAAAGCCCTGTAGTTGCCTACAGAGCTTTTGAGGTTAGTATATTAAAGTGCTTTTAAAATCGCATCAACGCTGGCTTTTGCATCACCAAATAACATCTGCGTGTTTTCTTTGAAAAACAATGGATTTTGTACACCTGCATAGCCGGTATTCATTGAACGCTTAAATACAATCACATTGTTTGCTTTCCAAACCTCCAACACTGGCATGCCTGCAATTGGACTATTTGGATCCTCTTGTGCCGCAGGGTTAACAGTATCGTTCGCACCAATAACCAATACTGTATCGGTATCAGAGAAATCATCATTAATTTCATCCATTTCCAGTACTATGTCATAAGGTACTTTTGCTTCAGCTAATAAGACGTTCATGTGCCCAGGTAAGCGCCCTGCTACAGGGTGGATACCGAAACGCACATTGATGCCTCTCTCACGCAACTTAGCCGTAATATCGTGAACAGGATATTGTGCTTGGGCAACCGCCAATCCATAACCTGGAGTAATAATGACAGAGGTTGAATTTTTCAATAATTCTGCCACTTCTTCCGCCGTTGTTTCACGGTATTCGCCCATCTCCTCTTCATTACCCGTTGAGGAGCCATCTGTACCAAAGCCTCCAGCAATAACACTGATAAAGGAGCGGTTCATAGCTTTACACATAATATAAGAGAGGATAGCACCCGACGAACCGACCAGTGCTCCTGTCACGATGAGCAAGTCATTACTCAACATAAAACCTGCCGCAGCGGCTGCCCAACCTGAATATGAGTTCAGCATTGACACAACAACTGGCATATCTGCACCACCAATCGAAGCAACTAAGTGCCAGCCAAATGCCAAAGCAATAACCGTCATGATCAGCATGGCAAAGACTTGTAAACCAACACTATTTGTTTTAACAAAGATCAGCAATAACACAAATGAGACAACAAGCGCCGCTAAGTTTAGTTTGTGGCGATTAGGTAGCATCATCGGTTTCGATGAGATCTTACCGGACAATTTCCCATAAGCCACCACAGATCCTGTGAAGGTGACCGCACCAATAAATATGCCTAAGAACACTTCCGTCAGATGGATATTTTCCATCACCGCGTCTGCATGACCTTCACTGGCAATAAAACTATTAAAACCAACCAAAACAGCCGCTAGACCAACAAAGCTATGTAAAATAGCGACCAATTCTGGCATTTCGGTCATTTCAACTTTTTTGGCCAGACGAATACCAATCACTGCACCAATGACCATCGCAACAATCATCCAGCCAATATTGGCACTATCTGGGCCAAAGATGGTAGCCAGTAAAGCAATCGCCATACCTGCAATACCATAAGTATTACCACGCTGAGAGCTTTCATGGCGTGATAACCCTGCTAGGCTGAATATAAATAGGATAGCAGCAACAATATAAGCTGCCGTTACAATTCCACTCGACAACATACGTTACCCCTTATCCTTTACGAAACATTTTTAACATACGCTGGGTAACAGTAAACCCACCGAATATATTGATACTTGCAATCAATATGGCAATGAAAGATAAGAAACTAACCCATCCTCCCGAGCCTATTTGCAATACTGCACCGACAACAATAATGCCTGAAATTGCATTGGTGACAGACATCAATGGTGTATGCAACGCATGTGTTACGTTCCACACAACGTAATAACCGACAACGCAAGCGAGAGCAAATACCGTAAAGTGTGATAAGAACTCTTTTGGCGCTGAGTTTGCAAACCAACCGAATAGAATGATCGCTAATGCCATTAAGCCATACTTAACTACAGGCGACATTTTCTTCTTCTCAGGCGCTTTTTCTTTTTCCGCCACTTGAGGCTTCGCCTGCGGCTGAGCAGATACTTGAATGGGGGGAGCAGGCCACGTGATTTCACCTTGTTTAATAACGGTAACACCGCGGATCACAACGTCATCAAAATCAATATTGATTTCGCCATTCTTCTCTTTGCACAGTAACTTCATCAAGTTAACAAGGTTTGTGCCATACAATTGCGATGATTGAGTCGGTAGACGGCTTGGTAAATCGGTATAACCAATAATTTTGACACCATTATCAGTCACAACCAATTTATCCGCTTGGGTTAACTCACAGTTCCCCCCTGTTTGCGCCGCTAAGTCAACAATCACACTACCGGGTTTCATTGACTCAACCATCTCTTTGGTAATTAATTTAGGTGCTGGACGCCCAGGAATAAGTGCGGTAGTGACGATAATGTCGACTTCTTTAGCTTGTGCAGCAAATAAAGCCATTTCCGCCTTAATAAACGCTTCGGACATGACTTTCGCATAGCCATCGCCGCTACCTGCTTCCTCTTTGAAATCTAACTCAAGGAATTCGGCCCCCATACTCTGCACTTGCTCTTTAACTTCTGGACGCGTATCAAATGCACGTACAACCGCTCCCAAGCTACCAGCAGCACCGATTGCCGCCAGCCCAGCAACCCCAGCACCAATGACCATCACTTTCGCTGGCGGTACCTTACCGGCTGCTGTAATTTGACCAGTAAAAAAACGACCAAATTCATGAGCAGCTTCGACAATTGCACGATAACCTGCGATATTTGCCATTGAACTTAAGGCATCTAATGATTGCGCACGGGAAATCCGCGGCACTGCATCCATAGCGAATACATTGATGTTTCTTGCTTTTAAGGCATCCATCAATTCAGCATTTTGCGCTGGCCAGATAAAACTCACCAGCGTTGCACCTTCTTTCAGTAATCCAATTTCATCGTCTAGTGGTGCATTGACTTTAAAAACAATATCGGCTGAATAAGCGGTGTCACGATCAACAATCTCAGCCCCCGACTGCTCATAAGCCGCATCCTCAAAACTCGCTAAATGTCCTGCTTCACTTTCGATACAGACACTGAAACCTAACTTAATCAGTTGAGTCACCGTCGAGGGTGTAGCAGCAACACGAGCTTCATTGGCAAATCGTTCTCTAGGTATACCAATACGCATAATGTTCCCTTTTCAAAGCCAAAGTAATTTTGTATTTGTTAAATTTGCTAAAAATTAACCATCTTAGATAGAAAAGTCCTATTTTTAGCCGAAAACAGTTCTATGGAGTTCTAATAACCTACTGAAAATAACCTTCTTGATCCATAATTGATCTCGATTCTTAAACAGTAAATGGAATTCGCAGTGAAAATCTTAGTTTTAGGTCAATAAAATACTGGATAGCTAAAAAAATCTGGTAATTATGACTAGTCAATGAATATTTATTTCTTATAAAAAATAAAATTATGAGACAACTTGATTGGTTACGTGTAATAATCATAGCCATGTGATACAACTAAAGTTCAGCACTTTTAAAATAAATTGCGCAAGTCGGAAGGATTTTGTATGAAGCTGAAAACTACGGCCATCGCAGCCGCGGTGTTATCATTAACCAGTATTACTGCTGTACAGGCAGCTGTTGAACTGACGCCCAAACAGGCTGAAGAGTTAAAACCTTATGAGCGCATAACAGTGACTGGGCGCTTTAATGCTATTTATGAAGCATCCGATGCCGTCTCACGCCGGGCTGATAAATTAGGCGCTTACGCTTTCTATATCCAGAGCCTTGATGATGTGGGTGATAGCGGTAACATGCGCGTTGTTGCAGATCTTTACCAAAAAGATGCAAAATCTGTGGAAGAAAGCAAACGTCGCGTATTTGGTGGCGTTGAAGAGATGTCAAAAGCAGACGCAACACAGTATGAACCATTTGATGCTGTTACCGTCAGTGGTTTCTACCCTTCTCAGCCTGATCTTTATGAAGCTATTGCGAAGAAAGCAAAAGAAAAAGGCGCAGCATCATTCTATGTTGTTCGTAACATCGCTGTAAATGATGGTGGAAATACCCTAGCTACCGCTTATGTCTATAAAAAAGATGCGCCTAAGCGCCAAGTTCAGCTAGAGGAAGCTGTCGTACCAGCAGATTCAGAAGCGGGTCAAGCATTATTAGCGGAAGGTGGTGAAGCCGCCAAAAAAGTACGTATTCCTGGCGTTGCTTCATCTGAAGAACCAACTACTGCCGTTGGTCGTTTCTTTGAAACATCAAGCAGTGCACCAGGCAAAACCAGCGTAACATTGCCAAGTGGCTATGTTATCGAAGAAGTTAATAAAACCGCTGCTGCACAAATGGTTCCATTTGATTCGATCACTTTCTCGGGTTATTACACCAATACACCAGAAGTGCGTTATCAAATTGCCAAACGTGCTGAAGCTAAAGGTGCCAAATACTTCCATATCACACGTGAGTGGCAGTCAAATGGCGGTAGCGTAACCATCAGCGCTGACCTCTTTAAGTAATAAGTATACTAACTAACCAAGCCAGCTCCATTTTCGAGCTGGCTTTTTTATTTCTGAAAAAAACGTTTGACTGCTGATTTTCCCACTGAATAAAAATCTTATCAAACTGAATAGTTTTCCATTGCATAACCGTCGTTTCATTCGTAGAATCCCCCTCACTTTATCAGTACGACAGATAAACAATCTATAATTTAAAATTGTTCCAGCTTAAATACATTATAAAATTGTAGATTTAACGTTATTTTAACTTTTGATTGTAGAATAACCAGGACATACATTGAAACATACACTCAGTCTTACAGCACTCACCGCATTAGTTCTCAGCTCAATGGTGGGTGCAGGTGTCTTTAGCCTTCCACAAAATATGGCTGAAGTTGCCAGCCCTTTGGCACTTATCATTGGCTGGTCAATTACAGGCATTGGCATTTTATTTTTAGCTTTCTCTCTACTGCTACTTTCTCGTATACGCCCAGATCTTGATGGGGGCATTTTTACTTATGCAAAAGAAGGTTTCGGTGAACTGATTGGTTTTTGTTCCGCATGGGGTTATTGGCTATGTGCGGTTATCGCTAATGTCTCTTACTTAGTTATCGTTTTTGCGGCTATCAGCTTTTTTACTGATACACCCGATAGGATTATTTTTGGCGATGGTAACACTTGGCAAGCCTTAGTTGGTGAATCCATCTTATTATGGATTGTGCACTATTTAGTGTTGCGTGGTGTTCAAACGGCGGCGGGAATTAATAAGCTAGCCACTATGGCAAAATTAATCCCATTAGGGCTATTTATTATCCTAGCATTTGTCGCTTTCAAACTTGATGTGTTCGATGCAGATTTTAGTGGGATTTCCCTCGGAGTGCCTGTTTGGCAGCAAGTTAAAGACACTATGTTGATCACGTTGTGGGTGTTTATTGGTATCGAAGGAGCTGTCGTTGTCTCTGCTCGCGCTAAAAACCGCCGTGATGTTGGCTTAGCCACTGTTTTCGCCGTTAGTTCTGCATTAATCATCTATATCCTAGTGACACTTCTCTCGTTAGGCCTTATGCCAAGGGCTGAGCTTGCTGAAATAAAAAATCCATCAATGGCCAATTTAATGGTAGGTTTAATTGGTTCAAGTGGTGAGATCATTATCGCAGCGGGGCTTATTATCTCTGTGTGTGGAGCATACCTGAGTTGGACAATTATGGCTGCCGAAGTGCCTTATATCGCAGCGCAATATCAATCATTCCCTAAAATATTCAATAAACTGAATAAGAATGATGCTCCATCCTCCTCCCTGTGGTTAACAAATGGTGCCGTACAGCTTTCTCTAGTCTTAATTTGGCTAAGTGGGAGTAATTACAATACGCTCCTAACAATCGCTTCTGAGATGATTTTGGTTCCTTACTTTTTAGTGGGTGCTTTTCTCATAAAAGTCGCTTTTGAACGCCATAATAAGCTGCTACTGATGGTTGGAATGGTGGCCAGCCTCTATGGTCTTTGGCTGCTTTATGCTTCTGGACTGATCAACCTTATGCTGTCTGTCGTTTTATATGCGCCTGGTATACTTGTTTTTTGGTATGCGCGAACTCAGCAATCCCAACAAGCTCCACTTAATATGGCTGAAAAGATTATCGCTCTGGCTATTATCGCGGGGGCAGTGCCCGCAACCTACTATCTATTTTAGCTTCAACTACAATCACTACACTGAAAAGGCTCTAGTATTCAGTGTAGTGATCTCATCGATACTTCTTCCTTCATTAGTTCTAGCAGCGCTTTTTTAAATCATTTGTAAGTGAATCATATATTATCTAATGATTGCATTCAGGAGGTAACATGCACTTAATATTACGTAATGAACATTCATATACCATAACCAAAAATGAGAGAATTCAATCATCACAAGACATTGGTTTTAGCGCTAAAGTTAAAAAAATCAATAAGCTTCATTTTTCGAATAGTGCCTGTGCCAGAAAAATTAGATGTCGCCAGAAATTAAATGAGAAAGGCTCAAAGGAGTTACACCCATTCTCTTTAAACGCCGTAAAAACCAATGGCTCGCCCTATTTGCATAGCGTAACAAGTAAAACACTGTAGTGTTTTGCTCATTTCCCATACAGACAGTTTGTGTTTTTACTCTCTCTGCTAAAACTAGCAAAGGGAGTAAATAGAGACTCTGATTTACCATTTCCCCCCCTATTCACCCTACCTTGGATTGATTTCCCATTTAATTCTTAGCTAGCCTAGTCACGTTATTTTTTGTATTGGCACTGTTGTTTCATTAGGTACTCTTCAAACAATTAGTATGTTGTAACTAAAGTAGTATGTTTTGATGCTATAATCGTTAAAAATTTAACGGTTATACCCTACTCTTAATTTTTAAGAACAATAAACGGAGTATCATGCTGAAAATCATTTTCATAATGCAAATGTTAAAAACAAAATTTTAGGATGAAAAAGAAAGTCGATATCAAATCATTTGGTTTTGTGCACGCCAATTTACCCCTTTTTAACATAAAAAATAGACTTATTATATTGCGCTCAATCAGCAACATATACTGATAGAAATCACACAGCAAATAATTTACAAGGTCATACAATGAACAGTTTATTAAAATATATATTACTTATTTTATTTTTTAATCATTCTATTTCTTTTTCAGCAGATGGTGAAATAAAGTTCGTTGGCAGTATAATTCCAACGGCGTGCTCTGTTGATACTAATTCTGTACATAAAGTGGTTAATATGGGGAAGGTTTCTGTAGCCGCTTTTACTAATAAAAATAGTACTGCCGCAGCAACACCATTTAGAATAACATTATCTAATTGCCCTACCGATTATAAGAAAATTCAATTTAAGTTTGATGGTAAAAGTGATAGTGCTAACCCCTCTTTATTAGGATTATCACCAAATGCAACCTCACCTGCTGCAACAGGTATTGCAATAGGCCTTTATGAAGAAAATAGTGTTCGCCGTATACCACTAAATGGGGGAAGCCAGTTTAAAGAAATAACCCCAAGTAAAACGGTAGAAATGAATTTTGTGGCTAAATATATTGCAACCAGTGATCAAATCATTCCCGGCTCAGCAGATGCATTAGCGCATTTCAGCATTATTTATCAATAAAAGAGGAGATGAGAGAGAGGTTTTCTTCTCTCTCATTAATTATCATGAAAATAACAGTCACCTTTTTATTATTGCTTCCTTTTCTCTCTTATGCCGGAATTATTATTAATGGCACGCGGTTTGTTTATCCTGAAAACGATAGGGAAATATCATTATCTATTGAGAACCCTGAGGAGCAAACGACTTACCTTATTCAATCATGGGTTGAAAAAGATAATCAACGGTCTAATGATTTTATTATTACACCACCACTATTTAAGCTAAAACCTGCCTCATTAAATAAATTAAGAGTGATAAAAGTGGCGCCATTAAACCAAACTGTTCAAGAGACTCTCTACTGGTTACATATCAAGTCTCTTCCTGCCATTCATGAAAATACAGAAAATAATTTACATATTGTTGTGAAATCCAGTTTCAAGCTATTTTATCGACCTGAATCTTTAAATAGCAGTGCCGAATCTGCATTTAAAGAGATCACATTTAGCTATAATAACCAAAAAGTAACGGCAACAAATCCTACTGGGCACTATATTACGCTGCGAGAACTATACCTTAATGGTAAAGAGATTGCAGAGCCTGGCATGATAGCCCCCTTTGGGCAATTATCTTGGAAAATAGTATTGCCTCAATTGAATTCTGTTTCTTGGAGCGCATTAAATGATTATGGCGGTAAAACACAATTAATTTCTCAACAACTCTTTAATGATGATGAAAAAAAATAATATCAATTTATTAATGCTGTTTTTAATCACGACTCCTCTTTTGGCATATGCTGAATATTTTAATCTTGAGGCACTTGATAACATTGAAAATATTAATGACATTGAAAATATTATATTAAATCTAGATAATCAACCCGAAGGGATTTATGCCGTTGATGTTATTGTCAACAATGTTAGACTATTTACTGAAAATGTAAGTTTTCAATATATAGATCAACAGTTAGTACCAATATTCAGTCGAAATCAATTATTAAAAATTGGCCTACATGAAAAAACATTAAATACAATGGCGTTTGATAAGAATGACAACCTAGCTAGCCACCTTTCAACAATTATCGAGGGTTATTTTCATCATTTTGACTTTAATCACTTAACGTTGGATATCAATATCCCTCATCATTACTTAAATAGTGACACTAATGAGAATAACCTTCAATCACAATGGGATGATGGCGTAACGTCAGCTTATATTGATTATAACCTATCCGGAAGTTATAACTCGAATAAGTACATTAATGACAATAATAGCTTTAACCTGTCATTGCAAAATGGTATTAACTATCTAGGATGGCGTCTAAGAAATAATTTAGTTTACTCAAACTCACACCAACAATGGGAGAGTTATAATACAACTTTATCCTACCCGATTAGGTCCTTAAAAAGTCAATTTATCTTAGGCGAGTATTACCTTGCCTCCTCATTTTTTATACCATACTCTTTTAAAGGGATCTCACTCTCTAATGATGAATTAATGTTTCCGGATTATGATGCATATTATTCCCCCATATTACAAGGCATTAATCATAGTCCGGCTCAGGTGACCGTAAGGCAAAATAATATTATCATTTATAATGATTATTTACCTGCGGGGCCATTTACACTAAATCAATTGAAACCATTAGCCCATAAAGGCGTCTTAGAAATGACGATCACTGAGTCTAGTGGTCGAGTTCGTCAATACCAATACCCTTTTTCTTCTTCGCCACTGATGATCAAAAAAGGCCAATTTCGCTATGCCTTAAACAGTGGAATGGTCTCTAACCGCTCACGCTCTGCACCACCTTATTTTTTTCATAGCGAAATAAAATATGGTATTAACAATAATATCACTGCGTATACTGGTTCTATTTTCTCATCACCTTTTAAATCACTGATATTAGGCAGTTCATTTTCAGCCAATGAAATTGGCGATTTGACTATTGATTGGACACAATCCTACAGTCAGAAAAATAAATCAAATAGTTATCAGTTTGAATATTCAAAGTTAATCACGCCCACCGCAACTGAGTTTACATTTAATGTTCAATGGACCGATAACCCTAAGTTACGGCAGTTCACTGATGTATTGGATAAAATAAACTTATCTAACACCGCCTACCCTCAACAGATCATTAAGCTACATTTATCACAAGGGTTAGGTTATTTTGGAAATATATCATTATCAGCATCGCAACAGAGGTTTAGAGAGCAAAGAGGATATCAGTGGGCCTATAATCTCAATTATTCAGGCAATATAAACGAATACCATTTTAGCCTTAACTGCCAGTCAAATTATTCTATCATTGAGCAAAAACCAGAGTATATCTTTTCTGCTTCCATAATTATTCCAGTGAACACTTGGTTGCCTAATACGCATTTTAGTTACCAATCACAATATGCGCCAAATAACTATCAAAGCCAGCAAGCAACATTAACGGGAGCCATCCTAGAAGATAATTTTATTTCTTATACTCTACAGCATAACTCTCTAAATAACCGCTGTTGTATGAGGCCGAAAAATGAATCAGACACACGATTTTATACTCAGTATCATCATAATAAATTTATTTTAAATGCGGGTTATGGCTACAAACAAGAGCATCAATTGCACTATGGGTTTCGAAGTTCAGTGGTGGCTCATCCGTATGGCATCACGCTAACACCGAGTCGTGGCGAAACTTCCGCTTTATTGGTTGTACCTAATACGCAAGACGTCCGTTTGGATGCTCAACTCAATACCAATACCGATAGCAAAGGCCATGCGATTATCAATCAGCTACAACCTTATCGGCGTAATAACTTTGTTATTGATACACAGACCTTACCCGTAGATACTGAAATTGAAACGAGTTTTCAATCTATTTTACCAACGAAAGGGGCATTGGTACTGGTTCACTTCCCCGTCAAACGGGGCAAACGCTCTTTCTTTACTATTCGGCTTGCGGATGGGAAATTGGCCCCTTTTGGTGCGCTTGCCAGCCTCGTAACAGAAAAAGGAGAACTAACAAGCAATGATATTAATGTAGGGATTATTAACGATATGGGCCAAGTCTATTTAAGTGGGCTTGAGCCATCAGGCACAATAAAATTGAAATGGGGAGCAAAACAATCGCAACAATGTGAATTTCAATACCAACTATTAGAAACAGATCTGAATCAAGGGTTTTACCATGTTCCGGTGATTTGTCAGCGCAAGGAAGCTTTATGATGACTTTAATTTCTCGTTTATGGCCTTGCTGTATATTCGTTACACATAACGCTTATGCTTCTCAATGCCAATATGTGCCAAATTTCACGCCACATCATACTGTGTTATCCCTCGGTACGGTAACTGTACCTCATCGATTAGCGGTAGGGTCGGTGATCCAAGAGGTGACCTTAAACGGTCTTAGTGACAATCCAATCATGGTAGATTGTCGCTCACCCGTTCAAGCAAAATGGGAAAATAGCCAGTTCCCATTACTATCAAATGGTTATAACTCAATTTATCAAACAAATATTGACGGTATTGGCCTTCGCTTTATCTCACAGGGAGCGGCATTTAGCCGAGATAAGTTACCTTTTGTTAATGACTCACCCAATGCTTGCCACATTACCTCTCATCGTTATAGCTATTGTGGTAATGCATTAAATGGGATCCGAGTACAATTGGTGAAAACAAAAAACATAACAGGTTCAGGGATACTTAGCTCTCATCGTCTGATTGAAGCATCAATTGGCCATTTACCTGTTCAAAGTTATCGTTTCCTAAATACAAAAATTGTTACGCCTAGCTGTGAACTGCTCGAAAAACATAAACGAGTAAAAATGAAGAAAGTCAAACAGAGCCAGTTTAGGGGGATTGGTAGCCATTCCGCCCCCGTCTCTTTTTATCTTACGCTAAATTGTAGTGGAGAAACCTCTGTGGGCATTATCCTTAGTGGGCGAGCCAGTCACAGTGCAGATCATTCTGTGATTGCACTAGATAAAAGACCTGATAGCGCCCAAGGGATTGGTTTACAACTGCGTTTTCAAGGTGAGCCAATCCCTCTAAATAAAGTCTTTAATTTGGGAACTAGCTTTGACCGCTCCCCCTATGCCATTTATTTCGAAGCTCAATATGTGCAAATCCACCCCTCTGTTAGTGCGGGGAAAGCCAATGCAACTGCGACATTACAAATTGTTTATCCATAACCGATAACGATAAAAAAACCCCATCTTTAGCATCATGATGGGGTTTTGAAGGTTATCATCTAACTCTGTGTTTTATACAAGTGACTGACTTAAATTTTCCATTGATTGAATAATCCGTTTATCCGAAATCGGATACGGCGTACCAAGCTGCTGTGCAAATAGGCTTATACGCAACTCTTCGATCATCCAACGGATCTCTTGTACTTCCGGTAATTGTTGTTGTACTGGTATCAGTTTCGCCTTCCATTGCTGCCACATTTGTGTCACATGCTCCACTTTACTCATTTGGGCACGGTCTCTATTAGGATCAATCGCCAGTTTTTCTAATCGGCGCTCAATACCATTCAAATAACGGAGCACGTCAGGAAGCCGTTTCCAACCATGTTCAGTGACAAAGCCTTTAAAGACTAAGTTAGACATCTGCCCTTTTATATCCGAAAGTGCCATTGCCATCGCAAAGTCAACGCGTCCTTTTAAGCGTTTATTGATTGCAAATACCGCAGTGAGTATTTGCTCAACTTGTTTCGCGATTTGTACAACTGCATCATTGAGTTCAGCCCGCACAAACTCTTGTAACTTGCCAAACCCATCTTCCGTCCACACAGGGCCACCATAAGTCGCAATGAGTTGATCAACACCACAAGCGATACAATCATCGATTAACTCTAAAACTTTTCCATACGGATTAAAATATAATCCCAGTTTAGATTTGTTCGGGAGTTTTTCATGTAAGTATTTAATTGGCGATGGAATATTCAGTAACAGTAACCTACGTACACCACCCCACATCGCTTGTTGTTGTTCAAATTCGGTTTCGAAAACGCGGATCCCAACACTGTTTCTTTCATCCACTAAGGCCGGATAAGCCTTAACAGAATACCCTCCTCGTTTCTGTTCGTAACGTTGAGGTAACTCACCAAAGCTCCAGATATGTAAGCCGCTTTGTTCAATGCCATCATCAACCACTTCGGAAAGGGTTTCTTGTACCTTTTCTTTGAGCCGATTTTTCAATTCATCCAGATCTTGACCTTCAGCGATGGTTTTATTTTTTTCACCCACTACGCGGAATGTCATTTTCAAATGGCTAGGTAGTTGGTCTAATTGCCAAGCATCACGTTCAACAGTCACCCCTGTCATGCGACGTAATTCACGCTCAAGCTTATCAAGTAGGCTACCATCTGGTGTCGGTACTCTTTCAAGAAATGCCGCGGCATAATTAGGTGCAGGCACAAAATTCCGACGTACAGGCTTAGGTAATGATTTAATCAACGCAATAATCAGTTCTTGACGTAACCCCGGAACTTGCCAATCAAAACCAACATTGTGTACTTGGTTTAAAATGGCTAATGGGATATGCACTGTCACCCCATCTGCCTCCGTTCCTGGTTCAAATTGATAACTTAAGCGGAATTTCAGCTCACCTTGATGCCAAAAATTTGGATAATCTAGCAATGAAACGTGCGCCGCATCCTCTTTGATCAACATATTTTTTTCAAAGTTCAGGAGATCGGGCTGCTGTTTTGAAGCAACCTTCCACCACTTATCAAAATGGCGAGTAGAGATCACATCATTAGGAATACGCTGGTCATAAAACGCAAACAAGGTTTCATCATCAACCAAAATATCACGACGACGAGACTTGTGTTCTAAATCTTCAACTTCCGCCAATAGCTTACGGTTTTCCCTGAAAAATGCGTGACGAGTAACCCAATCCCCTTCGACAAGTGCATGACGAATGAAAAGCTCGCGACACAATAAGGGGTCGATTTTCCCGTAATTCACTTGGCGCGCGGCGACGATCGGTAATCCATACAAAGTGACCTTTTCAGAGGCCATCACAGCACCTTGCGATTTAGACCAATGAGGTTCGCTGTAATGATGCTTAACAAGGTGCTCCGCTAACGGCTCTATCCATTCAGGCTCAATAGTTGCAGCCACCCGCCCCCATAATTTTGACGTTTCTACTAACTCGGCGACCATTGCCCATTTTGGGGGCTTTTTAAATAAACCTGAGCCGGGGAAGATAGTGAATCTTGCATTCCTAGCGCCTGTAAATTCTGGCTTTTCCACATCTTTTTGGCCGATATGAGATAGCAACCCAGCAAGTAATGATGTATGAATACACCGGTAATCTGCCGCTGCACTATTAATTGGAAAACCTTGCTCTTTAACAACTTGCCTCAATTGAGTATAGAGATCTTGCCACTCTCGAATGCGTAAATAGTTCAAAAAATCTTGGCGGCACATTTTCCTAAATTGCGCATTTGATAAAGCGGTTTGCTGCTCTTTTAAGTAATCCCACAGATTAAGGAATGCTAAGAAATCAGATTGTTTATCGTGGAAGCGGCGATGCTTTTCATCTGCCGCTTGTTGTTTATCTAATGGGCGCTCCCTTGGGTCTTGAATCGATAATGCCGCCACAATCACCATGGTTTCCCTGACTGCTCCTAGCTTTCTCGCTTCTATCACCATTCGAGCGAGACGTGGGTCAACCGGTAGTTGAGCCAATTGACGACCAATATCCGTCAATATATAACCGCGTTCACTCTGTTGATGCGCCTGAATAGCCCCAAGCTCTTCTAATAACTTCACGCCATCTTGAATATTACGTTTATCCGGAGCTTCGACAAATGGAAATGCGCTAATATCTCCTAAGCCAATTGAGGTCATTTGTAAAATAACAGACGCCAAATTGGTTCTTAGTATTTCAGGATCGGTAAACTCTGGGCGACTTAAAAAGTCCTCTTCAGAATATAAACGAATACAAATACCATCAGAAACACGACCACAGCGACCTTTACGCTGATTTGCTGAAGCTTGGGAGATCGGTTCAACAGGTAAGCGTTGCACTTTGGTTCTAACACTGTAACGGCTTATTCGCGCATAACCAGTATCAATGACATATTTGATGCCAGGCACGGTCAAAGACGTTTCAGCAACGTTAGTGGCTAAAATAATTCGCCGCCCACCATGTGGGTGGAATATGCGATTTTGTTCACTATTCGATAGCCTAGCAAATAGCGGTAAGATTTCGGTATGGCGCAATTGTAATTTTGACAAGGCATCAGCGGTATCGCGGATTTCTCGTTCACCGCTCATAAAGATCAAAATATCCCCTGAGCTTTCCTGTCCAAGCTCATTTACAGCATCAATGATGCCATCGATTTGATCGCGGTCGCTGTCATTATCATCCCCCATAATCGGGCGATAACGCACTTCAACGGGATAAGTTCTCCCCGACACTTCAATAATGGGTGCCTGATTAAAATGGCGAGAGAAACGTTCAGGATCGATAGTTGCTGACGTAATAATGACTTTTAGATCAGGACGTTTAGGTAATAATTGGCGCAGGTAACCTAAGATAAAATCGATATTTAGGCTACGTTCGTGAGCCTCATCGATAATGATCGTATCATATTGCAGCAGTAACCTATCATTTTGCAGTTCTGCTAACAAAATGCCATCTGTCATTAATTTGACTTGTGTACTATCACTCACTTGATCACTAAAGCGAACTTTATAACCAACAATAGTTCCGACTTCGCTTTCAAGCTCTTGAGCTAGACGGGTTGCTACCGCACGAGCGGCTAGTCGCCTTGGTTGTGTATGACCGATTAACCCTTTAACACCTCGCCCTAATTCCAGACATATTTTGGGGATCTGAGTCGTTTTACCGGACCCTGTTTCACCCGCGATGATCACCACTTGATGCTGTTTTATCGCATCATAAATAGCTTGTTTTTTCTGACTAACAGGAAGATTTTCTGGATAGACGATTTTAGGTGGATTAAGCAGCTTGTTCGAAATTTTTTGTTTCGCTGTTTCAACATCCGCTTTTATCGCATTCAGTACTGCAACTCGTGATTTTTCATCACGAATTTTAACTATTCCTTGAAGACGCTTTTTCAGTAACCGTTGGTCACGTAATGAAGTTTGTCCAATATCAGCTTCTAAGGCTGTCAGCATGGATTCCACTTTTTAAATCCTTATTATTTAACTATTTTATGCCATTTTGTTGAATATAGGCTGTCATTACCATCATGATAAAAACGCCATCAATACCACAGAATAAATGGCAACATCAATTTTTTTGATATAACTCTTCTAAAATTCTTTCTTTCATTGATGATTAAAATCTGTATTATTAATTACGATATAAATCAATGAGTTTTAAGGTAAAACGATGAAAAAAGTATTGTTGTTGAAATCAAGTATTCTGGCAGACTATTCACACAGTAACAAAATGGCAGATTACTTTATTGAACAATGGCAAGAAAAAAACCCGAGCGATAGCATAACCATCCGTGATCTTGTCAGCAACCCAATTCCAGCGATTGATGCGGAAATTTTAGCAGCTTTCGCACCAGGTGACAGTAAAACTGAACAGCAGAAAGCGCATTTAGCATTATCTAACCAATTGATCGATGAAATCAAACAACATGATGTGATTGTCATTACTGCGCCAATGTACAATTTGAATATCCCTTCCCATCTTAAAAATTACTTTGATTTTATTGCAAGAGCGGGAGAGACCTTTAAATATACTGAACAAGGCTCAGTCGGTTTATTAGAAAATAAACGTGCATTTGTGTTAACCAGCCGAGGTGGCATCTATAAAGATACGGCTTCTGACATTATTGTTCCATTTTTAAAACTGTTCTTAAACTTTATCGGTATCACCGATATCGAATTTATTTTTGCTGAGGGTACTGCATTAGGTACTGAATCGGCTGAAAAAGCACAGCAAGATGCTCGTCAATGCATCGATACGGTTATCGCTTAACCGCAATTGACCTCACAATGATGTGCGTATGAACAAATCATGCGCATATTATTTTTTCTTCAACCATTGACCATTAATACCGCGTACATACTCCCCACTCGCGGCTCTTTCAACGAGTTTCTGCCCCGCTATTTTGCCCACATCCCTAGTTTTTAGATTGTTTTTCTTCGCAATTTCACTGTATTTGATTTCACGCTCACGGTTAATTTCAGTGACAAGCTCATCAACTTCCGCATTACCGTGGGTAACTACCGCTAAATAACCCGATAATGTTTCACCAACTAACCCTTGATTTTTTGCCTCATCAACGGTTAGTGCAGCAGCCGAAAAAACAAATAAACCGGATATCATCAACGCTTGGAAAATGGTCTTCATTGTGCTTCCACCTTACCAAAAAGATCACTATTTTCTTTAAGTAAGTCTTCAACTTGCTTATCAGCTTTAATGAGTATTTCGTGCTCAATTTTAACATTCATGTTGATATTAATGGGTTTATCAGGTGTCGCTACCTCAACCCGCAAACAACCTGTCAGCATCATTGCCATCAATGTAAATACACTCGTCGCGATTATTTTCACTGTTAATCCTTATTCCTTTAGATATTTTTTTCCAGCCACTCTTCTAAGTTACTGCCAAAACGTAGGCTACGCCATAATTGGAAGATATTCTCTTCATGTGTGTAATTTAAGTGGACTTCTCTTTTTTTAGATTCTTGAGGATTAAAACCTTGGATAATGGTTTTCATTGTCAACAAGCCTAAATTGGTGATATTCACATCGGTACGGCTGCGAGAAATTTCCAAGTATTGCAACCAACCTATCGCTGCTCCTGCAGACATATTATCAGCCTTAATTGACTCAACAAACTGAGTATCAAGACGCAAGGCCAACGGGCCACTATTTTCTAACCAACCATTTTTAACGATCCACTCTGGATTATTAAGGTAAAAAGGTAATTCCCCATCAACGCGACCAGAGGCCGCAAACTGAGTTACTTTGAGTATGGTAAATAATCGGCTTAATTCAATTTGATGTAGTCTGATTGTGGCTGGCTGTTTTTGTGGCCAACGGAGTAAATCAAGCTCTACCTTCCCCCCTAATAAATTAAAACCAACTTGGCTCAATTTTAATGGCATTGCATCTGTTGGCGGGTAAGTACCTGATAAATCGGCTCGAATATCGGTTAGTTCAAACAAATTATTTAATTGCTTGATACGTAATTGTACAGCCGATTTTTCACCTAACGTCCATGTGCTATTTTGTAATTTCCAAGGTAAAACGAAATCTAAGCCACTCACTTCACCATCTTTAAGCCACATTCCCGTATTTTCTACACGCCAGTGCCCTCCCGCGATAAAACCGGTTTCTGGATCAATCGAAAAAGCGGCTTGTGAAAAAAGTTTTCCTTCACGCAAGATGATCCCTAAATCATTTGGGATCAATGTTTGGAATGCGCTCACTGATTGTTCTGGCCAACGCGCTTGCCCCCGAAAACGTTCGCCATCCCATCGACTAAAAATAACAATTGGCCCTACGTCTTTAGTACTTAAATCAGCTTTTAACTGAAAATCAGCCGGTGATTTACCTTTTAGAGCCGCATTAACAGTCGTTTTAGGCAAATAGCTTGCGGCTCCAAATTGCATTCGGTTACTGGTAAGTTGGAGTTCACCTTGGAAGTTCTCTTTAGCCGGATCACGTTGCCAAAATAAAGGTTTTGTTAAAATAAGGCGTGTTGCCGTCATCGAAAGCAAACCATATTTTATTTGGTCAAACCCAGTGTTTAACGTATTTAGGGTAATTAACGAATCTTGCCAACTACCTTGCCCTTTGATATCCCAATGCGCCGCTAAAGCCGGTAATTGTGCATTTCCCCAATAATTCCAAAACCACTTACCTTTATCAAATATAAACTTATTCGCCTGACCATCTAAATGAATGGCGAAATCCCCCCAATACTGCTCTTTCACTTTTAAAATAGCTTGGAGGCGCCCGGTGATCCCTTCCGCACTCAATGAAGTCCCCGCTAAAGGTAAGCGCGCTTCTTGTAATAGTAGCGTCGGTGAAACACGCCCATAAGCTCGTAAGAGTGAGCCGGGAAGAAATGAAATTGCGGGCGAAATTAATTGACCCGATATTTTTGACGGCAAGTTGATATCTAAAACCATATCATCATATTTCAATTGCCCATTTAGCTGAAAATGAATATCTGCATCGAGTAAATTAATTTTATTAGCTGGTAAATTTAATACTAAATTCGCTTTACCTTTTTGAGCCTCGGTCATCATATTAGTACGCCCACTAATCACCATGTCACTCAGGCCCGACTGCCAATTCTCTATTTGTAACGAAATACCGCCATGTAATGGAACCTCACTCTCTTCCCACTGCCAACGCCCATCCTCAATACGGATCATGTTGGCTGACACTTGCCAAGGCAAATGAAAAATTTCTTGACCACTTTGCTTATCAAATAAAGACAATGTGCCTTGATCATCCAGCCACCGCAATTTCGCATACAGGGATTTGCTTGGCTGAGTTAATAAAAATTCAGCAAAGAGTATGCCTGATGTCGGAAGTGATTCTGTCGTTAGTGGTAAGCTTAACTCGCCATCGAGTTCAAGGCGCTGCTCTTGTTCTGGTAATTGAACGGAAAAATGTTCAATATTGAGTTGATGGTTAGCAGTGATATTGGTTGAAAAAGATAATTTATCACCACGATAATCTAAAGCTAATGGCGTCCCTTCATTTCGATACAGCCAAATACTGCCTTGATACTCTTCCCAAGGCGATACCTTGGCATTTTCAATGACCAATGAAAATGAAGGTAAGTTATCAATCAATTCAATCACCGATAGTGGTGTACTTTCGCTATCTTTTTCATCTGAAGACAACTGACTTAAACATTGATTATCTTCAGTTAACTCATTAATTGCTAAATGTAATGGAAAAAGCGAAAAACGGCTCTTTTTAGCATCAAACCACAAGCAGTCGCCTGCCTTCAATTGTATGCTATCAACAATTAATTGGTCATGACGATATACAGGCTGGCTAAATGACAGCGTCACGTTTTCGGGTAAATAAGATTTTGCAACAATAGGAAGCCAACGGGTTACTGTGACCCATAAAATAGATAAGAGCACAACGCATCCTACAACGCTTAAGAGTAATATTTTAAGTGCCCTTTTCATCAAACAGCTTCCTTGTTTTATCTATATCGATTGTGAATATTGGTGCTAATCAAGATCGTTATATCTTTAAACGACTACAATCACCAATTAAAGCGCAATAAAGGCGCGCTTTCAGTATTTTTTTGATGATTTACTGTAATAATTATCTTATTCTGACCTTAATGCTTGGTAGCCACTTTTTTAGCTACCCCTTATTTTGGGTTCCTAACGAATAGTACACGGAGTTTCTTAGATGAAAATCGTTTCTTACAGTACTAAACAGTATGATCGTAAACATATGGATCAAGTCAATCAAGGATCCGAGTTTGATTTTAATATCGAATACTTTGATTTTCCATTAACAGTACAAACAGCAAAAAATGCTGTCGGCGCTGATGCCGTATGTATCTTTGTTAATGATGATGCTAGCCGTGAAGTATTAGAAGAGCTTGCGGCGCTTAATATCCGCATTTTAGCATTACGTTGCGCAGGTTTTAATAATGTTGATTTAGTCGCAGCACAAGAGCTTGGGATCCAAGTTGTGCGTGTGCCCGCCTATTCACCTGAAGCAGTTGCCGAACATGCCGTGGGGATGATGTTATGCCTTAATCGTCGTATCCACCGAGCCTATCAACGTACCCGAGATGCTAATTTTTCTTTAGAAGGGTTAACGGGCTTTAATATGCATAACCGCACTGTCGGTATTATCGGCACGGGTAAAATTGGCCAAGCCGCGCTGAGGATCTTAAAAGGGTTTGGTATGCGTTTACTCGCCCATGACCCTTACCCAAATCAAGTGGTCCTCGATTTAGGTGCAGAATATGTGGATTTAGATACTTTATACAAAAATTCTGACATTATCTCTTTACACTGCCCTCTCACGCCCGAAAATCACCATTTATTAGATGAAAACGCATTTAATAAAATGAAAAATGGCGTAATGATCATCAATACAAGCCGTGGCGCTCTCATCGATTCTGTTGCAGCCATTAGTGCACTTAAAGCACAGAAAATTGGCTCTCTTGGTATGGATGTTTATGAAAATGAACGCGAATTGTTCTTTGAAGACAAATCGAATGACGTTATCCAAGATGATATTTTCCGTCGCCTTTCATCATGCCATAATGTGCTATTTACGGGTCACCAGGCTTTCTTAACGGAAGAAGCATTAACCAGTATCAGCGAAACAACTTTAGGGAACATCCGCCAACTTAATAATGGCGAAGATTGTCCTAACATTGTCAAAGCCTAATAGAGGCAAAATGATAATGAAACGGATAATCCCTTTAACACTATTGGGTTTTTTATTAGCAGCCTGCCAAACCCAAAATGTGAGTGCTGATAACAGCGATAATGTGACTGAGCAACAGTTAATCCATCATAATTTTGTACTAACAGAGGTTGATGGGCACCCCATCGTTGGTAAAGTCGGCGTTCCTAGTTTGTCCTTTGGCGAAAAAATGTTTGTCTCTGCCACTATGTGCAATGATTTTCATGGAATGGGTCGGATCAATAATGCAACGCTTGTTGTTAAGCATCTATCCAAAACAGAATTAGAGTGCGTTGATGAAGACTTATCAAAATGGGATCCATTAATTAAACGTATGCTAACCGAAGGTGCTGATATATCCTATAATGATAAAAAGCTTACTTTGTCACAAGGTAGGTATAAACTGGTTTATGTTTTGAAAGATTACGTTAATTAATTTTTCTTTATTTTCAAGTGACGACTAATTAAAAATCCCATTATTTGTCATGAATAATGGGATTTTTGCTTGATAATAACACGGTTTCAAAATAGCTAACTTTACCTTGCTTGTGAAAACAGCAGGGTTACCCCCGTTATTTGAGCGATATTTTTCATATAATTCAGTATAGTGGTGCTAAACGGTAAGTCATTCACTATTGATAAACTGCGCAATAAAGGGAAGATAATAATATCATCCATAATATTGTTGCTATTACGCGTTTCTAACCATGCATCTAAAACATCCATATGTGGTTCAAGCTCCACAATTAATGTATGCGTTTCTTTTAATAACGTATTCAGATCACCAAAAGCACGCTCTTCCCTTTCAATATAAGCGGCTCTCGCCTCTGGGGTCCTTAGCTCAGGAAAATCGGCTTGTGTAAAACGTGGAACAACCAATTTATATACTGTAGTTGAAACGGTGTTATACCATTTATCAATCTCTGGAGAAACAGCATGTTGAGCGATTGCTGGCTCTACTAGCTGATCGACATAATGAACTATATCTAGACTCTCTGGTAAATAGTCACCATCATCTTTTTGCAAAATAGGCAACATTTTGCGGCCAATCATTTTGGTTGGCGTCGCTTTATCATCTTCCATCAAAAATATCTGCTCTACAGCGATTTTTTTAAATCCGAATATCATTCTTGCTCTAACACAAAACGGACAATGATCATAAAGATAGAGTTTCATTATAAGATCCTCTTCATTTAAGTGGTGACAATCATATTGATTATTATGTTAGTATAGCGAAAGGCATGGATGTAACAAAGTTGTAAAATTCATTAACTTTAAGTAACCCACCACTAAATCTGTTCTAACCGATGAGTTATGCAAGATATTTATCAGCGAACCTCTTCATTTCGCTCTTTTGTGAACATTCAATTTTGTTACAATTTGCAGTAATTCAGGCCAATATCACCGACTTCTACCACTGTATTATACCATATATACAGCATAAAAAACTGGTTTGATCAGATCAATTAGTCTATAACTTCAAAAAACACCTGAACAATGGCGTTAGTTGTTAGTATGCGCTACCAGAAATGTATGTTTACACATTACATCATTTTTAATATTTAAGTTCAGTTATACTAAAACTATAAACACATATTTACCAATAGAGTTTTATCAATTAATTATGGCGAAACTGCTTTCTGTTAGCTTTTTTACATTAATAGTTATTTTTACTATGTCATTAGGGATCTATGATGAGCTTATCTATATCTTGCATTTTTTTGTTATTAAAATGTAATTTATATTACTCTCCTTCTGATTAGAATGAAGAAATAAGTAATTGATTATAAATAGATTTAATAATTACAATCCTTTCTAGCACTCCCCTCTCAAGACCGCAATTACAGTTAATTGATTAATTTCATTATATACTTATTGACTTTTTTCACTCTACTTTATTATTATTTTAATAATTTATTATAAGCATACGTATATTTACCACATGAATTTTTATTCAATAATCCTCCGTAAAACAGCAATAAACATTAAATTTCCTTAATATTAATTAATGTTAATATTTTTATATACCAATAAAACCCTCAATAAAAATACTTACCGTGAAAATTAATAGCTTTTTAGATACATATCACTAACATCTAAGGTTATATATTAGAGAACGACATATCCATAATCGAGTATCGATAAAAGAAAAAATGAATAAGGTTTATTTAAATATAATCAAGCCTTAAAATAATCAAATACAAAAACTAAAAAACAAAAAGTAAAACAATTAATTTATATCAAATGTTTATATAGTAATATTTCTGTTATAATTATTATTCTCATTTTAATTAACACATGAGAACACTTACTAATATAAATTGTAAGGTCTTTTCAATATATGGCTTAGCTAAATTAAATAACCGATATATTGAAATTAATTGTTTTTTTAAGATTTTATATATTGTATAATTTTATAATGCATTAGCATTATACTCTACAATCCCTTTATCAATCGAGGGTGTCACATGGACATTCATTATTTTATTGGAATTAAGATAAAAACACGGCGAAAAGAATTAGGCCTTTCGGGGGCTGATTTAGCCAAAAAATTAAATATCAGCCAACAGCAAGTCTCTCGCTATGAGAATGGAATCAATAAAATACCTCTAAATCACTTAGTTAGCATAGCGATTGCGTTGAAATGCCCTATAGACTGGTTCTTTCAAGGATGTATTACTGAAGAGGATTACTCTATGCAAGATGAAACAATTAATATTAAGAGTCAAGAGCTAAAATATACAGCAGAGAGTGTTATTATTCACTCTAAAAACTCGCTCTAATATTTCAATCTATATTATTACATTTATGATACATCTGTAATTAGACAATTATATTTCAAACCTAATCACCTAAACAAAAAAATAACATAGCGATTAAATCGCTATGTTATTTTTATTTAACCTACATGTTTTTATATGTTAATTATACTGGATTTCATATGTCGCATAACTTGCCATCAACCCAGTTGTCACATCACTCGCCTTCTCTGCTGTGTAACCAATATAATATTGGAAAATTGCATCCTTATTATCTGATATTTTCGGCGTGACTTTAAGTTGCTGAGGATCTGCTGGAATAATTTTATTATCAGCATCTAGAATCGTGTTATTATTGATGGATAATGCAAAGTTAATATTTTTTGCACCATCAACTAACATATTTTTCAGAAGCCCCGCAGTTTCAAAGTTTGTTTTCGGCACCAAGTAACCATCCGCCCAAGTTACACTGATTTTATTGAGATCGGCATCAACAACTTCACCATTATGCTCAACAGATTGACATTGTGATAACTTGATAGTAAACATTTTTGATTTTAAATAGGCACCACCTTCACTATTATGAATTTCCATAAGTGAAATTGGAGCAAGATAGATATTCGCATCACTTCCTTGGTCATTCACGGAAACTACACACGAAACATCAACAACTTTACCCGCAAAAGATACCTTGCCTTCATCATAGTTAGTTTCAAAAGTTGGTAATGCATTTGCATAACCTACCGCTGAAAAAAGCATCAGTATTATCCAGTTTTTCATTGGGCTCCCCTATTAATCATAGGTTATGTTGAATTGCATCACAGCCTGCACATCACCAGCAGTCACTTTGTCTCCATACTGGTAATAGCGAGCAATATAGTTCGTATTAATATATTTATCGAGTGCAGTTGTTAACTCCCCAACCTTATAACTCTTACCCCAAGTTAATTTTACTCCCTTGTCGGTAAGAACTTGCACACCAATACCTTGTGCCGGGGACGATTTTGCAGTGTTATCCAGAACCCCATCTTGAGGGTTGGTATTCGGTGCATTTCTTCCATAGAAACTCATGTTTACAGAAACCGAATCGGGAGAAATACTCACTCCACCATTACACATTAAATTAATAGGGAACTTTTTCTCACCCGCAGTAGTTCCTCGACCTTTAAAATCGGTGCGCTTAACCGTATCTAGATGAACATCTTGGTTTTTACCTGTCATAATTTTACAAGATGGCGATACAATGGTAATGGCATCAGCCGATAAATAAGTAATAATCGCTGGTTCAACTGAATTAGGTTTGTAACCATAACGAGTATACTCACCTTGGGTAATTCGCCCTGAGCCTGTATTTTCTGCTGTCTTAATGATTTGTAACTTAAATGTTGAGCCAGCTAAATACACATTGATCTTTTGTCTATTACTCCCACTAACTTTAAACGTATCTGGGTAGGTCATTGCTACAGCCCCCATACGTTGGAAACGCAATCCTATCCCTGGGATATTCGTGTTATAGACTTTATTTGGCCCCTCAGTCAGCCCCTTTGCTGTTATAATGGCATCTAAAACAGTGCCACCATAACACTGTGCCCAATAACTGCCAGTTTCCTTCATCGGCCATGTTTTTTCTTGTATCACACTACCTACAGGAAGATCTGGGGAGACAACCACTCGGCCAAATTGCATGTCGATATTCTCGGCTGGAACCCAACTATTTCGGGTGCATGTAGCATACGCGGGGATACTCGATAGCACTGCTGCCAGTGCTATTCCATTACGTAAAATTGTGTTTATCGACATACACTATCCTTACTGGTTCCTGCTTCCAGAGAAAATACACATTGCCCATTATCCCATTTCACAATAGCTTCTTTGGCATCTTCGTTACTAATAAATACCGTGCCACCTTGTCCGACAACACCAATTGACTCACCTTCAGCGTTAGTCACTTCCGCGCCAAATGGCATTGGCTTTTTATCGAGACGCACAACGTTAAAAGTCCGATTACGTTCAACTTTAGTGCCAAATTTCACCTTAACAATACTGCCTTCATAAGGAACGACTTGGCTTGATGTGTTTTCGAACACGATATCTTCAGCACTGCCTTTAGGGTCAATTTCAATATTATTAATACGATAAGGTCGTACATATGGTGCTAGTGCATAACCACCTCGATTGACGCGTACACCTGGAGCACTGATAATTGAAGCGCCTTCTGCACCTTCGGCTTCAATCAACGCCATTGTCGTTGCAGTATTTGGTGTGAGTACAACGCCCCCTGAATGCACAACAATAGAGCCATTCGCACCAACGCCAAATTGGCGATAACCTTGCCCTTGGCTATAATTAGCATTGGTATTGACATAAGGAGTACGATAACCCGTATTTACTGCAACACTGTGTTCACCACCTCTAGCCGTTGAGGTATTTAGCCCATAAGTCCAGTTATTCTCATCATCTAGTGCCCCATTAACACCGAGCTGAGTTGAGCCAAATTTCTCATTATTAAATACGGTGTTTGAGGTTAATGTGGTACTTCTGCTGTCACCAAAATAGAGTGGAATATTTAGGTTTAGGCTAATACGGTCGTCTTTCTTTCCATGTGAGTTATTATTATCCGAGTAGACTCGCATAAAATTAATGGAATAAGAGAGGCGCTGATATTGGTTGTTATAACTAAACTGATACTGTTTCTCAGTGCCAGAACGTTCCCAATAACTTGATATACGACCTGTAAAATACAGCCCACCAAATCCATCCGGTAAGTTTTGGTTTACTGTATAGCTAAAACCATTTTTTTCACGCCAACGGTTATTTGAAAGACCACGTTTATCATAATCGATCGCATACAGCGCATCGTTAACATTAAAATAGTCTTTCGTTGAATAACGATACGCAGCCAATGAAATATTGGTATCAGTTTGCGATATCAGTCGGTTAAAAGTGATACGATAACTTTGGCCATTATCGGTTCGATGTTTTAACGCAGTTCGAGATTGCGTCACGTCCAGTGCTAACGCACCAATCCCCGTATTAATACCAGTACCAACTAAATAAGCTTGGTAGTCATCAAATGCCGTAACACCACCATAAAGTGAAAACGTATTATTTAAGCCGTGTTGGATCGTACCTTGCATAATATAAGGGCGATGATGCAAACCATCGGTATCAGACTTACCAGCAGCGACTTGATAACGTGTAAAGCCCGGACGTAACAGTTGTGCTAACGATGAATATGGCACACTGAAAGTACTTTCACTGCCATCTGCTTCCTTAACGGTGACGTTTAGGTCATTACCGTAACCGGATGGATAGACATCATTTAAAATAAACGGCCCTGGTGGTACTGAAGTTTGATATATGATCGAGCCATTTTGGCGTACAGTGACTAATGCGTTACTTTGGGCAACACCACGAATTTCAGGTGCATATGATGTCATTCCATCAGGATACATGCTGTCATCTGTCGCAATTTTTGCACCACGCAAGCTAATACTGTCAAACAGATCGCCATCAGTATAAAACTGACCTGCGGTCATTTTTGACTTCATACTTGCAATAGGTCGTTGTAAATAAGTTTGGTTGCTGTTCCAACTGGTGCTTCCTGAACGTTGCCAACTTAAGTTACCGATATGTTTTAACAACCAGCCATCGAATGATAACCCTGCATTTAATCCTAAATACGCACTGGCATCATTCTGCCCCTGAGCTCCGCTCGTATGATTATCATAATAGTTAGCCATATAGGCTACATTAAGTGCTGGTATTCCTTTTTCCCAGAATTGTGGCGCAACATACCCGCGTGATAAACGTTGTTCATAAATTTGGGGTACTGAAATATCTAGACGTAAATTAGATGAGTGAAATTTATCATTCACTTCACTCAAATTATTCCACTCTTTAAGAGGTAAGCAGGTGGATTCTTGTGAATTTAGTTGTGGGTTTAATTTTTCTGCATCAACACCAAAATTGCTCAACATAGCTGGCGTATAGCACACACCTAAATTCCCATCTTTTTGTTGAACAATATTTAAATCATAGCGTCCTTTCCAATTATCATTGGTATACACATCAACAGAATATTTACCTTCACTAATTGGAGCAGTATTGAAGCGTTCTAAATCAACATTATCTTTGCTGCCTACTATGAATCCACTGTTAAACTCGTAGGTTGTGCCTTCCGCCCCCCACGCGTAAAATGTTGGCATCATACATACAGTGACAAAGCAGGTCACAGAGAGTGTATTACTATATTTATTTATTAACTCTCGCTGTTTCATTTTTCTGTCCTATTTAACAGTTGTTTTAACTGCTATGTCCGCCCCATAATCATTGATATTGTTCAAAACAATGTTTTCACCTGCTTTAATTGCTTTTTTCAATACCACTGAGCTTTGGCTTTTTGGTGCCACCATAACCGCTTTATCAGTTAACCCATTTTTTCCATCTGTAGAAATTTTTGTAATGGTAATAAAAAATGGTGTTGGGTTATTTATAGTCAGATTATTTCCATTAGCACTCACAATTAGTTTTTCAGGTGCTAATTCACGGCTACCTAAACCTACAGGACGATAAATAAATTTAAAACGAGAACGAATTGCCAGTTGTAAAAAGTTTTGATCTTCTTTTCCTGCAGTTCGGACTGTCGGTGGAATATCTAAAATATTCAGCCACCATAAACTTTCCTTATCTTGTGGTAGTCCATTTTTATCCATTAATTTAATACGGAGAGTTTGACCACCCTTAGCATCAATACGAGATATTGGAGGCGTAATTTGAAATGGTGTTTTTATTGTATCTGGTGTTTCAGATGCATCACCGGTATCTAACCATGCTTGTGCGACAGCTGGTCTATCCGCGGTATTATTTAACTGCACTGTAATTTCTTTTTCATTTCCAGGATAAATAAATCGTGTGCCGTTAACAATAATGTTGTTCGCTAATGAAGATGCACTGAAAACGAAGCAGAAGAATAAAACAATTGCTTTCATTTGAACCTCTAAATAAAAGCGGCAGTTAACCTACCGCTTAGATAAATATTACTTTTAAATTAATTTAATATTATTCGTAAGTAATTTCGTAAGTTGCATAGCTTTCTACGATACCGCTGCTAACAGTATCTGGCGTAGAAGTTGCGTAACCTACGTAATAAGTGAAACGTGAACCGTCAGCAATATCAACTGTTTTTGCTTTAGGTTGAGTAGCACTAGTTGGGTTGATTTTGGTTTTTAAATCAGGATCAGCATTAGTTGCTAATACTAATTGAATATTTTCAGCACCCGTTGAATCAGTGTTAGCTAAATAACCTTCGTTTGCACCAGAAGCACCTACTAATACGTTACCACCAGTCCAGTTAACATTTAATGTAGTGTCATCAGCTGTACCTTGACAATTAGTCACGTCAATAACAAATGATTTTGGTTTCAGGTAAGTATTTGCACCTGCATCTTTAACTTCTTTTACTGAAACAGGAGCCAAATAAACTTTAGCGTCACTACCTTGGCCGTCAACAGAAATAGTACAAGAAACATCTGTCACTTTACCGTAAAAATTAACTTGGCCACCACCAGCGTTTTCAGTTGCAGCGTAAGCAGAAGATGCACCAATAATTGCAGTAGCAATTGCAGTCAGTAATACTTTTTTCATTGTCATTTCCTAATATGAGGGTTTTTATTATTACACTAAACAGAACTTATTAAGCACCTAGTCTTTTAATAAATAATTAGCGTAGGGTGTTGACCATATGTTTAATATGGTTAAACATTTATTTCCGTGTATTTAAGCTACTGCTAATAATTTAATTAAAAATATAGTTCTATCTTAATCAGTCCATTTTTAGAATTAATAATCATAACGTGGTCTATATGATTTCGGAGAGAGGATACATAAAAACTTAAATTACATTAAATCGTTTTTATCATGAGATACAATAAAATTTAATAGTCTTAGCCTATCAAACAACTGCTATTGATCGAAAAACCTTATTGAATATACACGATGTATTACTCGTTTTACGCTAATTTATCAAATTGATTGTTTGTTTTTTATTTTTATGTTTTTAACAAATTCTAAAAAATGATCTTATAGTGATATTTTATAAAAGAGATAAATGCAAAAACTATTCTAAATAAGATTATCCTTATTGTGACTACTTATTCTAAATTTATATACTCAAAATAAATATTAGTCTAAATATGATATTTGGGTTTTAAATAATATAAATTAATTTTATGTTTATTCATTGATGGAATTAATTCTCATTTGAGAATATATTTATGATATAACGGTAATGCATCATAATTGGATTATTTACTCATGTAAGGAGTAAAACAATATGATTATATGGATAAAGGTGTATTTTTAGATTAAAAGCAAAACTTAAGCGATAAATCAGAAAGTAATAGGCTTTATTTTGATCTAGTAAGTAGAATAATTACTTGTGATTTGACTATATTTCAAAAGTTCTTTTTATTTCGCTATTTTATTCCTTGCCTAGCACCCAAAATGCGCTAATGAAGAAATAACAAAGGTTACTTATTGTTAGTAAATGTTATCAATTAATTTGATGTATGC
Organism: Providencia sp. PROV268; assembly: GCF_028477805.1. NCBI lineage: Bacteria > Pseudomonadati > Pseudomonadota > Gammaproteobacteria > Enterobacterales > Morganellaceae > Providencia > Providencia sp. PROV268. The sequence goes on from NZ_JAMPLW010000012.1 coordinate 171,403, forward strand.
ACATTTTTTCTTCATATTTTTTGATCTATTCAATTTTTTTTAAATGTGTAACCATTTGATAACTAATGTTAAAAAATAATTTACCCTCCCCTCTATTGAGACTTAACTCAGATATCAAAACCATCCTTAAGAATAGTCCTAAAACTCACCTAAAGAGTATAAATAGCTTTTTATTTCACCAGCGCTGAACAAAAAAGATGCTCAGTTAAGGTTAGTTAGATCACTTTGCGCAATAATCTATCTAAAGATAACAAGATTAATGGAGCGAATAAGCCTGTTTAATGCAACTTATTTAGACCATAACATAAAGCACACATCGTATATTGAATATCTGTTATCGTAAGAAGTGAGAGTTAGATCTCTTTCAACTACACACACCGATCAAACTTTAATCGACATTGTTGTTAAGTTACTACTTTCATATTGTTAGCGACCAATCAATTAAAACTACCGTTAACCTCTTTAACAGCACCTTACAAAATTGCTGACTTAAACTGCTACATTCCATTAAGTGAATGCAATTAACCTACTATTAGCCATAAAGTTAATTGCATTCAACGCCTTTATTGACCGAGATATACCATGCAAGCCCATTTTGTAGAGAATAAAATCATCACTCCGCTAGGCGGGTTTACCTTCAATATTCTTATTGTCTGGGTTATCGGGGGCTGCAAATGCGAGCTCTTTTAACCAGTCTGAGAGAATGGGCTTAGTTTTCTTAGCGTCAAGCTCTGCTCTTTCTTGCTTAGTGAGTCTAATAACCACAACTTCTGTTTTCATTTGATGCATTTTGGTCTCCTCCCTTTAGAGGCTTTACCATGCCATACTCAAGAAAAAGATAGGTCTTAATTACTTAATTTTACAAAAATAGAAGATAGCAATACAAACGACTACCAGAGTGGCATATTGATGTTGCTATACGCTAGTTATGTCATTTTCCGAGTGATAGGTTGGCGGGGCAATCAATGATGCTCAAATAGAGATGATGGAAAATTATAATAATTCTCAGTAAGTTATTCGTTGAGTTATCAACTTATACACTGTATGAATATGATTAATTTATAAGGTGAGATCGTCTAATGCCAATTTCTTTGCCCCAAACCCGAAGTGCCTTTTTACTTTCTCTATGGGTTATCGCTCCATGGTTTATTGCTATCCTCTATAAGCAACCCATGTTAGGGACTTTGATCTCTTTTGGTGCATATTTATTAGTTGTGTCATTTCCTAAACTCCCCACGAAAAAACCTATTTATGTTTTACTGCAAGGAGCCTGCATTTTATCTGCTCTTGCGGTAATCGGTGTTAATGTCACCCTTGGTAGCCTTTTATTCTTTATTTGCTCTGGACTTGGCGCTTTTTTTCAAGGCTATGCCGAATTGCGGTCAACCTATCTACGTTTACCAATCGCCCTTGGCGTTTTAGCTTATTTCCTATCAATTGGTCAGGTCCCCGCTCAGGGTAGCTTATTTTATGGCATCGCATTTACACTCGGTACATTTTGGGGCGTCATTATTGCTTATATTCTGTTGCCCCGTCATGACCTTCCCGCACCAACAACTCAAATTGATATGCGCACTCCCGCAGTACAGCGCTTCTCTGTGGCAATAGTTCTCGTTGCGCTCATCGGGAGTGCTCTTGCAACCCTGCTCCCTAGCTCTCATCCCTGTTGGCTACCTGCTGCTGGTTTAAGAGTGATGAAATCTGAACGGACAGCAACTTGGCAAAGGCTAAAACAACGTGGTGCAGGCACTCTGCTCGGTGCTGCTGTAGGGGGGCTTTTACTTGGTTTATCAAATAACCCACTCTTACACGTTTCCTTAGTGGGCCTATTGTTATTCGCCATGTTAATGATCGGTGCGAAACGTTATGGCTATTGGACATTTTGTTTAACCGCTATCGCATTAACATTTAACTTAACGGCCACTGCTGGGCCTATTGTATTAGCGATTGACCGAGTGTTACTGACGGTTTGCGCTTTGGTCATTGCCATCATGATGTTATTGCTACTGCCCAAATCGACAAAATAAGTTCTTACGCGGTGATATATTGGGTACAGTTTTGACATCTATCAGGAGACACTATGATCCCATCATATGAATTACTCGATGGATTCCAAATCCCTCAAATTGGTTTTGGAACATATTCATTAAAAGGTTTACATGGGGTTCGGGTTATTGAAAGTGCGCTATCACATGGCTATCGTTTATTAGATACTGCATTTAATTATGAGAATGAAGGTATTGTCGGCAAAGCCATTAAAAATAGCTCTGTTCCTAGAGATCAAATAACCGTCACATCGAAATTACCTGGCCGACACCAACAATACAATAATGCCATGCACACTATCCAAGAATCAGTGGCTCGATTAGGTTTAGATTATGTTGACCTTTATTTGATCCACTGGCCAAATCCGAAAAGAGGAACATTTGTTGAGGCTTGGCAAGCATTAATCGATTCACAACGTTCAGGTTTAATCAGAAGTATTGGGGTGTGTAATTTTCTCCCCGAACATCTAGAAACATTAGAAAAAGAGACGGGCATACTTCCCGTGGTCAATCAAATTGAACTGCATCCTAATTTTAATCAAGCCAAACAGCGTCAATATGACCAATCTAAAGGGATCATTACGCAATCATGGAGCCCATTAGGTCGTGCCGGTGATGTGTTATCTAATCCAACCTTACTCAATTTAGCGAGTCGCTATAATAAATCGGTATCGCAAATTATCATACGTTGGCATTTACAGTTAGGTGCATTACCAATACCGAAAGCGGCGCATTCGTCACGCCAAATTGAAAATATTGATGTTTATGATTTCGAATTATCGCCGGAAGATATGCAAGCAATAAATAACTTATCTTCTGCTAATGGTCGATTACGCAATCAAGATCCTGCTGTTTATGAAGAATTTTAATACGTCACTGTTTTAAAATACGACAGCCCTATAAAATAGGGCTGTCGCGTTATTCAAACATATTGGCTAAATCAAGCTTATCTGATTAAGATGATGTTCTATCTACTGGCCGATTCATGATATGGTCTTCCCAATCCACCACATCTTTTTCTCTAACCGCGATATGGCGAACAGAGATCCGCTCACTGTGCATTGCCGCTTTTGACCCCGTTTTAAGAGGATGCCATGCAGGTAAGGTTTTACCTTCTAGCAATAAACGATAAGCACAAGTGTGTGGCAACCATTCAAACGTTTCTAAATTGTAGCGATTGAGCTTGATACAATCTGCCTCATAACTGAAACGATCTTCATAATGCTTACACTGGCAGGTCTTGATATTTAATTGATTACAAGCCACGTTAGTAAAATAAATTTCATCCGTGTCTTCATCCATCAGCTTATGTAAACAACACTGACCACAACCGTCACACAGTGATTCCCATTCATCGTCAGTCATTTCATCTAACGTTTTTACCTGCCAGAAAGGCTGAGACATAATACTTATCAATCCTATATCATTAGATCACTCGAGTCGTTAACGAGTGGTCATTAATTGAGAGCTTTAACATATCACCCGATGTCAACGGCCCGACACCCTCTGGTGTTCCCGTTAAAATAATATCCCCCGCACGCAAAGTAAAAAAGCGAGACATATAGCTAATCAGAGGTAATATTGGCGTGATCATATCACGAGTAGAGCCTGACTGGCGAATTTCCCCATTGATCTCCAGTGAAAGCTGGGCACTTTGCGGATCACCAAAGTTATTAACCGGAATAAAGCCTGAAATAGGACATGAGCCATCAAACGCTTTACTTTTTTCCCATGGCTGCCCTGCTTTTTTAAATTTTGCCTGCAAATCACGCAATGTTAAATCTAATGCCACAGCAAAACCCGCGATTGAGCGAGAAACTCTATCTTCATCAGCATTTTTTAAGGGCATACCAATCAAAACCGCTAATTCTATCTCATGGTGTACAGAGCCAAGATCTTTTGGAATAACAATCGGTTGGTTAGCGTCACATAATGCCGTTTCAGGTTTGATAAAAATCACAGGCTCTTCGGGATGTGCTGAGCCCATTTCTTTTATATGTTTCGCATAGTTACTGCCAACACAAACCACTTTGTTTGCAGGGAAATCCAGTAAGGCACCTTGCCAGTCACGATGTTGGTACATAGTTGTAACTCCTATTATCGTTATTGTATTTTTTGAGCAACGCCATCAGCCATGAGGCAAACGCTCAAAGCAAAGTAATATGAACGATTCCAATGCATGATCGTGCGGAAGTTTTCAGTTACTAAGTATGCACGCCCTAACGGATCATCAGGGATAACAACCCACGTTTTTAAATTGGGTGATAACTGCGCAGATGCAGGGAGTTTAACGCCAAGTTGCTCCCACTGTGCAACCGTTTTGCCCTGCTCTGCTTTCACGCCTTCCAGTTGCTTATCAAAGTCGGTAGGTAGGCTCACTTGATAGCCCCAAGGTAGTGCAGACTGCCAGCCTTCCGTAGACAGGTAATTGGCAATTGAGGCAAACACATCCGCCTTATTGTTCCAAATATCCATTTTGCCATCGCCATCACCATCCGCCGCATAAGATAAATAAGACGTCGGCATAAATTGGCTTTGGCCCATGGCGCCTGCCCAAGAGCCTTTTAACTGCTGCTCTTCCGGTATATAGCCTTTATCCATAATTTCCAGTGCAGCCAGCAACTGTTTACTGAATAATGCTTCACGGCGGCCTTCAAATGAAAGCGTAGCTAATGCTGAGATAACATCTTCTTTACCTTGGGAGCGACCAAAGCCACTTTCTAGCCCCCACAACGCAACAATATATTGGGGCGGTACGCCATAACGATGGCTAATCGCATTTAAGAGTGACTCATTTTCCCAATATTTTTCCGCGCCTGCATTAATGCGTGATGCAGGTAGCACATTCTTGAGATAACTTTCTAAAGTCACCGTTGCTCTTTTTTCCGGTTGCCCTTTATCGGCCTTAACAACGCGTTCAATAAAATGAATATGGGCGAAACCACGTTCAATAGTTGCAGGTTGAATACCTTGAGCTAATGCATGCTCTTTTAACAACTCCACATAAGCAGGGAATTGCGATGGTTCACGCTCTTCGAGTGGAAAAGCTTTATTTAGCGCGATCACCTCTTTTGCAATCATGGCATCTTGCTCAGCCTGTGGTGTAACCAAAATAGGTTGTTTTGCTGAGCAGCTAGCTAAAAATAGGCCGCTAATTAAAGTAAATAATAACGTTGGTTTTATCACATCACCTCCCCAAGTAAATTAACATCTAAGTATTATCCTAATTTTATTCGCTGTAAGACTCTCGATATTCAGCGAGTAGGTTTTCAACTGGAGGTGGAAATTGCAGATAATACCCAACTTCAATTAAATCAGCTTTGACTTTCTCAATGTCTGCATTTGCCAGCTTGTCGCGGTTTGCAAGGGAAAGGGTCATCGCAAATTGAGGAGTACCAAATTGTTTCATGAGTTCTTCAGGTACACGAGAAAAATCATCCTTCTTCTCAATATAAAGATATGTTTGTTCACGGTTAGGACTACGATATATTGCACAAATCATTATATTTAACTCTTTTTCTTAGTTCATTGGCTTGCTTGAAGAATGTAGTAACTATAACATGCTATTGTTTTACAGAATATCGTCACCCGAAGTTTGTTTCGGATATTTTAATTTGCTGAGCCCGGATAGATGTCACAGTCGCCAATAGAACTCAAAGGCAGTAGTTTTACTCTTTCTGTTCTTCACTTACACAGTGAAGAACCCAAACTCATCAAAAAAGCGCTACAAGATAAGGTTAGTCAAGCTCCTGACTTCCTTAAAAATGCGCCAGTGGTTATCAACATTGCTGATTTAACCACAAATGCTGATTTATACAGTATTCACAAAGCAATTATATCGGTTGGCTTAAGGGTTGTCGGAATAAGCGGATGTACCGATCCTTTGCTACGTAAGAAAGTCAATGATGCAGGCTTACCGGTTCTCAATGAGGGGAAAAGCCAAAAAGCCGTTGATACTCAACCTAAGGCTGTTCATACACCGGTCGAGGTAGCCACTCCCGCCGAACCTGAGTTTAATTACCGGAAAACACGAATTATTAATGCCCCTGTTCGTTCAGGCCAACGAATTTATGCACCAAATAGTGATCTCATCGTAACAAGTAATGTGAGTGCAGGTGCAGAATTGTTGGCAGATGGTAATATTCATATATATGGCATAATGAGAGGCCGAGCACTTGCAGGTGCTTCTGGCGATACGGAAAGCCAAATTTTTTGTGTCCACTTGCAAGCAGAGTTAGTGTCTATTGCAGGTGAATATTGGCTGAGTGATCAGATCCCGTCTGAATTTCTCGGCAAAGCAGCGAAACTTTGTCTCGTTGACAACAGATTAAATATTGAAAACTTAATTTAGACCTTATTTACAAGGAATTATTCATGGCACGCATAATTGTTGTTACATCTGGTAAAGGTGGCGTCGGTAAAACCACTTCAAGCGCGGCCATAGCTACAGGCCTAGCTCAAAGAGGGAAAAAAACGGTTGTGATCGATTTTGATATCGGTCTACGTAACCTCGACCTGATCATGGGATGTGAACGCCGAGTAGTGTATGACTTCGTTAACGTCATTCAAGGTGATGCCACATTAAATCAGGCACTGATTAAAGATAAACGCACCGAGAATCTTTATATTCTGCCAGCATCACAAACTCGTGACAAAGACGCACTGACACGTGAAGGCGTTGAAAAAATACTCGACGAATTAAGTAATGACTTGTCTTTTGATTTTATCGTATGTGACTCCCCAGCCGGTATTGAAAGTGGTGCATTAATGGCACTTTACTTTGCAGATGAAGCGATCATCACCACGAACCCTGAGGTTTCTTCTGTTCGTGACTCTGACCGCATCTTGGGTATTCTCGCCTCTAAATCACGCCGCGCCGAAAAAGGGCTCGATCCTATCAAAGAGCACTTATTATTAACCCGCTATAACCCGGGTCGTGTGACGCGTGGTGATATGTTAAGCATGGAAGATGTGCTGGAAATACTTTGTATTCCATTAATTGGTGTGATCCCTGAAGACCAATCTGTTCTACGTTCATCAAACCAAGGTGAACCGGTCATCTTAGACGCAGAATCTGATGCAGGTCAGGCATACAGTGACTGTGTTGACCGTATTTTAGGTGAAGAGCGCCCTATCCGATTCATTGAAGAAGAGAAAAAAGGTTTCTTGAAACGCCTATTTGGGGGGTAAATAATGGCTTTATTGGATTTCTTTCTGTCGAGAAAAAAGTCGACAGCAAATATCGCAAAAGAGCGATTGCAAATCATCGTTGCAGAACGTCGCCGCGGTGATAGTGAACCTCCTTATCTTGCTGATATGAAAAGAGATATTTTGCAGGTTATTTGTAAATACGTGCAAGTTGACCCTGAGATGCTTTCTGTACAATTCGAACAAAAAGGTGATGATATCTCAGTACTTGAACTCAACGTTACGTTACCGGAAGGTGATGAAATCAAGGCTCCTGAAAAATAATCATAGCAAATAGCCGTTGTTTTTAAGTTGTAAATAGCGGCTTGCTTTTTTATTTGTTCAACCAATTGAATTTAAATAATCATCAATGGAATGAATATTTGTTCTATGTGGTTTGGGTGTCTATTGCCAAAAGAAATACAAAATCCCCCAACTCTCCGATACGCCTCTGCCGATAGTTAACTTTCTGTCGAAACCGTAGCAGTGCAGTAAATAAATCGATTGATTAATGAGTGGGTGAGCTATTCAACGCTTAAGTGCCGTCACTATTCACTAGGTAAAAGGTTAACATTTCACTCCTAGCAAACCTAGGAGTGAAAATAGGCCATTAACGCGCTTGTTGAAGGAGCTTTGTAATTGGCTCAGCAAGCATTCTTCCTCGCCAACCATCAAGTAATTCAGGCTGATTAGGGATAGATTTGATCCCCCAATGTACCGAGAGCAACTGGTTTATTTGCCGCCTTGAAGCAAGCAATTCCGCATTGAATTTCTCATGCTCTGCAATTTCTTTAACAACACTCTTTATCTCTTTAAATAACGTTTTATATTGAGGTTGCTCATTCAAATTCGCCACTGTAGGGGGATATTCACTCTCATCCATCTGTTTGGCTTTTTCAACAATACTGAGTAACCGCCTTCCATGACAGCGGATCTCTTGTCCCGTCAGCCCTAATGCGTCTAATTCACCTAATGAACCGGGTAAATAACGCGCCACTTTCCAAAGATGCTCCTCTTTAACCACAAAGTTAATCGCCATATCACGCGCTTTTGCTTGATTTAGCCGCCATTCCGCCAGCATTTGCAAGCAAGCCAATTGCTCATTCTTTAACTGACAAACATTGGTGATATTACGGTAAGCTAATGCAGGATCAGTCACATTTTGTCTGCGTTCAACCGTTCTTTGGCACTCTTCTAGCGCAGCAGAAAGGTAGCCTGACTCTTCCACTTTCTGCATCAGGATCTTGGCTAACGGCAGCAAATAAAGCACGTCTGCCGTCGCATATTGGCACTGTTTTTCACTTAAGGGGCGCGCTAGCCAGTCGGTTCGAGATTCACTCTTATCAAGCTCTATGCCTAAGTATTCAGAAACTAAAGAAGCGAAACCACAGGAGATTGGATACCCCAAAAAGGCTGCAATAACCTGTGTGTCGACCATCGGTTCAGGCACACACTCAAAATCATGCAAAAACACTTCAAGATCTTCACTACCGGCATGTAAAAACTTAGTGAGGCTCTTATTTGTCAGTAAGGCTTTAAACGGTGAAAAGTCGCTAATAGATAACGGGTCAATCAGTGAAACTTGTTTTCCATCATAAAGCTGTAGCAAACCTAATTGTGGATAGTAAGTTCGAGTACGGACAAATTCGGTATCCAATGCCAACCAATCGGCTTCACTCGCCTGCTGGCATACCTGTGCAAGTTCGCTATCAGTTGTAACTAAACGATAATTCAAAACAAATTTCTCTTTTTATATTCTCATCACAGTAACGCCGGTAAAAACCGGCGTTACTCATAGGGGTGCAAACCGATATGACAACGTTACGCTGTTGATTTATCTTTTTGCTGTTTCTCTTCATCACGTAGTTCTCTACGCAATATTTTACCAACGTTCGATTTTGGTAGCTCGGTTCGGAACTCAAATAACTTAGGTACTTTATAGGCGGTTAATGAGCGGCGACAAAATGTTTTCAGATCATCTGACGTTAGATTAGGATTACTACTAACAACAAAGACTTTAACTGCCTCCCCTGTACTCGTACTCGGCACACCAATCGCGGCACACTCTACGACATCAGGATGAGATGAAATCACATCTTCCACTTCGTTTGGATAGACATTGAAGCCCGAAACGATGATCATGTCTTTTTTACGATCGACAATGCGGATATAACCTTCACTGTCTATTTCAGCAATATCCCCCGTCGCTAACCAGCCATCATGTAAAATTTCCGCGGTTGAATCAGGGCGGTTCCAATACCCTTTCATCACCTGTGGACCTTTCACCCACATTTCCCCTGGTTCCCCAAGTGCAACCTCATTTCCATCATCATCAACCAGCTTGATTTCTGTTGATGGAACCGGTAACCCGATACTACCACTATAAGCCGTCAGATTATACGGGTTTCCAGTGACAAGTGGCGAACATTCCGTCAATCCATACCCTTCTAATAAATGCTTCCCAGTCAGTTTTTGCCATTTTTCAGCAACTACTTTTTGAACAGGCATCCCGCCACCAACCGTCAACCTGAGTTTAGAAAAATCCAGTTGTTGAAACTCTGCGTTATGTAACCATGCATTGAATAAGGTATTAACACCCGTAATCGAAGTGATCGGATAACGTGCTAGCTCTTTAACGGTACCTGCCACATCACGAGGGTTAGTAATCAATAAGTTCACCCCCCCGACATTAATAAACAGGAAGCAATTTACCATAAGAGCAAAGACGTGATAGAGCGGTAGTGCCGTAACAACAAATTCTGAACCTATTTTTAATACCGGACCATAAGCCGCTCGAGCTTGCTCGATATTCGCTAACATATTACGGTGCGTTAGCATTGCCCCTTTCGCTACCCCTGTCGTCCCTCCGGTATACTGAAGGAACGCAAGGTCATCGCCATTGATCTTTGGCTTGATATATTGCATACGATAACCGTAATGCATCGCACGTCGGAAAGAGATAGCATCTGGTAAATGGTATTTAGGCACCAACCGTTTAACATACTTGACGACAAAATCCACTAATGTCGCTTTCGGACGAGAGAGTTGATCCCCCATCCGAGTTAAAATAACGTGCTTAACCTTGGTATTAAACACCACTTTTTCAAGGGTATGAGCAAAGTTAGACACAATGACAATGGCCGTTGCACCACTATCATTTAACTGGTGCTCTAGCTCCCTTGGGGTATAAAGTGGGTTAACATTGACGACAACCATCCCCGCGCGCAAAACGCCAAATAGAGCTATCGGGTATTGCAGCAAGTTAGGCATCATCAACGCGACGCGGTCGCCTTTTTTTAACCCTAACCCATTTTGTAGGTAAGCGGCAAAAGCACGACTTCTCTCTTCTAACTTGCGATAAGTCATCACCGCACCCATGTTGATGAATGCAGGTTGGTCAGCATATTGCGAAACCGAATTTTCAAGTAACTCTGCTAAAGAAGCAAAGCGATCAGGATCGATCTCTTCCGGCACATCGCTTGGGTAATTTTTCAGCCAGATTTTTTCCAAAGTATGACTCCTGAATTTTAGTATAGTAATATAACTCAAACACTCTTTTAACAAATTATTAACTCAGCGTACCAGTTTGAAAAATACCCTGTGCTAAGGTTGAGAGGTCTATCACTAAATAAATTTCATTCCTTCGAAACAAAAATAGGCGGACTATTCCGCCTATTTCGTTTTAGTATGTTATTCCAGAACGATATCTGGTGTAGATATCATAATAATACACTTTTTTGAATCATTTTTGGAAAAATTAACATATTTCCCACGTATAAACCTAATAAATAAACTGACTAAGCTCATTGCCGAATAAATAGCCTTTCACTTCTCATTTTATTCGGTTAAATAGGTTTGTACTGGAGCAACGCCCCCCGGATAGCCATAACCATAGCCATATCCGTAACCCCAAGGATGGTTATAGTAATAAGGGTTTCCGTAATACCCATAACCCCACGGGCCTGGTGGCGGCAAAATTACACTTTGCGCTAAATTCCAACGCTGGTAACCCGTTACGTCTAACGTGACATACTTATAGGGGATATCACCAATTTTACCAGGCTGCTCTCCGGTAATTTTACCCACCACTGTGATGTAACGACCATTATAGTCAGCAGGGTCAAGGAACCCATTAACAAAGGCATAAATACGACCAGTTGATGCCGTATTTAATTCTGGTGCTGCATCATATTTATTCAGTGGGATCACGGCAATTTCTAATCGCGTTTTATTAGGCTGATTAAAAACAGAGATTACTTTCCCACCAAAACGCCCTTCCTGCCCAATATACATTTCAGGCGCATTTTGTACTGACGATAAGTTAACCGCTGGATTAGGTGACGAGCCTTGAATTGAGGCTGGGATCGACACACACCCCGTTAACGTTAATATGCCGACAAATAAAACCGCTTTAAATGTCGAACGGCTGTTAATTTTTATACCCATATACCACCTCCATTTAGCTTTAATTATAAATTCAGACGGCAAGGATTAACATTAATATCAACTAACATAACACGATATGTTCAATACTTTGAGAGATAAATACACGAATAATTCAATTATAGACTGATAAAATAAGGCTTGATGAGTCTCGATGCTAATTTTAATCATCGAATTAAAAAAACATCCATTTAAGACAGTAAATATTGGTAGGAAAAAAGCGTAAAACAGAACTTGGCTATGCCTAACTTAACAATAAAATAAGCATAGCCAATCTAAAAAATATACCTATTCACGACCCGGCAGTTTTTTCCACGTCACTTCGTTACGTAAATATGTTGGTTCAACGTTTTCGACGGCTTGTACCTGACCCGCACGCCATAAACGTTCAGCAATCGGTAACATATCTTGTGCCGCTGGCAATGTGATCCCACTCTCAATCAACGAAAGCGCACTGTCTTTTAATTGCGGATAAGCTTGCCAACCTGTTCCTGCTAGGCTCCATTGCCCTGCCAACTGAGCGATTGAATCTCTAAATAGCTCCGGCGCCATAACAGCTTCGGTATCCTCACCGAGCCATATGCCCTCTGCTGTACGCTGATATTGAGCGCAATATACCTCTGTCATGCGCGCATCGATCGCCGTCAAAACCTGCTCATGTCCTTGCGTTCGATATGCCCCTTCTGCCAGTGTCATCAATGATGAAACACCGATCATCGGTAAATTGGCGCCGAGTGCTAACCCTTGGGCGATACCGACCCCGATGCGAACGCCCGTAAAACTCCCCGGTCCACGACCAAACGCTAACGCATCCAATTGGTTTAAAGTGACCCCCGCTTGGGATAATACCTCGTCCACCATTGGCAACACTTTTTGTGTATGCTCTCGAGGCGAAACGGCAAAACGCGAAATAATTTCTCCATCGCATAACAATGCGACTGAACATGCTTCTGTTGCTGTATCAACAGCAAGAATACGGCTCGACATGCCACAACTCCGGCAAATGATTAGATTTGATGCCACTGTACCTGTACAGTGACCTGAAAATGACGTTTATAGTAGCATAAACTCAAAATGAAATAGCAGAAAAAACCGCTTATGACCTTGGTTTAATTGCTATTATTATGTTCTATTCGTTTTTTCTCAAGAAACTCAATTGCTTTAGATAAACTGCGAGTTCTTGGTGACGGCGGTAAACTATTCAAAAAAACCTTACCATATGGACGTGTTACTAAACGGTTATCGCAAATCACAATAACGCCGTAATCACTGGTATCACGGATCAAACGCCCAACACCTTGCTTTAAGGTGATCACCGCATCAGGAATTTGAACATCCGCAAATGGGTCACCGCCTCTTAATTGGCAATCCTCAATACGCGCCCGTAATAATGGGTCATCAGGGGCTGTAAACGGTAATTTGTCGATAATCACACATGTCAGTTCATCCCCTCTGACATCTACCCCTTCCCAAAAGCTACTCGTTGCAACAAGCACTGCATTTCCCGCCGCAATAAATTGGGCAAGTAACTTATTTTTACTGCTTTCGCCTTGCATAAGCACAGGTAACACGAGTGTTGTTCTCAGCTCTTCGGCTAATTCACGCATCATCATATGTGATGTACACAAGAAAAAGCAGCGCCCTTGGTTTTTTATAATCAGTGGTCGCAACATATTCGCAAGTTTTTGTGCCACCCCTTTTTGGTTTGTTTCCGGTAAAAAACGTGGCACACAGAGTAAAGTTTGGCTTTGGTAATCAAAAGGGCTCGCCAATAGCAAGGTTTTCGCTGACGTTAAACCCAATCTATCGGTAAAGTAATTGAGTTGTTCATTAACGGATAACGTTGCCGATGTGAATACCCAACTTGCTGGCGTACTGGAGATCATTTCACTGAATTTTTCCGCAACCGTCAGTGGTGTTATCGCTAATAAAAAATGCCGGCCATAGCTTTCAAACCAATAGCTATAACCTGGAATTGTGACATCTTTTAGCCGATTCAAACGATTACGGTAGAGAGTCACCCGTTCAAAAACGGAATCTAATGTTTGCGAACGCCCTAATGATGTCTTGATCACTTCATAACATAACTCGAGAGAATCATCGAGTAATGTCAACGCGCGCTGCACCACAGGGCTTTTCAATAGATCACGCAAGTTACCACGAAAGCTGCTCTCACCTAAATTTAAGCGAAAATCCAATGTGCTTTGAGTTAGCCTATCTGCACTTTTTTGTAGCTGAACCAGATCTTTTAGCTCTGTGCGATAGGCCATAACCATATCACGTGCGAGATCAAGAAGCTGGCGGCTACTGAGTTGTTGACCGAAATATTGGCTAGCAATATCGGGGATTTGATGTGCTTCATCAAAAATCATCACATCAGCTTGTGGCATTAACTCCCCAAACCCCATATCTTTAACAACACGATCAGCCATAAAGAGATGATGGTTAACAACGATAATGTCAGCATCTAATGCTTTGCGGCGCGCTTTTAATACAAAACATTCTTGATAACGAGGGCAATCACTGCCGAGACAGTTGTCATTAGTGCTGGTGACTAATGGCCAAACGGCATGATCTTCCGCGATATCGTGACAAGTGCTGATATCCCCAGACTCCGATTCAATGGACCAGTTGCGTAAGCGGACAACGGCAGACAATATTTCTGGCTCAAGGCTCCCCCCGCCTAATGACTGCTGATCTAAACGCTCTAAGCAAAGATAATTTGAGCGGCCTTTTAATAACGCTGTCCGCCCATTAAATTTCATCGCGTCTATAATCGTGGGTAAGTCACGGTGATAAAGCTGATCTTGTAACGCTTTCGATCCAGTCGAAACAATCACTTTTTTACCCGAACGTAAGGCGGGCACCAAATAAGCGTATGTTTTGCCTGTTCCTGTTCCCGCTTCAGCCACTAGCACATGCTGTTTTTCAATTGCCTCCGTGACAGCATGTGACATTTTGACTTGGGCTGCTCGTGGTTGAAAACCTGGGATTGTTCTCGCCAAAAAGCCATTAGAAGAAAAATCGTCGTGCACCGCAAACCTATTTATTGTTCTCTTTGAAGGCGTCTACTTTATCATGTCTTGATGTTGCCTGCTGAGCTAAATCATCCAATCGTCATAGAAAGGATTTTTCATCAATAAAGCAAGCTGTTATCCTTAAAAAGACTCACTAATGAAATGAACTAAGGAATAATGATGACGATTGAAAGAATTGACCCTGACAAACGTTGGTCTGAAGCGGTTATTCACAACAATGTTGTCTACTACACCAGTGTACCGGATAACTTAGATGCTGATATTATTGCTCAAACAGCGAATACCCTTTCAGCGATTGATATTCTTTTACAACGCGTGGGTTCTGACAAAAGTAAAATCCTTGATGCAACGATTTTCCTTGCTGACAAAGCCGATTTTGCGGGAATGAATCAAGCATGGGATGCTTGGGTTGTTGAAGGCAGCGCACCGGTTCGTTGTACTGTACAAGCGGCGCTGATGAAACCGGAATATAAAGTCGAAATCAAAATTGTTGCCGCTATTGAATAACGACACCTAGCAAACGATTTATCATAAAAAAATAGAGCGCCAATCATCAATTGGCGCTCTATTTTTTAAGACATTTTAATAAGCACCATCCCCAACAATAACAGGACGATACCTCCCCAACCTTTATAATTTAGCCGCTGATTGAAAAGGATCCACCCCGCGGCTACCGTCGCAATAATACCAAAAGCGCCCCACAACGCATAAGCAATCGACAATTCGATACCTTTGACTGCTTGAGCCAACGAGCTAAATGCGCCTAATACTGCCACTAAAGATAAAATTCCTAACCAGTAACGTTTAAAGCCGTTCGACATTTTTAAGAGGATGTTTGCAAGAATTTCCAGTACCACAGCAAGAACTAAAAATGCGCCGTGCCACCATTCAAATTGGACGTCCATAATCAGGCCTCCGTTTTAGCACGTTCTTGTGCCAAACCACCTGATTTAACCGCAGAGACCGCACGCCCCGCCGCTTCTTTCACTTTTTGAGCAGACTGAGTGACGGTCGATTTTTTAGTACCCGATTTAATTAACCCAATTCCTGCGATTAACAATACTAAGCCACCAATTTTCATAGGGGAAAGCGACTCGCCAAACCACAACACACTAAACGTCGTGATAAATAGAATACCGATCCCTTCCCATAAGGCGTATGCAACCCCAAGAGCAACTTTTTTCACAGCAACAGCTAGCAAAATGTAAGAAGATGCAATCATGACATACATTACTGCCATCCCAGTAAAATCACCACTCACGCTGGCGTGTTTCATCGATAATGTACCGATCACTTCGGTAATGATAGCTAATGCTAAAAATATCCAATATATCATTATATAATCTCTCTATGGATAATCGCACGACTGCTTATTTTTCATACAGAAATAGCAAACTTTTCGGCTAAGAAAAATTTTGTGCAATTATAAAAAACAAATAAATATCAAAGTGATGCTGATTTTATTCAGCAAAATGAATAATAGAGAGAGACGCTATAATGCACCGCACCAGTGGTGTTCACTGGAAAGGATCGCTGAAAGGAAAAGCCGATGGGTAGTTCTTCTTTGGGACTTACTGATTTTAATGCTATTCACGCTAAGCATGATATCTCATTCATTTCATCGGATGGACATCCATCCAAGTTACTCCGAACCCTCATATAATTGTTGATTACAGGTTATTTTTATCATGCCAAAAATATTAAGTCAATGAATATAAAAAGCTTTTTTAAATGAATATTTATTGCATAATTATGCAGGAAATAATCAACTAACCTTGACCTATTCTCAAGTTAAACGAATAATCAACCACAAACTTCTCACTAGATAACCATACTTTTTATTGAAAAAAATAAATTTTTCATTGTTTTCTTTTATTACGTAGTCCTATCCATTGTTTATGATTGACTTCAACGGCAAACAGGCATCTTATATTAGCTAACTGCTTAATTTTGGCCGAAAGAGAGATAAATGGACACCTTTAACCTCACCTCTAACAGTTTTCAAAACGATGCAAATGCCACGCCGCTGCCTTATGATGTCATCTCCATCCAGTCGCAAGTTATTTACGGCAGTGTCGGTAACAGTATTGCGGTTCCGGCACTGATGAAGCAAGGGCTAAGGGTCGCTGCTGTACCGACAGTGATTTTAAGCAATACCCCCCATTATGTGACATGTCACGGCGGCGAATTACCGGGTGAATGGTTTCGAGGCTATCTGTCTGGATTAGTTGAGCGCGATTGCCTTGGCAGTGTACGTGCGATCCTAACAGGATATTTAGGCTCTAGAGATAAAGCCCATGATCTTGCACAATGGTTATCAAGTGTACGTCAGTCATACCCTTCTATACCTGTCATTGTCGATCCTGTTATGGGGGATGAAGATAGCGGTTTTTATATTCCCCCAGAAATTGCCGATGTGTATCGCGATGAAGTATTGCCGCTTGCAACAGGTATCATCCCCAATAAATTTGAACTCGCGACACTAAGTGGTCAACAGATAAAGACCCTTGATGATGCAACCCAAGCTGCTCGTTCATTACTAAAAGGCCATACGCAATGGGTGATCATTACCAGTGCATTCCAACCCGATGATGAAAGTATTGAAGTCGTGTGTGTCACTAAACAGGATGTCGCGGTTATTCGCCATAAACGTTACCCTGTCACGCCAAAAGGCACCGGCGATCTATTTGGTGCAGAGTTAACAGCTCAATTACTTGCGGGGCTGTCTGTTCCCGATGCGGCTAAAATGGCTTGTTTACGGATAGAGCAAGGTATTATTCATATGGCGGCGACAGGAAGAAGTGAGTTAGTGCTGTAAGATGCTCTCGCACCACGGATAAAAATAAGGCCAGCTTCCTTCTAGAGCAAGCTGGCCTACGAGATAAATCAACTATAGTTTATTCAAATTCGTTCCAAGAACGCCCATCACGAGTGATCATCGCAACCGATGCGATAGGCCCCCAAGTACCCGCTTGGTACGGTTTAGGGGCTTCATTATCCATAGCCCACGCATCCATAATGGAATCAACAAACTTCCAAGCCTCTTCAACCTCATCACGGCGTACGAACAGCGCTTGAATACCGCGCATTGCTTCAAGCAATAAGCGCTCATAAGCATCCGCAAGGTGTGTTTGATTAAAGGTTTCTGAGAAACTCAAGTCCAGCTTAGTGGTTTGCAAGCGATGTTTGTGATCAAGGCCCGGTGCCTTATTCATGATCTCAATATCAATCCCTTCATCCGGTTGCAGACGAATAGTGAGCTTGTTTTGCGGTAATTCCTGATAACTTTCAGAGAAAATATTCAGTGCTGGCTTTTTAAAATAAACAACAACTTCAGAGCACTTAGCAGGTAAACGCTTACCTGTGCGTAAATAAAAAGGTACTCCCGCCCAGCGCCAATCATCGATGTCAACGCGTAGCGCAACAAAGGTTTCTGTCATACTTTGTTTATTAGCGCCTTCTTCTTCAAGATAACCGGGGACCTTATTACCTTGAACAAAGCCCGCAGTATACTGCCCGCGAACCGCTTTTTCTCTGACATTAGTGTGGTCAATTCGACGTAATGAACGTAACACTTTCACTTTTTCATCACGGATCCGGTCAGTGGTGAGATCAGCAGGTGGCGACATCGCGATCATGGTGAGAATTTGTAATAGGTGGTTTTGCACCATATCGCGCATTTGACCTGCCTGATCAAAATACCCCCAGCGCCCTTCTATACCCACTTCTTCTGCAACGGTGATCTGCACATGGTCAATGGTGCGATTATCCCAGTTGTTGATAAATAATGAGTTAGCAAAACGTAGAGCCAGCAGGTTAAGTACCGTTTCTTTACCGAGGTAATGGTCGATACGATAGACCTGACTTTCATCAAAATATTTCGCTACTTCATTGTTGATTTCTTGAGAAGACGCTAAATCTGTACCTAACGGTTTTTCCATCACAACACGGTTAGGCTGTTTATTTAAACCTGCATGTCCAAGTCCATGGCAAACTGCCCCAAAAGTGCTCGGCGGCATAGCAAAATAGTGGATAGCGGGATGGCAGTCTTGCTTCAACATTTGTGCCAAGCTATCGAAATTTTCGGTTTGATTAACATCCAAATTGCAGAAATCTAAACGCGCACTGAGCCTCTCCCAAAGTACTGGGTCGAGATCTTCTTTTAAAAATTCGCTGAACGCCTTTTCAACAAACTCAACATAATCGCTCTGGCTCCACTGCGCACGCCCTACACCGATGATACGGGTGTCTGGGTGAATGTAGCCTGCTTTCTCCAACTGATAAAGGGATGGAAGCAACTTACGACGAGCGAGGTCTCCTTTGGTGCCGAAAATAATCAAGTCACAGGCTTGAGCAGCATTATTTACCGCCATATTGGTTCTCCTCAATTTGCGGAATTTATTGTAATTTTGTTACAAAATTAGCCAGATGTTCCGCTAATGTACCCTTTTGAGGGTATTCAGTAAATATTGATGATACAGATCACAGTTTTTATGCTGAAAAAAACAGCAAACCTAAACCATGTCATGTTAACTGAATGGTGACAGCATTTGTAATAAAATGACAAAACAGCTAACGAACTTACTGATATGAAAATTAGATACAGCTCATAGTTTTGTAAAAAATTACATCACAAACGCCTCTCATTCAGATAGGTTAGCCATTACCCATAGTATATTCCTTTTATATACACACTGCCTTCAAAACGATATTAATAAAATACAGCGTATCTTTATGGCAGAAAAATTTCTCCTTTTGATGAAATAGGCACTTTCGTTATATGAATATTTTAGAACAAATGAAGAACAGCCTCGATTTTTTAAGTAAATCAGAAAAGAAAGTTGCCGAAGTGATTTTAGGTATGCCACAGCGAGCTATTCATCTTAGCATTGCGAGCCTTGCTCAACTTGCTGATGTGAGTGAACCCACCGTTAACCGGTTTTGCCGTAAAATGGATACCAAAGGGTTTCCTGACTTTAAACTTCGATTGGCGCAAAACCTCGCTAACGGCACCCCTTACGTGAACCGAAATGTTGAAGAGAATGATACGGTTAACACCTATACCCATAAAATTTTCGAATCAGCAATGGCGGGTTTAGATAATGTCAAACATACTTTAGACATTGCGGCCGTTAATCGTGCGGTTGACCTTCTCACTCAAGCAAGAAAAATCAGCTTTTTTGGCTTTGGCGCATCGGCGGCTGTAGCACATGATGCGATGAATAAATTTTTCCGTTTTAATATTCCCGTCATTTATTTCGATGATATTGTCATGCAACGAATGAGTTGTATAAATAGTACTGAGGGGGATGTTATCGTTTTAATCTCGCATACAGGAAGAACGAAAGCCTTAGTTGATATGGCTCGCCTAGCCCGTGATAACGATGCCACTGTGATTGCCATCACCTCAGAAAACTCTCCATTGTCTCAAGTCGCTACCCTTTCAATTATTATTGATGTACCAGAGGATACCGACGTCTATATGCCAATGGTCTCAAGACTTGCTCAACTCACAGTGATCGATGTCCTCACAACGGGTTTTACCTTAAGAAGAGGTGAAAAATTTAGAGATAACTTGAAACGGGTCAAAGAAGCATTACGTGATTCACGGTTTGATAGTGTGTAAACGTTAAAAAGTATTCTTTTCTTGCTGTGGGCTTTAATAGTTTTACAGACCTGATAGCATAAACGAATTAGCAGTATATAATAGCTGTGCTCGTGTCAGCATGACGACTTGTCGTAAAAAGGTCTCGAAAATACGCTAAATGATTCAAGTTGTATGTCGACATAATATGATAGGGGCTTACGCCACGAGCACTACATACCGCTTGAAGTATGAAAAGATTTCACTCAATAAATCAACACCATTACAGGTCAACGGAGTAATACATGACTAGACGGCTTAGAAGAACTAAAATTGTTACTACCCTAGGTCCAGCTACCGATCGTGATAATAACCTTGAAAAGATTATTAACGCCGGCGCCAACGTTGTACGCCTAAACTTCTCTCACGGAACTCCAGAAGACCATATTCTTCGTGCTAACAAAGTGCGTGAAATCGCAGCTCGTTTAGGTCGCCATGTTGCGATCCTTGGCGATTTACAAGGCCCTAAAATACGTGTTTCTACGTTTAAAGATGGCAAAGTATTCTTAAATGTTGGTGATAAATTTATCCTTGATGCCACTCTCGGCAAAGGTGAAGGTGACCAACAAAAAGTGGGGATTGATTATAAAGGTTTACCTGCTGATGTTGTACCTGGTGACATTTTATTGCTTGATGATGGTCGTGTACAACTGAAAGTCCGTGAAGTCCAAGGCTTACAAGTTTTCACTGAAGTAACCGTTGGCGGTCAACTCTCCAATAATAAAGGCATCAACAAACTTGGTGGTGGTTTATCGGCTGAAGCACTAACCGATAAAGACAAAGAAGATATCATCACCGCCGCTAAAATCGGTGTCGATTACCTTGCCGTTTCCTTCCCTCGTTCAGGCGAAGATTTAAATTATGCGCGCCGTTTGGCTCGTGATGCAGGCTGTGAATGCCAAATCGTCGCGAAAGTAGAGCGCGCTGAAGCTGTGGCAACCGATGAAATTATGGATGAAGTTATCCTTGCATCGGATGTTGTCATGGTTGCTCGCGGTGATTTAGGCGTTGAAATCGGTGACCCAGAATTAGTTGCGGTACAAAAGAAACTGATCCGCCGTTCACGTCAGCTCAACCGAGTAGTGATCACCGCAACTCAAATGATGGAGTCAATGATCACAAATCCAATGCCGACTCGTGCTGAAGTGATGGATGTCGCTAACGCCGTTCTAGATGGTACAGACGCCGTTATGCTATCAGCAGAAACCGCTGCGGGGCAATACCCAGCTGAAACTGTTGCTGCCATGGCACAAGTCTGTTTAGGGGCTGAAAAAATGCCTGGACTGAATGTCTCCAAGCACCGCTTAGATGCCGAGTTTGATTCACCTGAAGAAGCTATCGCGATGTCAACGATGTACGCTGCTAACCACCTGAAAGGGGTCAAAGCCATTATCGCGATGACTGAATCAGGCCGTACTGCTCGTATGATGTCACGTATCAGTTCTGGCTTACCTATTTTCGCTATGTCGCGCCATGAAAAAACACTCAATCAGTCTTCACTGTACCGTGGTGTTACACCTGTTTTCTGTAGCACTCACACCGATGGTATTGCGGCTGCGAATGAAGCTATCACACGCCTACGTGATAATGGTTATTTAATGACTGGAGATCTCGTTCTCGTTACTCAAGGTGACTTGATGGGCACAATTGGTAGTACGAATACTTGCCGTATTTTGGAAGTCGAATAAATCAATATTGGTGTAAAGGGAGCATTTGCTCCCTTTTTCAATCGATATAGATAATGCTGTATGCTTATTTAGAGTGAGTCATTTTCCAATTATTAAATACAGCAGCAATCACCGAAGCTATTTTGTCATAGTTTTCCCAAGAATTTTCAACATGGTATACTGATGGCAATGCTTGTGCTAAAACACGATGATAGTCATCAAAATAGCTCCCATTCTCTGTTGAATAATAAAATTCAGTAAATGCCAATCCATTCGGTCCAATGCCACCAAGTTCTCCTACGTTCGTCTTTGGCATCACTAAAATAAAAATAAGCACAACATTGTAATAAATATTGTGCTCATCATAATTTATATTGAATAGTTACCGTTTAATCTGTCCGATTTTTCTGGGAATCAATGATATTGCAAATTAAACTGTAACGTTCCATTAGCTTGGCCAGCTTGTGTATCATTCGAAGTTTGAATATACGCTGCTTGTAATGGAATACTATAATTTTCCGACGATACATTTTTTTCTTCGATCGTCATCATTTGATTTATTTTAATGGGGTCATTTTTATACTTAACTTGTATACCATACCCTTTCGCAGTATTGACGTCTGTTGGATTATTTAATGCGATTGTTCCGGGTGTCATACTATTATTGACAGGTGTTCCAGTAAAGGTGATTTTTATGGGTGACACGGGGTCACAACTAAGGTTGATTTGAAAATCTTTCACGCTATTTGGGCTAACACTCCCTACCCCTGAAAAACTCGATTTATCAATCTTATTAAAAGGCACAAGAATATTTTTATTCAGCACTTCACAACCTGTCGAAATAATATTAACCGGCCCTATACTAACCTTAGGCTCCATATTACCGTAGCTATCCGATGTTTGAAATCCATTATTATAAATAATTAACATCGCCGCTCGGCTAGCAGGTAGTACTTGCGTTTTTACGTTATCTTTGAGCTTATAAAAAACAAGTTTTAAAGAAACGGTATACACACCTGAACTCTGGGTAGTGCTACAGATCATCCTATTCGCATTATTTCCATCAATGGTATTAATTCCATCAACATAAGCACTACCTGTGCAAGGTGTTGACACTGTCCCATGTAGCGCATAGCCCACACCAGAATTATTAATTTCTTTAATGTATCTGTTATTATAATATTGTTTACTGCCATACGTTTCAGGTAAATAAATTCCCACTTGAACTTCGTCTGTTATGTTACTCCAACTCCAAGCGGTATAGCTTCCTAAATCAATAGTTCCGACTTCTGATCCAATTGGTGCTGTTCTTGAAACATAAATAGGTTCATTCACTGTATGAGATAATTCATTAAATAATGCTCTAAATTCGGCTAAAGCGGATTGTGAAAATAGAAGCGTCGAAATACCCCCAATTAAAAATAATTTATTCATGTCTGCTCCTATTGGCAAATTCGCTCAATAAATTGAATTTTGTCGTTACTTAAATCAAGCTGAAGTGGCAGTTCACACTGCTGATCCGCATGACTTCCCCATTTGACAACAATACGACTCTGTTCAGGTACACCACTTAAATAGACTTCACCATCATTAGCGACAATACCTGTTGTAACTTCTTCTTTATCAACTAAAACAGACACTTGTGCTCCAAATGGAATGAGTTGATCATGGTGAGTTAATTTAAGCATGACTCTCGCACCACGTTTACCTTTAAAGTCGGCTAATACGATAGCACCACGAGTTGGTACAACTGTTGTCGTGCTTAACCCAACATCGTTATTTCCTGTTAATGTTGAAGGGTCAACGCTGATCTTATTCCTTTCATAACGTGTAGCACTCGGTACAACAGCATATCCCCAAGAGTTAGTATAAAGCGACTGCGCATTATTGACCTTCAGGTCATTAATATCATTGGCTTTGACTAAAACCGCAGAGTCATAAATCGCTCGAGCTGGGGTGATACCACCAGAGTGTAATAGTAACGCGCCAGTTGCCCCGATATTAGCGGACTGATAACGTGGGTCATAACTATAGCCCCCGTTATACTCTCCTGATGAAACAATATAATTACCACTCACCGAACCGCTATTTTCATGTCGGCTATGGTTATAGTTTTGCGTGATATCAAATTGCAAATTGTTATCTTCTAAACGTGTACCACTCACACTGACCGAACTAATCGAATCACCATTCTGGCTAGTATTGTAACGATAATTGACCCAGTTATTTTTTTGTCCAAGCGTAAATGGAACACTAAAATTGATAGATAACATTTCGTTTTTACTGTTAGTATGTTCCTGCTTAGTATAAGAGTAAGAAATACCATAGTTTATTTGTCGATAATTAGAGTTAAAGCCTACGGTTAAATTTTTATCGACGCCGCTTCTATCCCAATAATATTGTTGATAACCATTAATGGATAAATAACCAATATCTTTTAATGACTGAGAAATAGAAGCTTGGAACTGCTGTTTCTTTCTTCCGCTCTCATAAGGGTCATTATTTGATGCAGAAAAATCGTAATATTCTTTTGTCGAATAGCGATAAGATGCAAGAGAAAATGACGTACCTGTTCCTGGCATATATTTCGAATATTGCACTCGATAGGACTGACCTTGCGCATTCGTTTTATCAAGTAGTTCTGTTTTAGATTGGGTCACATCGGCTGAAATTGCCCCAATACTCCCCAAGTTGATCCCTGTCCCTGCGGTATAAGCTTGGTAGTCCTTTGATAAAATAAAACCACCATAAACCGACAAGTTATAAGGCAAACCATAAATAGCAGAGGCTTGCGCAAAATTAGGTTTCCGAAGCGCGTTATCAACATTGTATTTACCAATATCAATGCTGTATTTTAATGATCCCGCTCGCTGCATCATAGGAACGGCAGAAAAAGGTTGAATAAACGAACGGATCGTTCCATTTGCTTCTTCTATTTGTACATCCAAATCACCACTATATGACGTAGGATAAAGGTCATTTATTTCAAACTCGCCGGGTGGTACTGTCGTTTGATAAATCACGCTACCATTTTGGCGGATCGTCACAACAGCATTCGTTTGAGCAATGCCTTTAACTACCGGCGCAAACCCACGTTGACTTTGCGGTAACATACTTTCATCGGAGGCTAGCTTTACGCCTCGATAAGGGTTACTTTCCATAACACCGTTATCCGATGCTGTTTCACCAATCGTTAAGTGACTTTTTAATGGACGAATATCCCTTTCCACATAAGTTTGTAGATTATTCCAATCCGTTTTCCCTGAAGTCCGGCTATAAGTACTGTGGTTTCTCAATCGCCACACATCAAAATTAATACCGCTGCGTAAGCCAATAAATGTGTTATTGGTATCGTCACGATCTTTATACCAATTTTGGCTGTGTCGGATATTATAATTTACGAAGGCGACATTAATACCATCATCCCACTCTTTAGGATCAACGTAACCGCGGCTATAATTATCTAACCCTATTTGAGGAATACTGATATTAAGGCGACCATTCCCAAAATCATATTTGTAGAACGCTCCGGGTATAGTCGCGGCGATATCAGTGATTGCTTGATCATCTTTTGCATCGCTAAAGGCTTGGCTCGCGGTATTTTTAACCCCCCAGCTTAATAGCATCTTCTTTGCTATTTCAGGAACAAGCTTTTTATTTTGCTTATCAAAGATAAAGCGTAAATCTTGTTCATCAACAAATTTGTTATTAATATAAATAGCGACATGATAAGTTCCGGGTAGCTGCCCTCCCGAATATGACAGATAATCTAAATTATTTACATCCGCAACGTGGCTTTCAATCCCTGTATTGATTGCATTAATGTCAAAAACATCATCTGCTTTAGTATTGTTAGAATATAATATAATACTGACTGCAATAAAAACTTTTGAGTGGTATAAACTTTTATTTTTAAAACATGAGGCAGACATTTTTTATACTCTTATTTAGATGTTTTATCAATAATCGCGCCATAGTCATTAATAAATTTAACAACAACTTTTTGATTATTATTTATGCTGTGTTTAACAATGTATTCTTTTGTATGAGGGTAAACGAGATCACCGCCTTGGATGTTTTTCCCGTCCACCAATATATCCCTAACTGATAAATGATAGGGAGTATCGTTATTAATAATAATACCGTCAGGTTTTTTGATAATTTCAACTTTATTAAAGTCAAATGGAACAATATCTTTTGATCTTAAAAATAGTTTAAACTGAGAATTGATAACAATCTGTAATTGATTTTCAATTTTAACGTCTTTAGGTGGTATTGATTTTACATTAAGCAAATATAATTTTTCTTGGTTTGAACCAATAGGTTCACCTACATAAGAAATACGTGCAGCAGCATTACTATCTGGCTCGATGCGAAATAATGGTGGCGTTGCAATAAATGGTGTTTTTCCTTCACCTTCAAATGGACTTACCCAAGTTTGAATAAGGAATGGCTTTTCTTTATCACTATTAAAAATAGGGATATCAATTTCACGTTTATTTTCTTGATAGATAAAACGAGTTCCTCCCACACTGACACCCGCCGCAGAAGCAAAATGAGAAATAGAAAATAAAAGAAAAACTGCTGAAAAAATTATTTTTTTCATAATTCGGCCATTTTATTTATTAAAAATGAGAGGGTAACAGCGTTACCCTCTATACACACTATATTCAAATTGCCTCATGATTGACGTGCACCATCCCCTCCAAGAGGCATTAAATAACGATGCTTCTTAGAATATGTAGGTCTGTCTTTTAGATGCAACTCAAATTATTTAGGGTATATATTTATTATTGATATTGAATGCTATAGACAGCCGTACCATCTGCCTTACCAGCAGTTGCAGCACCTGTTGCTTTATAGCGAGCTACGTAATTCAATTCTACTGAATCACCTGCTGCATTCTTAAATTCAACTAATTTTGAGTCTTCAAATAGTTTAATTTGTGTTGTCGCATCCTTTTCAAATAAAGCAATACCTACTTTGGTTGCGTGACCCCCAGCTTGTGCTATTTGTAAAATATCGCGGTCATCGTTATCACGAGAGCCACCAAATCTTACTGCCACTTTAGCATTTTCAGGGCAATCGATGAGTTTAATAGTAAAATCTTTTAAACCAGCAATTTGCCCTGCTGCTGCTAAACTTTTCACTGACACTTTACCAAGGTCAACCGTTAAGTTTTGAGAGCTACTATCTACTGCACAAGCTGAATCAGTTATTTCACCAGTAAAGTCAATTGTTCCTGAAGCAAAAACAGCTGGAGCGGTTGTTACAGCTAAAGCCACCCCTAAAGCAGTTAGGGATTTTTTTAGAATACTCATATCGATTCCTATAATTAGATATTCTGATGTTAATTGCCACAGCACTAATAAATATTTACTCAGTGCATGAGTGCAAGCGAAATATAGCATCACAATTTAATTTAGTTAATATCTTGTTACATTGAATTTTTTGTTATTATATCGAAACACTTAATGTTTATTTTTGATTACTCATTTAATGATTAACGTTTATTTAATCTCAGTTAACTCTAAATGGTTTATAAATTCACCTAAAACATCTTGCACCAATGAATTTTTATTCACATACATATAAAAATCATAGTAAATATTTTTATTGGCAATTTTTAGCTGTTTTAGTGAATGATTATTCAACTGGTTTTTTATTAGATTTTTAGGCAACCATGTATAGCCCGTTCCATTTTCGACAAGTTTAATAACTGTTTCTAGTGATGCAGCGCTGATAGTTTGTGCACTTTTAACGGTATCTTCCAATGAAGGATCAAGAACAACTTTTGTATATTTAGATAGATAATCCAATAAGTTAGATTCTTCAATACTCTGTAATATATGGTCAGGTGAAGTCACAATAACAGATTCAACCGTTTCTAAAAAAATAGGATTTAAAGTCTCAACATGCTGATCTGTAATCAAAATATCATAATCTTTTAAAGCAAACACATCTGATTTAGATATGTTTTGTTTGATTATATCAATGTCATAATCTTTATGCCTTTTAATAAAATTAGCCACTTTATCTAAAAGATTATCTGTGTGATAAAGCGTGTCTATCACGAGTTTAATCTTTATATTGCATTTACTATTCAGTAATTTAGCTTTTGTTTCCAATAATATCGCTTTATTCGTTAACTCCCGAGATAACGCTAATAACATTTCACCTTTCGGTGTTAAAACAGCGCGTCTTTTTTCTAATGAAAAGATTTCAATTTCTAGTGTTTGTTCAAGTTTGCTGATTGTATAACTAATAGCGGATTGAGTCCGATGTAATACTTCAGCGGCTTGTGCAAATCCCCCGCAATCTACAACAGCTTGCAAGGTAATCCATTGGTCCAATGTCGTTCTCGTTTTTTCCATAGCGTCTCCAAATAGAGTTTTGGACTCAATTTTTATTATTTAATAAAAATATAGCAACATATTTCATCACCGTTAATAGGTATATGCACTTACAGATCATTTTGTCATCATTAGTTAAATATTATTTAAGTCTGTATGTTTTTTAGTACAAATTTCATCTTAGTTAAAAAGAATCTCTTTTTTGGGCTTTATTAATTTAAACTTACTCTTATTTCTTCCATCATTTAATCATCAGTAAAAATAAAATATACAATAAATTTATTGCCATTTATTTTATATTTAAAACATAAAAACTATTCGTTAATATAGCGTTTTGTCTTAGCGTTAAATCATTAAAAAAATCCCAGCGTAATTTAAATTAATTAATTATTTTATTAATAAATATTTGGTATGATGTTTAACTTTAAATTAAATTATGATTTAACATTTAATGTTCTCGTCAAATGCTTGCAAATTTATGGCTCGTTAAACACCTATTGAGAGTAAAGAAAATCAGGATATTAATCTAATAATTTTTTGTTATTGATTAGCAAATGTGGGGTTCTAGGGGGGAATGGCAGACAATATGACCTTTTTAATTAATACTTATTTCATCAAAATTTTATCAAACTAGTGCTCTATTAGATTAATCTTATTACTGTTCCAATAAGTTAACGGTTAACTATAGTGAGTTTATGAAAAAGAGAAAAAACTTATATTTCCATTATCATTCATCAATACACACGACTCTTTAGTTACAAAGAAAAATAACGCAAATGTATGAGCATCTCAATGCAACCTTCCACCTCTGATTGCCTATTTTTACTCTGACAAATACGCTCTATCAACTAAACTCACATTATCTGCATTACAACAATTTATATCATTTCATAAAAATAACCTTTTACGTGTATTTCATTTACCATATAATTGATATTAACTATTGATAAGGATTTTTGACCTTTCCGCTCGATAAAAGGCTTCGTTTTATGCAGTTAAGCAGTTATAACCTTACAAAAAATAAGTTATAAATAAACCCCAGAAATATATAATTCACTTATTTATCATGGTGTTATAAAACATTTGATATAAGGCAAATCGATAAAATAGCGATCATAAATAAAGTATAAAAGAGAAAAATAAATATCTTTTTTTCTATTCACTTCTCAATTAACTAAATTATTATCATAATTAGCCAATCAATAAAAGATTGGTAATTCTTAGGTAAGGCATTCCCCAAATATAAAAAAAGCACCTCTAACATAACAATTCAGTCGAGGTGCTATTCATAGAAAATATAATTATTTAAGTGAATTGAGCGTAAAACTATCGATATAGATCATCACGTTGATAGGGTTCAATTTCATCCCCCTTCCGTGTTTTCAATAACTTAAGTATCCAAGTATATTGTTCAGGATTTGGACCGACGAGATATTCCAGCTCTTCATTCATCCTTCTTGCAATATATTCATCATCCTGCCCATCAATATCATCCATAGGCTCACGGATATAAATATGCAGTTGATGAGTACGATGATCATACACCGGAAACAGAGGCACAATTTTCGCTTTACATACCTTCATTAGGCGGCCCACAGCAGGCAATGTTGCTTTATAAGTCGCAAAAAAATCGACAAATTCACTATGCTCTTCGCCGTGATCTTGGTCGGGAAGATAAAACCCCCAATATCCCTGCCGTACAGAAGCAATGAAAGGTTTAATTCCTGCTTCTCGAGAGTGTAGGCGACCACCAAAGTGGTAACGTGCTTTATTCCATAAATAATCTGCTACTGGGTTTTTTTGGTGGTGAAACATCGCCGCCATTTTATAGCCTTTTGCAGCAAGTAACATGGCTGGAGCATCTACAGCCCACCCATGTGGCACCATAAAAATAACATTACTGCCTTGTTGCTTTAAGTTATCAATAATCTCTTGGTTATGCCAATGTGTTCTTGCTAACGTTTTATCAGCGCCACGAATACATAACTCTGCAAGCATCACAAACGATTGAGGTGCAGTTTCAAACATTCTATCCACTAATTGATCCCTTTCCTGCTCGGTAAGATCAGGAAAGCAATATAATAGATTTATCTTTGCGCGGCGCCTTGCGCTTTTTGCCAATTTTCCTACCCATTTCCCCACTTTTGCCAGCATGGGGTCACGAATTTTAACAGGAATATAGGCTAAAGCGGCAAAAACGCCAGCCCCAGCCCAAACTCCCCAGTATTTAGGATGTAAATAGGATTTATGAAAGGTTGGCACATAGCCTAATTTACTGTCGGTATCTTTATCTTTATTCATAATGTACCTAAAAGAACTGTTCGCGCTCTTTTATAGCTTAAAATGATAATAAGTGAAAGCGTTACAAAGAAAGCTGGCAGATACACTGTACCTGCCAGTAATGAAGAGTTAATTGAGTTTTAACTGTGGTTTAGTTTCTTTAACCATGGCTAAGTACTCTTTACGTTCTTTACCAGTTAAACCACCTGAACTCGGTAATTTCGCTGTCAATGGATTAACCGCTTGTTGGTTGACCCACATTTCAAAATGCAGATGTGGTCCTGTTGAGCGCCCTGTATTACCAGAAAGTGCAATACGATCACCCCGTTTAACTTTTTGCCCTGGCTTCACCAGTAATTGGCGTAAATGCATGTAGCGCGTGGTGTACTGACGCCCATGACGAATCGCGATAAAGTTCCCCGCGGCTCCGCTATATTTCGACACAATCACTTCACCATCACCTACTGCAAGCACTGGGGTACCCACTGGCATTGCAAAATCCACCCCTTTATGCGGTGCTACACGCCCTGTTACTGGGTTAACTCGACGTGGGTTAAACTGTGATGATACTCGGAACTGCTTGGCTGTTGGGAAACGCAGGAAACCTCTTTCTAAACCATTACCTTCGCTATCGTAATATTTACCATCTTCAGCACGGAAAGCATAATAGTCCTTCCCACCACTACGTAGACGAACACCGATCAACTGGCTTTGTTCACTACGTCCATTAAGCATTTCACGGCTCATTAACACGGTGAACTTATCGCCTTTTTTCAGTTTACGGAAATCAATTTGCCATTGAAGTGCTTTTATCACTTCACGGCCTTCACTGCGTGTTAAACCTGCTTGGCTGGCACTTTGCGCAAAACTGCCGTTTACCACCCCCGCAAGGACGCTATTTGTCCATTCACCTGAACGGATCTCTTTCTTTTCTTCAAATTTATTTGTGCTACCAACACGGGTGTACACACGGGTCTCACGACGAGAAACTTCCCATGTTAAAGTGTCGAGCTCCCCCTGATCGGTCAGGCTCCAGTTTAGCGTTTGACCAATTTTTAGATTACGCAATGCTTTATGTTGATTAGCTAACGTCGCCACATCACCTGATTCAATACCGAATTGAGTCAGTATGCTAGTGAGGTTGTCGCCGCTTGCAACAACATATTCATGGGGGATTGGCGCACCATCCGTTTCACCGTCAGTGCTATCAGCGACGCCTTCATCAGGAAGTTGCTCGCTACTATCTTGAATAATATCATCAGTTGCATCAGTCAAAGGTACAAATGCAAGAGGAATAACGGTATCGACTGAACCTTCAGTATCTGTGTTAGTTGATGGTAAATGCGCTGGCCGCCAAATCGCGACGGCCAATGTTGCTACTGTTAATGTTCCTAACATTATTTTGTGAGACTTGGACAGGCTACCGTAAACCTGCGCAAGCCCTTTAGCCATTTGCTGCACTAAACAATTCCTTCTTGTTTAATTCAGGCAGCTCGCGTATTGCTTAGACAGTTGCGTTAAAAACTGCATATAGCTATCTGGTCCTATTTCCAGCCCGCTACCTAGCGGGTCGAGAGTTCCCATTTTGACTCCCGTATTTTTTGCTACGCTCTCTATGACGGCTGGCCTGAATTGGGGTTCAGCAAAAACACATTGTGCTTTATGCTCAACCAATTGAGTTCGTATTTTATGTAATTTCTGTGCACCAGGCTGAATTTCCGGGTTTATCGTAAAATGCCCCAAAGGAGCCAACCGATAGTGTTTTTCAAAGTAGCCGTAGGCATCGTGAAAAACAAAATAGCCCTTGTTTTTGGCTGGTTCTAAAATATTAACAATTTTCTTATCGTTTTGCGTCATTTTTTCATTGAATTTACGAAGGTTTACGTCCAGCTTATCTTTTTGGTCAGGATAAAGCACTACTAAACGATCGTGAATGTCTAACGCAGCCTGTTTTGCAATCTCGGGCGACAGCCAAATATGCATATTATACTCACCGTGGTGGTGATGTTCGTGATCCTCATCATGATTAGCTTCATCACCCTGTTCATGGTCATGCGCCTCTTCCTCATCCCCTTTCATCAGCAAGGGAATAATATTTGCTTGTTCTGCCAGCGCCAGACGTTTATCCTGTGGTAACGTCTTGAGTGGCTTATCTAAAAACATCTCCATATCGGGGCCTACCCAAACAAAAAGATCTGCCTGTTTAATTTTCCTCAAATCAGAAGGTTTAAGCGCATAATCATGGGGTGATGCACCATCTGGCAGCAAGACCTGAGTATCAGTCACACCATCAGCGATACCCGCGGCAATAAAGGCAAGTGGGCGAATAGAGGTCACAACATCCGCCTTTGCCGCAGTGACCAACGTTGTGCTAAGGACAGATGCCGCAACGGCGCCTAAAATAAATTGTCGGGCATTGAATTGAGATTTATGTATCATAGACGTCTTTTTCCGTGATTTTAATTTTGAAATGTTATAATATAACACAACATGAATTCTGCAAGATGTTTTTCACATGCAACCATTACTGAATTTAAATAAAATTTCCGTTTCTTTTGGCGAGAAACAGGTGCTCAAAGACGTCAGCTTTACCTTAAATAAAGGCGATATTGTCACTTTGTTAGGCCCTAATGGCGCGGGCAAATCGACAATTGTTCGGGTCGTGCTAGGACTGTTAGCGCCGACTACAGGTATCATTGAGCGAGCCGCTTCACTGTCTATTGGCTATGTTCCACAAAAATTACATTTAGACGCCACCTTACCATTAACCGTAAAGCGTTTTTTAATGCTAAAACCTGCTGTTCGTTCAGACCAACTGTTACCTGCTCTTGAACGTGTTAAAGCCGCCCATTTATTGACACAGCCAATGCAGAAACTATCTGG
The DNA here is from genome assembly GCF_028477805.1 of Providencia sp. PROV268. NCBI lineage: Bacteria > Pseudomonadati > Pseudomonadota > Gammaproteobacteria > Enterobacterales > Morganellaceae > Providencia > Providencia sp. PROV268. The sequence continues at coordinate 204,943 of NZ_JAMPLW010000012.1, forward strand.
TGGCGAAACACAGCGTGTGTTATTAGCACGTGCTTTATTGAATAAGCCCGACCTTTTGGTTCTGGATGAACCCGCTCAAGGGGTTGATGTGAATGGGCAAGTCGCACTTTATGACTTAATTAACCAATTACGCACAGAGCTTGGTTGTGCCGTACTTATGGTGTCTCACGACCTGCATTTAGTCATGGCGAAAACGGATAAAGTATTATGTATTAATGGGCATATTTGCTGTTCAGGTACACCCGATGTTGTATCGAACCACCCTGAGTTTGTTGCGATGTTTGGCTATCGTGGCGCATCACAACTCGGCGTTTATCGCCACCATCATAACCATCAACATGATTTAGAAGGTAACGTTGTGGCTCCTCATATTCATAATAAGGAGTGCCGTCATGATTGAGTTACTGTTACCCGGTTGGATTGCGGGGATGTTATTGGCGATTGCTGCCGGCCCGTTAGGATCCTTTGTGGTATGGCGTCGCATGTCTTATTTTGGGGATACCCTTGCACACGCTTCTTTATTAGGTGTGGCATTTGGCCTATTGCTGAATATCAACCCATTCTATGCCGTAATTGCTGTCACTTTGCTGCTGTCTTTGATTTTAGTGTGGTTAGAACGACGCCCTCAGCTGGCTGTTGACACCTTATTAGGCATTATGGCTCACAGTGCCTTATCCCTCGGCCTCGTCGTTGTCAGCTTAATGGCCAATGTGCGTGTTGACCTAATGGCATACTTATTCGGGGATCTCCTTTCGGTTAATTACGAGGATATTATCACTATCTTTATTGGTGTGATTGTAGTCTGCGGCTTACTTTGCTGGCGCTGGCGGGCGCTGCTTTCCATGACGGTTAACCAAGAGCTCGCTTTTGTTGATGGTGTCAATATTCAACGCCTACGTCTGCTACTGATGTTAGTCACTGCATTGACCATTGGGATCGCAATGAAATTTGTCGGTGCGCTAATTATTACATCTTTATTAATTATCCCTGCCGCCACAGCACGCCGTTTCGCTAAAACACCAGAGCAAATGGCACTGATCGCGATTTTAATTGGTATGTTATCGGTGACAGGAGGTCTCACATTCTCCGCGTTTTACGATACGCCAGCCGGCCCTTCAGTGGTCTTAACCGCTGCAATCTTGTTTGCCTTTAGCTTATTAGTCAAAACGAAAAATTAATACCGACTGAGGCTTTTCTCTTACCGCTCAATAAGTGATACCCCATTGAGCGGTTTTATTTTATATCAACTTCACACTTTTGCTATTTTCAGTCTTAACCATCTCGTTAATTAAAATAAAAAATAAATACTTAATACTCTAATAATATTAAGTATCAAGGTATCGAAATGAATAAAACATTACTTGGGATGGTTATAATTGGGGTATCTGCAACACCAGTGATGGCCGCAGAATTTACCTGCCAACTGGAGAATAAAAAGTATGTTAGCGTGATAGTCGACCCGGGGAAAACACCACAATATCGATACGGAACTTTGGCTAAGCCAGAGATAACCTTACCGCTTAATGAAAAAGGAGCGAGAAATATTTTTGTTGGGCAAGGACATTTTATTGCTGGTGAATCTCTATATATTCGTTTTCAAAATGGCCCATACAGCTATTTGTTGTATCAAGGCGAGGGGCGCGGCTGGGCATTTAAGGGATTAGCTGTTTATAAAAATAACAAGTTAATCAATAAGAAAGAGTGCCAAAATTGGAATTCATTTGATTTATACGACATTTTAAATTATCAGATTCGTACAGATCCAGCATTAGAATTATATGATTCCCCTTACTCATTTGATCCTAATTCAAATGAGTAAATGATCGTGTAGCATCATATTCCCCCTTTATTTTTCCTATCCGTAAAGGGGGAAATTTCTGACATTAAGCACTTAAACTTCTTTCGGAGTTAAACCAAAGTGTAGATAAGCGTGAGCTGTTGCCATCCGGCCACGAGGGGTGCGCTGGATAAAACCTTGTTGGATCAAAAATGGCTCTAAAACATCTTCGATGGTTTCCCGCTCTTCACCAATAGCCGCTGCAAGGTTATCAACCCCCACAGGTCCACCCATAAATTTATCAATAATGGCGACTAACAGTTTCCGGTCAAGGTAATCAAAACCCGCGGCATCGACGTTCAACATATCGAGTGCCTGGCTAGCAATTAGCTCATTGATGCTGCCATCACCTTTGACTTGTGCGAAATCACGTACACGGCGTAATAAACGGTTAGTAATACGCGGTGTACCTCGCGAGCGCATGGCGACTTGTCTAGCCCCTTCTTCACTAATTTCTACACCCATAAACTGAGCGCTACGTTTCACAATGTATTGCAAATCATCGACATTATAGAATTCAAGGCGCTGCACAATACCAAAACGATCACGTAATGGTGAAGTTAAAGAGCCAGCCCGTGTTGTTGCCCCAATTAAAGTAAAAGGCGGTAAATCAATTTTGATCGAGCGCGCTGCTGGCCCTTCCCCTATCATAATATCAAGTTGATAATCTTCCATTGCGGGATACAAGATCTCCTCAACAACGGGAGATAAGCGGTGGATTTCATCAATAAATAACACATCATGCGGCTCTAAGTTGGTGAGCATCGCCGCTAAATCCCCTGCTTTCTCGAGTACTGGGCCGGAGGTCGTCCGTAAATTTACCCCCATTTCATTCGCGACTATCCCTGCAAGCGTGGTTTTACCTAAACCTGGGGGGCCAAAAATTAATAGATGATCAAGTGCATCACCTCGTAACTTAGCCGCCTGAATAAAGATTTCCATCTGCTCTTTAACTTGTGGCTGCCCGATATACTCATTGAGTAATTTAGGGCGGATCGCGCGATCAATCGCTTCTTCCTCATCATGGATCACTTCAGCAGAAATTAGGCGATCAGCTTCAATCATCGTTATTTTCTCTCAATCAAAGTGCTGCACGTAATGCATCACGGATCAATGACTCACAATCACTGTCTGGCTTAGCCACTTTGCTGACCATACGACTGGCTTCTTGTGGTTTATAACCTAAAGCGACCAGTGCGGTTGCCGCCTCCGCTTCAATATCAGCGCGGCTTGATACTTTGACATTGACATCCGGCAGCTTAATATCACTGTGTTGGTTAAACAGATCACCATTGAGGCCTTTAAAGCGGTCTTTCATTTCAACGACCAAGCGTTCAGCCGTTTTTTTACCAATTCCCGGTAATTTAACCAATGATGAAATCGCTTCTTGTTCGATAGCAGAAACAAACTGTTGAGCCGACATCCCTGATAATATCGCTAAAGCCAGTTTAGGCCCAACACCATTCACTTTAATCAGCTCTTTGAATAGTGCACGCTCTTGTTTGTCATTAAAACCATACAATAATTGCGCATCTTCACGCACCACAAAATGGGTAAATACAATGGCTTCTTGACCGATTTCGGGTAATTCATAAAAGCAGGTCATTGGCATATGGACTTCATAGCCAACACCTTGCAATTCTAACAAAACAATGGGGGGTTGTTTTTCTAATACAATACCGCGTAAACGACCTATCACCTTGAAGCCCTCAGTTTATTTTATTGATAGCGCTGTTTATACCATAAAAAAGGCTGGACGTATATCCAGTCACTATCTTAATCGCCCACGCGTTAACACTAAGCGAGGATCGCCGACACGAAGCAAATTCTGATTAAAATGACAATGCGTTATAGCAATAGCTAAGGCATCCGCTGCATCTGATTGAGGATTAGCAGAAAGTTTAAGTATCGATTTAACCATATGCTGTACTTGGCTTTTTTCCGCGGCCCCTGTACCGACAACGGTTTGCTTCACTTGCCGCGCAGCATATTCAAACACAGGAATATTTTGATTAACACCTGCTACAATCGCTACACCACGAGCTTGGCCCAATTTCAAGGCTGAGTCGGCGTTTTTTGCCATAAACACTTGTTCAATTGCTAATACATCGGGTTGGTATTGAGTGATAATTTCCGAGACTCCCGCATAAATACGTTGCAGACGGCTTGGTAAATCATCAACCTGAGTACGAATACAACCACTTCCTAAATAAAAAAGTTGCCTGCCTTGTTGGCGGATAACACCATAGCCCGTTACACGTGAACCGGGGTCTATACCTAAAATAATCGCCATATCAAAGCCTATTAATATCCATTATTACTTTTAATATCATCTTATCTGTATCTTTCCGCGGCGACAATACTCATGCCGTCCCTTAATAATCGTATTGATAAGCGACTATGACTAGCGAGTCTCTCTAAGCTGAGATAAAAAAGCACAGAAATAGCCTATTTCCCAATATCATTAGGCCCAAAAAAACAGACAGGAAAGACAAAATGCACAAAAGCGCTAGATGGCAAACCAGTAAGCCACGCAGAGTAGATAAAGGAGCAGCTATTATTAGAGATGCGTTAGAGAAAACAGGCTGAATTCAGCCCGCTTTCTCTACGCGAGTGATAGCTGATTACAGTTGTGCTGCTACTTCGTCAGAGATATCACCGTTATGATAAACTTCCTGCACGTCGTCAGAATCTTCCAACATATCGATTAGGCGCAGTAATTTAGGTGCTGTTTCAACATCCAGCTCTGCTTTAGTTGATGGGATCATCGAAACTTCGGCCGCTTCGCTAGTAAAGCCAGCTGCATCCAGAGCATCTTTCACTTCACCAAAAGTTTCTGGTGTGGTGTAAACGTCGATAGCGCCATCGTCATAAGTTTCAACATCTTCAGCGCCCGCTTCTAATGCAGCTTCCATCAAGGCATCTTCATCAACGCCCGGTGCATAAGTGATAACGCCACGCTTAGTAAATAAGTAGGAAACTGAACCATCTGTTCCGAGGTTACCGCCAGTTTTGGTGAAAGCATGACGCACTTCAGAAACGGTACGATTACGGTTATCACTCAAACATTCAACCATCACCGCTGTGCCGCCTGGGCCATAGCCTTCATAAATGATAGTTTCCATATTATCGTTTTCATCATTCCCAACACCACGCGCAATTGCGCGGTTTAAAGTATCACGGGTCATGTTGTTCGATAATGCTTTATCCACAGCAGCACGCAAACGCGGGTTAGTAGCAGGATCACCGCCCCCTAAACGCGCCGCTGTCACCAGCTCACGGATAATTTTAGTAAAAATCTTACCGCGCTTAGCATCTTGTGCCGCTTTACGGTGTTTGGTGTTGGCCCATTTACTATGACCTGCCATGAAATATCTCCAAAAACGTCAATAAAATAATTAAATAGCAAATTCTAAAATAGCTTGACGGTTACTCCAAGATTTCGTTAATTCCGCCGCTTTCTGCGGTGGAACCCAACAAAACTCAGTATGCTCCGTCAAAAGTGGTACTTGTTCAACACGCAGTACCATTTTAAACCAGTGCTCTTTGCAATGTGTTACACCGGGAGCATAACGATGCCTGAAATGCGCAAAAATTTCAAAAGTGACTTCACGCGCCAAGTCATACAGTTGCCCCTCTTGGGGGAGGAAGCCCGTTTCTTCACGGACTTCCCGCATTGCGGTTTCAAACGCACCTTCATGATCTTCTAAGCTACCCGTTACGGATTGCCAAAAATCGGGATCATCTTTGCGCCGTAGCATAAGCACATTACCGCTGCTTTCAGCGGTAATGATCACTAACACCGACTCTGGGCGTTTAAAACTATTCATGTCGAATAAATTAGTCTTCAGCGTTTTTTGCATCAACTGAAATAGCTAATTCTGTTAGTGCATCTGGATTCGCTTGGCTTGGTGCACTAGTTAGTAAACACGCCGCAGCCGTTGTTTTAGGGAATGCAATAACATCACGAATATTATCAGTTCCCGTTAATAGCATGACTAAACGGTCGAGACCAAACGCCAAACCGGCATGTGGCGGTGTACCGTATTTTAATGCATCTAGCAAGAAGCCAAATTTCTCACGTTGTTCGTGTTCATTAATACCTAGAATATTAAACACGGTTTGTTGCATTTCGCTACGATGGATACGCACAGAGCCACCACCGACTTCATAGCCATTGATGACCATATCATAGGCATTAGCAACAGCTTCTTCTGGGTTTTTGGCCAGATCTTCCGGTGAATAGTCACGTGGTGAAGTGAATGGGTGGTGCATTGCACTTAGGCCACCTTCGCCATCCTCTTCAAACATTGGGAAATCAATCACCCAAAGTGGCTTCCAGCTATTTAAGTCTGTCAGTTCAAAATCACGACCTACTTTCAGTCGCAATGCCCCCATTGAATCGGTCACAACATTTTTTGCTCCTGCACCAAACAGCAGAATGTCACCGTCAGCGGCCTCTGTTCTTTCAAGAAGTTGGTTAATAACGTCTTCATTTAAGAACTTAGCGACAGGGCTTTGAATACCTTCTAAACCTTTTGCACGTTCGTTTACTTTCATCCATGCTAGCCCTTTGGCACCATAGATGCTAACAAATTGACCATACTCATCAATCTGTTTACGAGTCATGACAGCACCGTTAGGCACTTTCAATGCCACAACACGGCCTTTTGGATCGTTCGCTGGCCCTGAAAAAACGGCAAACTCGACATTTTTAACGATATCAGCTACATCCACTAATTCCATTGGGTTACGTAGGTCAGGTTTATCTGAACCGTAGCGACGCATTGCCTCTGCGAAGGTCATTATTGGGAAGTCACCGAGATCAACACCTTTAACGTCCAACCATAATTGGCGGATCATGCGTTCCATGATTTCACGTACTTGTTCTGCCGTCATAAATGACGTTTCGACGTCGATCTGGGTAAATTCAGGCTGACGGTCTGCACGCAAGTCTTCATCACGGAAACATTTAACGATTTGATAATAGCGGTCAAAGCCAGACATCATCAGCAATTGTTTAAACAATTGTGGTGACTGTGGCAACGCATAAAATTTACCTTTATGCACACGGCTTGGCACTAAGTAGTCACGAGCACCTTCTGGCGTTGCCTTGGTCAGCATTGGCGTTTCGACATCGATAAAGCCTTCTTTATCCATAAAGTTACGGACGAAGCTGGTAATTTTTGCGCGAGTGCGTAAGCGCTCTGACATTTCAGGGCGACGTAGGTCAAGATAGCGGTATTTTAAGCGGCGCTCTTCCGTATTAGATTGGTTGCTATCTAACGGCAGTGGCTCTGATTTATTAAAAACGTTGAGATCTTCAGCAAAGATTTCAATTTCCCCCGTCGCCATGTCTTTATTTTTTTGGTTATCTGGGCGAGCGCGGACAGTTCCTGTAATTTGTATACAGAATTCATTACGCAATTCCGAAGCTTTTTCAAAGAGGTCTTTGCGCTCAGGGTCGAAAAATACTTGCACGACACCTTCTCGGTCACGCATATCGATAAAAATCAAACCACCCAAATCACGACGGCGGTTTACCCATCCACAAAGAGTGACCTTTTGGCCTTCATGAGCAATGTTTAACTGCCCACAATAGTTAGTACGCATACAATATCCTTTTTTACTCAGCTTGTTGTGCATTTTACTTGCTGCGGAAATTTGGCATTTTGCTGAACATTCAGAATGTCAAAAAGGCAGACATTATACAGGAAATTCTGTTGCACAAACAGTTACGTATTAGCGGACACAGCTAATATTTTTGTTTTTAATCATCTTTTAATCGATTAAAAGTTAATCGAAACACGTAACGATGACTGTACATGGCTATAAACAGAATTTATGACTGTTGGTGATTTTAAGTGACTCCGCGAATTATGTACATATTGCAAGGCGGGTTTATTTAATTACGTTATTCTGTTTCATGACCGCAACATAGACAATGGTGTTTGCGTTATCCATTATCCTTACGCGCTCGAAACAAAATGATGCTTAATTTTCAAACAAAATAGATAATAAGGTTATTCTAGCTCATCACTACACGACGATGAATGTGATAACAAACAAAAACCTATTTAACTGCATACGAGCAAAATAATTGTTCAATTTGAATTGATTTAAGAATAATTACCTGCTGTTATTTATTATAATCATACTTATTTGAACTGCATATAAGGCCATCCGATGAAAAAAAGTCTCTTCGTTTCTTCTCTATTTCTACTGCTTGTAGGCTGCCAAACCGTGAAACCTGCTGATAACACAAAAACTTTTTATATTGATTCAACATTGGCTGATTGCGTTGGTGTTGCCCCCATGAAATGTATGAAAGTCAAACAAGCCCCAAATGCCGAGTGGGAATTTTTTTATGGCAATATCCAAGGGTTTGAATATGAATCAGGCTACCAATACACTTTGAAAGTCAAACAATTTGACGTTGCTAATCCGCCTGCTGATGCCCCAAATGTCAGATATGAGTTAGTTGAAATTATTAATAAAGCCAAATAATTCATATAAAATTTTATATTACCCATTAGTGGACCATGATTTTGTCTACTAATGGGGAACCATACAAAACCCATTGTTTTCATTATATTTGAGTAATATTATTAACATCACATCATAGTGGCCCCAACACTTAAAACAAAGAGTTAAAGGCAATGGACAATAAAATTATCGATAAGTTAGGCTTAATTACACTTGTTGACCGCAAAGTAGCAATGGTTCGTTCTCATAATAAGACACTCTTCTATATTCCGGGCGGAAAGCGCGAACCTAACGAAAGTGATGAACAAGCCTTATGTCGAGAAATTGAAGAAGAGTTAACCTTAACCTTACATAAAGATTCTCTTCAATTTTATGATGAATTTATTGGCGCAGCTGATGGTAAACAAGATGGAACTCAGGTACGTATTCGTTGCTATTTTGCGCATTATAATGGTACCCCTCGTCCTGCCGCAGAAATTGCGGAGCTTGCTTGGTTTGATAGCCATGACCTAGCAAAATGTTCAGCCACTGCTGCGATCATTATGGCGAAATTACAACAAGATGGCCTAATTAATTAAGTTAATCACCAACAGATTACGTTGTTGTGGAGCCTTAATTTAAGGGTAAACTAATTAGACATTATACTATTAGTAAATTTTACTAATATCTATTAATATAGTGAATAGTTTTAATCAATCAGTGAATCAATTTGGTTAAGCAATGGAGTGAATAAATGGTCAGCTCTCTGTATGCTGTACTGGGCGCTTTGTTACTACTTAAACTATCGTTGAATGTTGTGAAGCTCAGAAATCAATATCGAGTATCTTATGGTGATGGGGGTTTCTATGAGCTACAAACAGCGATTCGCGCTCATGGTAACGCTATAGAGTACATCCCCATTGCTTTGATATTATTGCTTTTTATGGAGATGAACGGCGCGCAGGTTTGGATGATCCACTTATGTGGCTTAGTTTTAATCGCAGGGCGTATACTCCACTCTTATGGCCTGAAAAATCATGATATCTCTTATCGTCGCTCAGGCATGGCGGCAACCTATATTGCCATGACATTGATGGTTATCGCCAATATCTATTACCTACCTTGGATCCAAATTTTTTCCTTCAATCTTTAATTTTTATTATCAACGCGGCACTTTATTTAAGTGTCGTAAAACTTTTATTGCTGTTTTGACTGATTGATTTTCAGGTTACGCGCCTTTTCTGCTACAATCCGCAACTACTTTTGTTTTACATACACAGATCTTATGTCAAGTCAGGAATCCAACAATAAAGACAGCCTCTTTAGCGCTCCGATTGCCAACTTAGGTGATTGGCAATTCGATGAAAAAGTTGCCGAAGTCTTTCCCGATATGATCCAGCGCTCGGTGCCGGGTTATTCAAACATTATCACGATGATTGGGATGCTAGCTGGGCGCTTTGTCACCGAAAACAGCCGTGTCTATGATCTTGGTTGCTCATTGGGAGCAGCAACGCTGTCAATTCGCCGCAATATTACCGCGCAACATTGCCAAATTATTGCTGTCGATAATTCACCTGCAATGGTTGAACGTTGCCGTCGTCATATTGACGCTTACAAAGCCGCAACGCCCGTCGAGGTTATCGAAGGTGATATTCGCGATATCCCTATTGAAAATGCATCGATGGTGGTACTCAATTTTACGTTGCAGTTCCTTAATCCTAATGACCGCCAACAGCTATTAACTAAAATTTATCAAGGCCTCAAACCCGGCGGTATCCTTGTGCTGTCAGAAAAATTCAATTTTGAAGACAAAGAGATTGGTGAATTGTTATTCAATATGCATCATGATTTTAAACGTGCAAATGGTTATAGCGAATTAGAAATCAGCCAGAAACGCAGCATGTTAGAAAATGTTATGCTGACCGACTCTGTTGAAACACATAAGTTACGGTTAAAACAAGCCGGCTTTACGCATTGTGAAGTATGGTTCCAATGCTTTAACTTTGGCTCCTTATTAGCACTTAAAGAGGCACAGTTATGATTGATTTCGGGCGCTTTTATCAGCAAATTGCAACAGGCCCTTTAAGTCATTGGCTTGAAACATTACCCGCTCAACTTAGCGAGTGGAAAAACTCGCAATTACACGGTGGATTCAAATCATGGGAAAAAATGTTAGAAAATTTACCCATCATGACCCCCACCCAACTCGATTTAAAAAATAGCGTAACTGCGATACGTGACCCTGAATTATCCGCAGGGGAAACTCGCCGTCTTAATAGTATTCTTGAGCAATTAAAACCCTGGCGTAAAGGCCCTTTCTCTCTATACGGTATCAATATCGATACGGAATGGCGCTCTGATTGGAAATGGGATCGGGTTTTACCTCACATCTCCCCTTTAAAGGATAAAATGATCCTTGATGTGGGTTGTGGTAGTGGTTACCACATGTGGCGCATGTTAGGCGAAGGCGCCTCATTTGTCGTCGGGATTGATCCTACACAACTGTTTCTTTGCCAATTTGAAGCGGTTAGGAAATTACTGGGCGATGACCAACGCGCTCATTTATTACCATTAGGCATCGAACAGCTCCCCGCACTTAATGCCTTTGATAGCGTATTTTCAATGGGAGTGCTCTATCATCGTCGTTCTCCTCTTGACCACTTATGGCAGCTAAAAAATCAATTAGTCAGTGAAGGCGAGCTAATTTTAGAAAGCTTGGTTGTTGAAGGGGATGAGTTCCAGTGCTTAGTACCCGGTGACCGTTATGCACAAATGCGTAACGTTTACTTTATTCCATCGGCTAAAATGCTTAAAGTTTGGTTAGAAAAATGTGGTTTTGTCGATGTGCGGATCGTTGACCAAGCCGTCACCACAGTTGAAGAGCAGCGCCGTACTGAGTGGATGAAAACGGATTCATTAGCAGAATTTCTAGACCCTAATGACTCAACAAAAACCATCGAAGGTTACCCTGCTCCATTACGCGCTATCCTCGTTGCACGTAAACCCTAAAATCATCGAATAAGGGTGACTTGTTTCACTCTTATTCTTTTCTCAATTTATTCTCCGTATTTTTAAATCTGTAGTTGCCCAAATAGTAATAATACATTTATCAAACCCTGCAAACATTTTATCTCTCAATATTTATTGATATAATATACTTATACAAAAATTTAAATAGCGGTTAGCCTTTATTAATGACAGACTCATTTGGATACGATCATGAAACTGCCCCATTTTTTTATTTTTCCTCTCTCTTTTCTCTTATTCGCTTGCTCCCCCCCAGAAAATAAAATTCATACTGCAATAAAAAAAGAGATTGCCACACATTATCCTGATCCTGACTCAATACAATATAAAGATATTGTTGTTCATAGGAATGCCGATGAAGCCATCGTTTGTGGTGAGTTTAATGCAAAGAATAATCAAAATGAATTTATGGGGTTTAGGCCATTTATTAGTGAAGTCTATATCGGTGACGATATCGCAATTAACTCTGTTCGTGTTGGCAATCGCATCCGTAAAGACAGCTTTCCTGCCTTAGTTTGTGAGCACGGCGGTTATGAGGGTGGTATTAAAGCGCAGAACCTTCAAAATAAAGCGTTTATAGATAATATGAATGGGTTAGCTCAAATCGAAAACTATATTAACGATTCATCAGTCGGTAATCGAGTGAGAGCTCATCTCATTAATAGAGCAAAAGAGATTTACGACAATGAATTAAGCCCTGAAACACTCAAGGTCGTTGACTCAACAGAAGGACGTTTGGTTACTGTTGTTGCCTATAAAAAAGGTGATGATGTCTATTTTGCTTCCATACTGAATCAAAAGATCTATGAGTTAGAGCCTATAAAAAATTCCGTCGTAAAATATATCCATGGGGCTGAAAAAGATAAGAACCTCGTTGTATTAGGAAATTATACGACTGAGGATAACGGTGGAAAACCCTCAAAGCTGCTACCATTGGCAATTGAGATCCTAGAAAATGGTGTTTCTTATGCAAACGCTGTTTTTCCAGCCAAATCCTAGTTCAAGGTAATTTTATTGGGCACGTTATTATCTTATTTTCTATAACGGCCCAATCAATTTACGTGTATTTATGGATAAAGAAGATTATCTTATACGCGGTTTCTTATGCCTTATTACCTCGAGAAAAACAGCATATAACTGTTCTCTTTAAAGCGCGAAACTATTCCCCTTTTTAATATCTTATCGATATTGCCTTATCATTTAATTCTTATTTAGCATGATCTCTAAAATGACTTTGAATACTGTTTTATGGGTAAAAGGCTATATTGAACGATTTATTACTTACTATCTCTTTTCTGTATTGATTACATGACCTAAAATAAAAAGAGAGATAAAACTCTCCCTTTTTATTAATTATTATTGAATAGTTTCGTTTTTATGCCGAAATCTTTTCAGTGATCGAAATAAAATCTTTCATCGCTTCAACGGTTGGCCCATCAACGCAGTAATGAGTAAATTCATCATTTTCACTGTTTGATGCCATCGTCACCCCTGCTTTACGATAACTCATACTTGACGGAACTGATTTCCCCGCCGAACTGTGCAATTCTACCAGCCCTATTTCCATAAACTTACTTAAATTAGCCAGCCGAACCCCTGCACCAGCCATAATCACTGGGCCGTTAATTTCAATACTTTTTTCGTTTAACTCTTTAAGTAACGGTAATCCCAACTCTGCATTCTGCTGCTGCCCCGATGTAAGAATACGAGCAACCCCTAAACTTTTTAGTTGTTCAAAGGCTAATAAGGGATTCACGCACATATCGAATGCACGGTGAAACGTGATATTCATTCCCGTTGCTATCTCCATCAATATCGCCATGCGGTCGATATCGATACGCCCTTCGGTATCGAGAATTCCGATAACTGCTCCCGGGAAGCCCATCTCTTTCACCATCCGCAGATCTTCACAGATTACTTCAAATTCATTCGTGTTATAGCAAAAATCGCCTCCGCGCGGACGAATAATAGGATGAACGGGGATATGAAGTTTTTCGCTTGCTAATTTTAGATAGCCATAACTTGGTGTCAGGCCGCCATCTGCTGCACCGGAGCATAATTCAATACGATCAGCGCCGTATTCTTGTGCAACTTGTGCACATTCGATACCGAAACAGCAAATTTCCAATTTTGCCATGACCACCTCCAAAACGTAGGATTAAAGCGTTGCTTTAACATCTAATTAATAACTTAAAGGAACTTGTTAATCGTTAACATTCGATTAATGATGCCACTAATTTTTGAACGTTACCGGATTAACATCACACCATTAACAGTTTTTTACGAATTGTTCGTAATAACGTTAATTGCATCACTTATTTTTCGCTTTCAATAATCTGTTTCAGCGCGTAAGGGTGATATTTCAAAGTAATTATCCCATTTGTCACTGCTAATGTCGGATTAGGCAATCTTTCTAACTGCCCTTTCGGTTGACTCATTTTCAAGCTGTAGCCCTCTGGAAGCGGATGTGGCAGTAATGCCAATGCACTCTGCTCTAGCTGTTCTGGGGCGACATTAATGACCATCTCAACGTGCTCCCATGTCTCTTGTGGGTACATTTTTCCTTTTGGAAAAGGCAATTCGACCACATAAACCTGTTGAGATGCGATTATTAATGGTTTGTTCAATTCGAATAAACAGATCGGACGCCCGTTAATTTCATTTTCAGACAGTAACTGACCGCATTGGTGGAGGCCTTTCCGCCAGCGCTCTGCTGTTTCATTATGATGACAACGGACAGAAACATGGTCTATCAGGTGATCGTTTAAGGATAAAGCTAATACTTTAGCCATTTGCGTTAATTTTTGCTCAAACTCAGGCAACGTGTTCCATAGATCTTGCAGTTCAGGCACATTGGCAAATTCAGTCATTCAACACACTCTTTTCTAAACACCGTTTATCTCTTCGCATTCGCGATATACTCTCAATTTTTCGTCTGTTGTGTTATCAACGCTATTGAAATATGACAGCTATACCGTGAATAAAACTGCCAGACTGTAGCACGACTCCCTTAAAATATGGTATAAAACCTGCCGAATTTTCTCTTCTTTCTTTTAGTTCTACGCATGTGATGGCACAATGCGATAACTATGGTTCGTTATTTAAGGTAATCCGGTGAATATTCAGGCTATTCTTTCAGATAAAATCAGTGCTGCAATGCAGGCAGCGGGAGCTCCAGAAGGCAGTGATGCCCTTGTGCGTCAATCAGCGAAAGCGCAGTTTGGTGACTATCAAGCCAACGGTGTAATGGGCGCTGCTAAAAAAATGGGCATCAATCCCCGACAACTGGCCGAGCAGATTGTCAGCCATTTAGATCTTGAAGGTATTGCAAGCAAGGTAGAAATCGCAGGGCCGGGTTTTATCAATATTTTCCTTGAGCCAAGCTGGCTCACCACACAAGTGGAACAAGCATTAACCTGTGATCGCCTTGGCCTATCCCCTGTTAAATCAGAAACTATCGTCATCGACTATTCCGCGCCAAACGTGGCCAAGCAGATGCACGTAGGCCATTTGCGTTCGACAATTATCGGTGATGCTGCCGCACGTACTTTAGAGTTTTTAGGGCATAAAGTGATCCGTGCTAACCATGTTGGTGACTGGGGTACGCAATTTGGTATGCTGATCGCTTACCTCGAAAAAATGCAAAATGAAAATGCAAGTGACATGGCATTGGCAGATCTCGAGGAGTTTTACCGCGAAGCAAAACAACACTATGACAGCGATGAAGTATTCGCTGAGCGCGCAAGAGGTTACGTGGTTAAATTGCAATCAGGTGATGAGTACTGCCGTAAAATGTGGCGTAAACTGGTTGATATCACCATGCAGCAAAACCAAGAAACCTATCGTCGCTTGAACGTGACGTTAACTGAAGATGACGTCATGGGCGAAAGTTTATATAACGATATGCTGCCTGGGATTGTCGCTGACTTGAAAGCCAAAGGGCTCGCAGTAGAAAGCGAAGGTGCTACTGTCGTTTATCTTGACGAATTTAAAACTAAAGAAGGCGAGCCTATGGGCGTTATTGTCCAGAAAAAAGATGGCGGCTTCTTATATACGACAACAGATATCGCTTGTGCAAAATATCGTCATGAAGTACTGCATGCTGACCGTGCACTTTACTATATTGATTCACGTCAGCACCAACACTTGATGCAGGCATGGACAATCGTACGTAAAGCCGGTTATATCCCAGAATCAATGTCTCTCGAACATCACATGTTTGGTATGATGCTCGGTAAAGATGGCAAGCCTTTTAAAACTCGCTCAGGCGGTACTGTTCGCCTCTCTGACTTATTAGATGAAGCGATTGAACGTGCGCAAGTACTCATCCGCAGCAAAAACCCCGATATGCCAGAAGATGAGTTAAACAACGTTGCAAATGTTGTCGGTATTGGTTCAGTGAAATATGCAGACTTATCAAAAAGCCGTACAACGGATTATATTTTTGATTGGGATAACATGTTAGCTTTCGAAGGTAATACCGCACCGTATATGCAATATGCTTATACGCGTGTCGCCTCAATCTTCAAAAAAGCAAACGTGACACAAGCGGATCTCACACTGCCTATCGTGTTACAAGACCCACGTGAAATTGCACTTGCTACACGTTTGATGCAATTTGAAGAAACCATCTTGATGGTCGCACGTGATGGTACGCCACATGTTATGTGCGCTTACCTTTATGATTTAGCCGGCCTGTTCTCAAGCTTCTATGAACACTGTCCTATTTTAAGCGCCGAAGATGAAGCTCAGCGCCAAAGCCGCTTAAAATTAGCGCTATTGACCCAGAAGACATTAAAAGCTGGGCTGGATACTTTAGGGATCGATACCGTCGAACGTATGTAAGCTGATATCTAAGTGTCATATTGATAATAAACCCTATGCTGTGCATAGGGTTTATTGTTTCTGTCGACTCAATTTCAGGAAATTTTTTTCGTGCTCTTTAGACCGCCTTATTTCAATATGAGCGTTAGAGCTGAGAGACGAAATAGCATGCCCCTCCAATACCGTAATAAAAAGCGGCCTCATTATATGAATCAGCGATATTATTTATTAGACGAAAGCCCCTCTCTTTAAAATTTTCACGAAGCTTCTTACCAGCTGTTATGACGTTTTTTACAGCAAATGTTAGTAATTATTTTTCTCTGGTTAAATGTATCATTATAGTCAGGCAAAGATGCCGATACTGTTTTGACACATTTAACCTTAAATTCATTTCTTGAAAATGAAATTATCATATAGAAGTATTAAACCAATCAATACCAGCGCTATCCCCGATATATAGTTAAGTGCAATGGTCATTTTTTTATTACGTTGAGACATACGAGCCAATAATCCCCCTGTTAATCCTGCTGTTATATTGATCGGCAAAGCCGTGGCAAGGTGGCATGTATCGCTACCCCATGGGGAAAGGCCAAGACTCGACGTACATGATCTTCCAATGAATGGATTATTACAGGACTATTTGACTAATAATCCAGCTCAAATGGCCCTGTCATTACTGACAAAATTTTAACAACCTGTTAAATACTGCGGGTGGCATAAGGCGCTACTTAAGCGCTTTGTGTATGCCTAATACTATTGCCAAGCAAATGGGTAGTGAGAAAATTGCTACAATAAGAATTTCTGAACGCCCCAATGGGGCGTTTCAGTTATTTATTGTGGCTTAAATACTCTGCTTTTTAAAATCTCTTGGGCGGAAACCTAAAGCGAATAGCGTGGCGAAATAGCTCCCAGCACCAATAATCACCACAAAAATTAAGCGCAATAAACGCATGGCCATATTGCCTTCTTGCCATTCTGGCATAAAGTGCAATACACCAAACAGAACCGCTGACATCACGATAAGGGCAATGACGAGTTTAAAAATAAAACCTCGCCAACCGGCAAGTGGTTTGAAAATTTCTTGCTTGCGTAATTGCCAATAAAGGACACCCGCGTTAAAACACGCTGCTAAACCAATCGACAGTGCTAATCCGGCATGCTTCATTGGCCCAATAAATGCTAAGTTCATTAACTGAGTTAGAATTAATGTGACAATAGCGATTTTAACTGGTGTTTTAATGTCCTGACGTGAATAGAACCCTGGCGCCAAAATTTTCACTAGGATCATCCCTGTCAGCCCTACACAATAGGCCATTAATGCGTATTGCGTCATCAATGAGTCATGAGCTGTAAACTTATCATACTGGAACAGCGATACGGTAAGCGCTTCCGAAAGGATCGCTAAACCAATCGCGCAAGGCAAGGCGAGCAATAAACAGAGGCGTAAGCCCCAATCCATTAAATGACGATATTCTTGATGGTTACCACTAGTAAAACTTTTCGATAGTGAAGGTAACAAAATGGTTCCTAATGCAACACCCAGCACCCCTGATGGCAACTCCATCAACCTATCCGCATAATACATCCAAGACACTGAGCCAGATTGCAGAAATGATGCGAAAATAGTATTGATAATCAACGAAATTTGGCTAACAGATACCCCAATAATGGCAGGCCCCATCATTTTCATTACTCGCCAAACACCACTATCGCGAAAAGAAATCCGTGGCAGAACTAACATGCCAATCTTTTTCAAATGCGGGAGTTGATACACCAGTTGCAAAATTCCCCCCACAATCACTGCCCAAGCTAATGACATTACGGGAGGATCAAAGTAAGGCGCCGCAAATGCTGCAAAGAAAATCATACTCACATTCAACAACGTTGGCGCAAACGCAGGAACCGAAAAACGATTCCATGTATTTAAAATTGCACCAGCTAACGACGCGAGTGAGATTAAAAAGATATAAGGAAAGGTGACCCGCAGTAGGTCTGTGGTTAATGCAAACTTATCGGCATCGGCAGCAAAGCCCGGCGCCGTCACATAGATAATCCAAGGGGCGGCAATCATACCGATCACGGTGACAATCGCTAGTGCGAGGGTAAGCATCCCCGAAATATACGCCACAAAAGTACGAGTTGCTTCATCGCCTTGTTGGTTTTTATATTCCGCCAGTATTGGCACGAATGCTTGAGAGAACGCCCCTTCTGCAAAAATACGGCGTAATAAATTAGGTAATTTGAAGGCGACAAAAAAGGCGTCCGCGGCTGCCCCTGCACCAAATACCCGAGCGATAATTGCGTCACGGATAAATCCAAGTACCCGAGACATCATGGTCATAGAGCTTATCGCTGCTAATGATTTTAATAAATTCATGATAGGTAGACTAAAAGAAAACAATTATGCCAGTTTATCAGCGTGGAGCATGACTGACTATGATTGGATGATAAAATCAGAGGTTACTTGCCCGAGTCCGAGAGCAGCAAGCTGATAATTTTGATACGCTGCACTCGAATTATTAGGCGTATACCGTTAATTAGGGTTTCACCGGTTTCCAATTTGCATCGGTTAACGCCGTAAGTACATGGTCACGCCACTGGCCGTCAATCTGCAAATATTGTTTGGCATACCCTTCTCGCTCAAAACCGAGACGAGCCAAAAGGTTACCGCTACGCAAATTGTGTGGCATGTAATTAGCCATAATGCGGTGCATCCCTTGATGTTTTTGCATATAACGGATAGCTTGTGAAAGGGCTTCATACATCAACCCTTGCCCCTGCCACTTTTCACCTAATGAGTAGCCTAGATAGCACGCATGAAAAGCACCACGCAATACATTACTGAAATTCGCCACACCCATCACTTCATTTTCTTGACTGTCTAAGAGTAAAAAATGATAGGCGTTTCCCTGACGATGCAGCTCGGTCATTAAATGTAAGCGACTATTCCAGCTTGATGGATTGAAATGTGAACTGTCTCGGGTTGGCTCCCAAGGTTTCAAAAATTCTCTGTTTTCGCTGTAGTAATCTGCTAATCGATAGCCGTCACGCTCATATGCTAACCGTACAACCATCCTTTCTGTCACAAGACGCACTTTTGGTTCATTTGTCCGATAACCAAACATCGTTAACCCTTTTAAAAATTAAATCGCCAGAGATGGCATAAGGATAAAAACACATTATCAATAACCATTAGGTATAACGATAAAAAAATATCATCTTCCCCTTTCTATTCTACTGATATTATTGATGAGAAACATTAAGAATCCTTCCCTCTTTATTATTTTTTACGATGGTGTGTCATGGCGCAGGTGTCACAGGCAAGAAGTCTAGGTAAATATTTTTTACTCCTAGACAACATGCTGGTTGTTCTCGGTTTTTTTGTCGTGTTTCCATTGATCTCTATTCGCTTTGTTGACCAGCTAGGTTGGGCCGCCGTCATTGTTGGCTTTGCTTTAGGTCTGAGACAATTTGTTCAGCAAGGACTTGGGATCTTTGGTGGTGCTATTGCAGACCGCTTTGGCGCTAAGCCAATGATAGTCATAGGGATGCTATTGCGAGCCTGTGGCTTTGTGCTCATGGCAATTGCCAATGACCCTTGGGTGTTGTGGCTCTCCTGTGTCTTGTCAGCATTAGGTGGAACACTATTTGATCCTCCAAGAACCGCATTAGTTATTAAGCTAACAAGGCCTTATGAGCGTGGACGCTTTTATTCTCTGCTGCTCATGCAAGACAGCGCGGGCGCCGTTATTGGTGCACTGATTGGTAGTTGGTTACTGCAATACGATTTCCATTATGTCTGTTGGGCTGGCGCGGCCGTCTTTGTACTTGCCGCTATTTGTAATGCTTGGCTACTCCCGGCCTACCGTATTTCAACGGTAAGAACACCAATCAAAGAAGGTATGAGCCGAGTACTCAAAGATACCCGTTTTGTGACCTATGTGGTCACGTTAGCTGGTTATTTTATGCTCTCTGTACAGGTTATGCTGATGTTCCCTATTGTTGTGAATGAAATCGCAGGCACGCCAACCGCAGTGAAATGGATGTATGCCATTGAAGCCGTTATTTCATTAACGTTACTTTATCCCATCGCCCGTTGGAGTGAAAAATATTTTCGCCTTGAGCAGCGTTTAATGGCTGGATTGTTTTTAATGAGTTTAAGCATGTTTCCTATCGGTATGACGAGCTCTTTACCTGTTTTATTTGGATTAATATGCTTATTTTATTTAGGCACTGTAACCGCCGATCCTGCACGAGAAACATTAAGTGCTTCACTGGCAGATCCACGTGCACGCGGTAGTTATATGGGGTTTAGCCGCTTAGGATTAGCTTTAGGAGGTGCTGTTGGCTACACTGGTGGAGGTTGGATGTACGATATTGGTCACCAATGGGATCTGCCACAATTACCGTGGTTTTTATTAGGTGTAATTGGTTTCATCACTCTTTGGGCACTGCATAAACAATTTAACCGTAAGAAAATTGAATCTGCCATGTTAAGTGGTTAATAACGGAGATATTTAGACTCTACACGCCCATAAATTTAAACTTTAACTAACAAAAATGTGGGTAAAAGGCCAATTAACCATAATTATAGGATAAGATAGTCAAGTTACTGTAAAAGGAGTGTTTATGAAACAATTTATATTGGCGGCTCTGATTGGCTGTTTGACTTTACTCACTGGCTGTAGCCAACTTACTGAATTTTCGATTAGCGAAAATACAGTTAATCAGTATCTTGCAAATAAAGTTAAATATAACAATAAAGTTGGTATTTCTGGCGTCGCGGATGCAGACATCCAATTAACCAACTTGAAATCAGAAATTGGTCGCAGTGAGCCGGGGAAAATCGCCTTAACGGGGGATGCCGCAGTCAACTTAGATACTTTATTAGGTAAAGCCGAGGCCAAAATAGCGCTTACCCTAACGGCTCGCCCTTATTTTGACGCTCAAGCAGGCGCCATTTACTTAAAAGAGCTGAACATCAGCCAATACACTGTCACTCCTGAGAGTATGGATACCGCTATTGCTGCCGTGATCCCATACCTCAACAGTTCATTAGAAACCTTTTTTGAGACACAACCGGTTTATGTGTTGAATCCAGAAAATAGTGCAGCTGAGGCAACGGCTAAAAAATTAGCAAAAGGGCTTGAAATCAAACCAGGCAAGCTCGTTATTCCTTTAGTTGACTAACATCCATAAAAATTTTCGATTGAAAACAGCACAAAAGGCAACGTTTTTAGACGTTGCCTTTTCTTTATCTACCTATATACCCGTTTATCAAAATGCTACGCGTTATACTTAATACCAATACAAAAACCTCTTAAGTGGCTTACCTCGTTTTTCTGATAGCCAATTTACATTGACAAGGTTCGCTTAGAGGCGGATTTTATTACACCAAAAGTGACGCTGTCACTCTGACTCTAATTCATCACGTAATGCAATCACTGCATCACGCGCAATTTGCGCCAGCGTACGATAAAATGCCGTTGTCGCATGAGCTTCCATTTTGCCTAGAAATGCACCATACCAACTCAATATAAAGCTATCAAATAGCTCAATTTGCGCCGCTGTTTCATCTTCTGCCGCTTGATCCTCAAGCCAAGATGCCGCCAATAAGAGCGCACCAAAGGCATCGGTTCTCGCGTTTGTCAGAGCCATCCCCCTCTCAACAAGAAATTCACGGATTTCCGCTTCCGCGATTTCATCATCATAATCATGGGCAAACACCGAAACCGCAGGTGTTTCTCCACCAAATAACGTTTGATAGTCGGCGGTAATCGCTGCCATATCAACCGATTTTGCCATGCGCGCCCAATACTCATCTTGCTCCAATGGCCAAGATGCCTTTAATTTATCTTGGGCTATCATATCCAGTAATGGCTTTACCACACTATCATCGGGGGAGCGCTGAAAGAGTGTTCCCAAAATACGGCAGACGATCGAAAATTCGTTCATGTCAGGTTCCTGTTTTCGCATTATACGGTGGCTTATCACCAGCATACTCTAAGTCATTTGAGGCGCAGCAAGGATAAGAAATGATGGCATGAAGAATATAAAGCAGTGCCATCAACCAAGCTGCAACCTGAAATAAAATAAGTATACCTTAATAACCGCGTTGCATATCAACAATCCCGACAGGTGTTTGCCCATTTTCAATGCGTTGAATATTGCTGCTGATCATGTCCATCGCTTCTTGCGGTAGTGTAATCGCGGCAATATGGGGTGTAATCGCAACGCGCGGGTGTGTCCAAAAAGGATGCATTTGTGGTAAAGGTTCACTGGCAAATACGTCCAAAGAGGCACCTGCAACTTGCCCCGACTCTAATGCTGCCAACAAGTCTTGTTCAATAAGATGCGAGCCACGAGCAAGGTTAATAATAAAGGCATTTTTTTGTAACTGACTAAATAAGCTTTGATTCAAAATTCCGACTGTTTGGGGGGTACTTGGCAATAAATTAATAATCACCCGTGTACCTTGCAGAAACGCCCCTAACTGTTCTTGTCCATAATAGCTCTTTACGTTGTTGAGCTGTTTTGCGCTTCGGCTCCACGTTCTCACATGAAAACCAAATTCCACGAGCCTTTTAGCCACCGCTTGCCCCAATGCACCAGCCCCCATTACCCCGACGACAAACTCATCATGGCGATAGGCTGGCAACGGTTTCCATTGACGTTGCGATTGAAATTGGCGGTATTCATCCATTCGACGAAAGTAATAGAGGACTTTCGCCATCGCATACTCTTCCATTTGTAATGCCATGCCCGTGTCTTCTAAGCGCATTAAAGGCACGCCAGCAGGTAATGTTCCTGGGTTCTCATGCTCTTGCTTCAAAATGGCGTCAACACCCGCCCCCAACGCAAATATACCTTTCAGATCTTTTCGCCCTGCTAGACATTCATAAGGAGGGAGCCAAACCATAGCATAATCGGCACTTTGTTTATCGCCCCTAACCCATTGACGAATATTGGCTTGTGGAAGTCTAGCTTTCATGCCGTCGATCCACTCATTAGCATCAAAAAATGGATGATAAAATAGAATATTCATGACAACTCCTCTTATGTTTACAACAGAGTGTGCCGAAAATGTCTCATTTTCAAGCGAATACAACGGTTGATGAATGTTATGATGAGCATTTTGTTAAGCCGCTAACGAATTTTATAATTAATACTTGAAGTTTAAGTCGATCACAGATTCACCATTCAAGATTAGATAATAACCAAATTGTTTTATATTTAACTAAACAAGCAGTAAAACTGTAAAAAGCGCAAATAGGGAGTTGACGCAAGCCCGGCTTTTCCCTATAGTAGCGCCCCGTTGCAACACAAGTTATATCGTTTGTTAGCAACCTGCATTTAAAAATACGGTGAGGTGTCCGAGAGGCTGAAGGAGCACGCCTGGAAAGTGTGTATACGGCAACGTATCGAGGGTTCGAATCCCTCCCTCACCGCCATTTTTAATCAAATCAATGCCCTCTTATGTTATTCCTGCTCTTCGGTTAATTTTCCAATCTGTTTATGTTGTGGTGATTGTGTTTGCGATTGATATTCGCGACTGATCTCTTCCCATAATTGTGCATTTTCAACGCCCGCGACTTTCGGGTCGAAAACCGGATCGATTCCCAATTTTTCTTGGCGTTCATAGTCACGTAGTGCGCGAAGTGCTGGTTTAGATAAAAAGACTATCGCGATTAAGTTAAGATAACTCATACTACCAAACCCAATATCACCAAGGCTCCACATCATGCTAACGGACTGCACACTCCCCATAAACAGAATAAGCAAAAAGACCATTTTTAGGACCAACTTGAGAATGGGGTATTTGAGTTGGCGGTCTAGATAAACAATGGTTGTCTCTGCGATATAGTAATATGCCATCAAGGTGGTAAATGCGAATAAAAACACGGCAATTGAGACAAAACCAGAGCCCGTTGATTCAAATACTGTTGAGACGGCCATTTGTGTCCACGCGGTTCCTGCTGCCACTCCCGGGACATGTTCAATCAGCGCCGTTGCTCCTCCATCGGGGAAAACATTGTACATATTGGTGACTAGGATCATGAGCCCTGAAGCCGTGCACACCACAAGAGTATCAATATAGATTGAGAACGCTTGAATCAACCCCTGCTTCGCCGGATGACTCACTTCAGCCGCCGCCGAACTAAACGTGGCCTCCCCCGCACCCGCGACATTAGAAAATACAGCGCGTCGAACACCCCACGAAACCGCGGTACCGACGATGCCACCAAAAACGGCATCCATCCCTAAAGCGCTCCGAAAGATTAGGCTAAACATGGCAGGTACTTTGTCATAATGGCTACCTAAAATTATCACCATCATGACAATATAAGCGACCGCCATCAGAGGAACGATTTTATCGGCAGCACTGGCAATACGCTTAACACCACCGAAAATCAACCACGCCATCAATAAGGTAATAATCACACCTGTAACGATAGGCGGAATGTTGAAAGACGTTTGGAAAGAGTCAGCAATGGTATTCGCTTGGATCCCCGGCACTAACACACCGTAAGATAGACAGATCACAGCAGCGACAATAATCGCAAATGGCTTTAGTTTTAACCCTTTTTCGATATAGTAAGGCGAGCCACCTCGGTATTGCCCATCGGAGCGTTGCTTATAGATCTGAGCGAGTGTCGATTCAATAAATGCACTAGCACCACCTAAAAGCCCCATCACTACCATCCAAAATATCGCCCCTGGCCCGCCCGCCGCAATGGCAGTAGCCACACCAGCAATATTACCTACACCTACCCGCCCTGATAGCGCAAGACAAAAAGCTTGGAATGAAGATATGCCCTCTTTTGATGATTTATTTTCTTTGAGCAAACAGACCATTTTAATCAAATAGCGAAACTGAACACCGCGTGTAGCTAATGTAAAATAGAGCCCGACACCGAGCGATAAAATCACTAATGCGTTGCCCCAAATGTATCCAACGAGTGTGTTAACGATGGCTTCCATATGAGTACTCCTTCGTTATTGTCATTATGTATTTGTAGGGATAAAAAAACCTGAACTTAACGCTGTTCAGGTTGTGAATAAATTAATGATTAATCATCCAAATGACTTTTGTTTGAGTATATTGTTCGAAAGCTTCTAATCCGTTATCTTTGCCGCCAAAGCCTGACTGCTTAAAGCCACCAAAAGGCGTCGTGATATTACCTTCACTAAATCCATTCACCGACACTGTGCCTGCATTAATTTGCCGAGCAACTTTCATCACTCGATGAATATTTTGACTATAGAATGAGGCCGCTAACCCATAGTGAGTATTATTAGCGAGGGCAATCGCTTCTTCTTCTGTTGCGAACGTTGACACGGCAAGTAAGGGTCCAAAAACCTCATTTTGGAATAATGACATCTCTGGAGTGACGTTATCGAATATTGTCGGCTCAATGTACCAACCACTGCCCATTTCACTGTGGATTTTTCCACCTGCAATAATGTTTGCGCCCTGTTTCACAGAAAGATCAATAAATGACTTCACTTTCTCAAAGTGAGCTTTTTCAACCATTGGCCCAATGGAGACAGTTTCATCCATAGGATCGCCAACTTTCCACTCGGCTAATGCTGCAACGAGTTTATCTAATAGCTTTTGACGGATACTTTCATGAACAATTAGGCGAGAGCCGCAACTGCAATTTTCACTCATATTCCAGAAAGCGGCTGATAGAATATGAGGCACAGCAGCATCAAGATCGGCATCTTCAAAGACCACTTGTGGGCTTTTCCCACCACACTCCAACACGATCTCTTTTAAGTTACTTTCAGCAGAGTATTTAAGGAATAACCGCCCCACCTCAGTCGAACCGGTAAAAGAGACAATATCGATATCCCTATGTCGACCTATCGCCTCACCCACTTTTTCCCCTAATCCGCAAATTAAGCTCAGAGCACCTTTTGGCACCCCAGCTTCATAAGCCAATTCAACCATTCGGTAAGCACTCAATGAGGTCAGCTCCGCGGGCTTTACAATCACTGAGTTCCCCGCAGCTAACGCTGGAGCAACTTTCCATGCAAACATTTGTGCGGGGAAATTCCACGGTAAAACAGCCCCCACAACACCAATGGGTTCATGAACAATCAACCCCAACGCCTGATGACCTGTCGGCGCAACTTTTCCAAACATTTTGTCCAGTGCTTCGGCATACCAATAAAAAGTTTCAATGGTCGCTGGCATATCTGTATTTAAGCATTCTGTGATTGGCTTACCCGCATCAACACAATCTAATGCAGCAAGCTCTTCCTGATGTAACTCAATCAACTGTGCCCAACGCAGCATGACTTGTTTGCGCTCTTGCGGCGACAAACCTTGCCAACAGCCATCACTAAAGGTTTTTCTTGCCACTGAAACTGCGGCATCGACATCTTGAGCATCACCATCGGCAATAAATCCAATAATGCTGTCATCAATAGGCGTTCTGGTTTCTAATTTTTCATTGCTCCCTTGGTAGTTTTCTATCAAGTTACCCGCCCACAATAAACCTGAACGAGCTCGCTCAAATACTGCTTCTTTGGTCATTTTCATGGCGTTTTTCCTTATTTTATCAAGGCGAGAAATTCACGTTGTTGTTGCGGTGAAATATTGGAAAGTGGCATTCTAACTGGCCCAACATCGACAGTACCCTTGATACAACCCGCTTTGGCTTTTTGGTTATAATCCCCAGATTCCATCGAATAAATTGCAGGATAAATTTCTGACATGATCCGTTTCGCCGTAGACCAATCCCCTTGCTGTGCGGCCTGATAAATTGCCACTTGCTCTGCTGGGAATACATTTCCAGCCCCCGCAATCCAACTTTTCGCGCCCCAAAAAAAGAAATCGACAGGCTGATCATCACAACCACAAATCACCTCAAAATTGTCGAATTGAGTTTGTAATAAACGTAGCGCTCGGCTGAAATCACCACTACTTTCTTTAATCGCAACAATATTTTTCACCTTAGATAGGTGTATGACAGTGTCGTATTCGATTTCGATCCCAATACGCGCAGGGAAGTTATACATGATGATGGGTAATGGTGTTGCTGAAGCAACCTGCTCATAATGCGCAATTACCCCTTGCTGATCCGGTAAACTGTATGGTGGCGGTGCTAACATCAAGCCTTCATAACCTAATGAAACCGCTTGCTCTGCACGCTTAATCGCCCCTTCTGTCGATAGGTCATTAATCCCTGCAATCAAGGTAACTCGCCCTTTGGCGACTTTACTCACGGTAGTCAGCACCACTTCACGCTCTTTCTCGTTTAATGCGTAATACTCCCCTGTCGTGCCACACACAACAAGTCCTGATACACCTTGTTCAATTAAGGTTTCAGTTAATTGTGCTAGCCCACTAACATTTAATGAAAAATCACTGTGAAATGGCGTCACAATTGGAACAATAATGCCGTGAAAATTCATGTGAAATCTCCTTAACTTTTATATAAATCGTTCAATGGAATAAGGTGAACAATCGATCGGTGTCGGCTGTTCTTTGAATAAGCTATGTACAATTTTTGCCGTGATGGCCGCTTGAGTTAGACCTAAGTGTTGATGACCAAAGGCAAAAATATAAGGTCCTTTTTTATCAATCACTGGCAACGAATCTGAGAGAGTCGGTCTAAATCCCATCCATTCAGTTGCTTGCTCGCTATTTAGCGGTGTGTTAAGCATGGGATCAGCTAGAGGAATAAAGTGTCGAGCACGTTGCATATTGGCTGGACGTTTCAATCCCGCATATTCAACCGTACCCGCAAGGCGCAATCCACCTTTCATGGGCGTCATGATAAAGCGCCTATCGATACTTGAAACAGGAACGCTTAACCTACTTGTCTCTTTAGGCAACATAAGGTGATAGCCACGCTCTGTTTCAAGTGGAACACGTATACGGCAAACCATCTTGACCAATGATTTAGAAAATGCGCCTCCTGAAATCACTACTCGCTGCGCCACCAATTGTCCTTGTGAGGTTGTCAGGCGCACTGTATTACCTGAAGTGGTATGAATGCCCGTAACTTCACACTGAGAAAGTAACTCACCCCCCAATCTCAAAAAGTGATTTGTTAATTGAGTATGTAGTGCATTGAGATCTACGACATGCCCCGTATCTGGGTAATAAAGCCCACCTAATTGATTACCAGCCAAAGCAGGCTCTCGTGCCAATAGTTGTGCCTGAGTTAATAGTTGATTTTTCACTCCTATGGAGTTGAGGTACTCACCTTGCTTTTGCAGTTTTTCATAGGAAGCTTCCCTCTCTGCCACCAGCAGTGAACCTTGAATTTTTACAAGATCAGCCAGTTGCCAGTCATCGCTGAACGCTTGCCACGCAGCCAGTGATGCACCATTAATTGTGGATAACGCATGATGAATACGTTGAAAGGGTTTATGTCGCATATTTCCCAACAAACGTAGTAACCAAGGCGTCAATGGCAATAAATAACGCCAATCGAGACGCAGTGCCCCTAGAGGATCAAACAACATCGCAGGAATCGATTTTAAAATTGATGGGTCAGCTACAGGGAAAACTTGCTCCGTCGCGATATGTCCAGCATTCCCCATTGATGCTCCAGCGCCGACCTGCTCTTTTTCGACCAGCAAAACATCTGTTCCATCCGCTTGTAATGTTAGCGCGATACTTAAGCCAATAATGCCGCCACCGATAACAATCACTGAACGTTTCTTATCCATATCAATCTCTCACGACACCGTGATCCCCCAACGAAATGGATCGGTTTCATCGATAAGCAAGGTATTACGCCCACTGATATAGGCCGTACCTCGAATGGTTGGGATAATGCCATTCCCATCAGCCCAGAGATAACTGGCTTCAAATTGGCTACCGATGACACTCGCTTGACGCCAAATTGCCCCTTCGTTTAACTTGCCATCAGCGGCTAAACACGCGAGTTTGGCACTCGTGCCTGTTCCACAAGGTGAACGGTCATAAGCCCCTCCGGGGCATAACACAAAACTTTGGCTATCGGCCTGTGAAGACGCAGCAAAAAGTTCAATGTGGTCAATTTCTTGGTCATCTTTGCCATAAATATGTTGTTCAACTAAGGCCGCTTTTATTTTTAAGCACGTTTCAGTCAACGCCTTAGTATTGCGGTGATGGATCTCTACCGGTGATTGCTCAACCAGAAAGAACCAATTTCCTCCCCAAGCAATATCCCCCGTCACCATTCCCACGTCAGGAACCTTCACCGCGACCGATTTGCGGTAGCGATAAGAGTAAACATTTTGGATACTGACACTGCCGTCTGGGTGCAATGTCGCCTGAACATCACCCACTGGCGTTTCAATGGTATGTTCGCCAACCGTAATTGTTCCTAGGTAAGCTAACGAAGCAATAAGGCCAATCGTGCCATGCCCACACATGCCTAAATATCCTTCGTTATTAAAAAAGATGACGCCCGCAGTGGCTTGTGGATTTTGAGGTTTGCAAAGTAGCGCACCGACTAAAATGTCACTGCCTCGTGGCTCTAATATGGTGGTGGTACGCCATAGGTCATGCTCGTGCCTTAAACGCTGTAAACGAGATGCCATAGAGCCATTACCAAGATCAGGAAAACCATCAATAACTAATCGAGTTGGTTCACCCGCCGTATGTGAATCAATTACCTCAATTTGTGTATAGCGCTTGTGCATATTGCATCCTCTGCTCACTTTAATTGTTAACAGAATGCTTGATTTTTGTTAAAGGATCTTGATATCTTTCGTGCTCACTGATGCGCAATTCGGCACAATATAAAAATATTTCAGAGAACTAATCATATTTGTTGAACTTGTTGGAGGCCGCATGATTAATTTAAATAAGCTGCTATTAATTAGTCAGGAAAATATGCTGTTTCCCGTTGATAATATTGAAATACTTTTAAATCACCTCGGGCTGGTCATGCCATTAATTAACACATTACCGAATGTCACTTTTTTTGTTAAAGATCGTAATGCTAAATATCTTCTTGCTAATGAGAACCTAGCCAAACGCTGTAAAATGGCTACGACTAACGATGTCATTGGGAAGCGAGCCGAAGATATTTTTCATCATGAGTTAGGTCGCAGTTATAGCTCTCAGGATTATCTGGTGATGCAAAAAAAGATCAGCGTCATTAACAAATTAGAATTGCATTTATATAAAGCAGGCATATTAGGTTGGTGCGTCACAACCAAAGTTCCTATCTTCAATACGCATAACCAAGTGATTGGTGTGGCTGGGATTTCGGTAGATTTGCAAGATGTAAAGTCGGTCAGTCAAAAATTAAACAAGCAGTTGGGTCAGGTGGAACAATTTATTAGCGAACACTTTGATATGCCAATAAAAATAACCACTCTTGCAGATATATCGGGCTTGTCTTTATCCCAACTAAATCGCCAATTTAAAGCCATATTCCACATAACTCCCCAACAATATATTCAAAAAAAACGTCTTGAACATGCGATTGAATTACTCGAAGAAGATTATTCGATTACTGAAATATCCATAAAATGTGCTTATGCTGATCACAGTGCATTTTGTCGGAAATTTAAAGAAATGACGACAATGACCCCAAGCCAATTTAAACGGATGAGGTTGAATATTGCCAATAGATATCACGTTGAAGAACAACTTGTTTAAATAATCTCATCCCAATAGAAACTGTTTTATTACAGAAAACATCTTATTTTAAGATGTTTTTTTACTTTCGATATTCAACACTCATGATATCCAGCTCGGCGATACTATTATTTCTGCAATGGATGATTTTTATACGCCACTTGAGCATTCTTTTTACGTCATTGATTCACTTTTTGATTAAAATTTTCTATTACTTTATAAAATCGACTTAATTAATTTATTACAATTACGAAACATAAAAGTAAATGAACAATAAATAAACACTTAATTTTACGATAATGAATTATTCATTTACAATCAATATATTATAGAAAGGTAATATCCACGAACACAGGTTATCATCACAAGAGAGAAATCTAACTTAGGATAGCTCTTATTGCAGCTAAAAAATAATCGCGTATTCATATACGCTATATTTGCACCATTATGGTTGTAATTTGCAAGGATGAATAAATGACAATTTATGATCTGAAACCTAAATTTCAGAACCTGCTACGGCCTATCGTACAAAAGCTTTATGACTCAGGCGTGACAGCAAATCAGGTAACATTGGCTGCAATGCTATTATCTATTTTGATCGGAGCACTGCTATTTATTTTTCCTAACCCACACCTGTTTATTTTATTACCCTTTGTTTTATTTATTCGCATGGCGCTGAACGCCATTGACGGTATGCTCGCACGTGAACATCACCAAAAAAGTCATCTCGGTGCAATATTAAATGAAACGGGGGATGTTATCTCCGATATGGCCTTGTATATCCCTTTTGTTTTGTTGTTCCCTCATGATTTTGGATGGATTTTACTGATCCTTTTCTTGTCATTATTAACAGAGTTTATTGGGGTTATCGCACAAGCTATTGGCGCTTCACGTCGCTATGATGGCCCTATCGGTAAGAGTGACCGTGCATTTATTTTCGGTACTTTTGGGCTATTAGTCGCACTCTTTCCCCAAATCACTTCTTCTAACTGGTTTACTGCTATTTTTATTGTCCTTTCATTGTTGCTGTTTTACACCTGCTACAACCGTATCCGTAAGGCCTTAAGTGAGCTTAATACACAAACGGATCATCATAAGGAACCATTATGAACGCTCAGACAGACTATTTAACTCAACGTCCTGTCATTGAATCTCAGTTTATCACCAGTGACCGTACCCCGCTGTTTTATCGTTACTGGCCAACAGAACAATCAACAGATAAAGCCATTATTCTATTTCACCGCGGCCACGAACACTCAGGACGCGTTGCTCATCTTGTCGATGAGTTAGACTTGCCTGACTACGCCATGTTCGCATGGGATGCCCGAGGCCATGGCAGAAATGATGGCCCTCGTGGTTATAGCCCATCCCTTGGCACCTCTATTCATGATGTGGATGAATTTGTACGTTATGTGTCATCCCAGTACCAAATACCATTAGCAAATATTATCGTCATTGGTCAAAGCGTTGGTGCCGTGTTAGTCTCTGCTTGGGTACATGACTATGCCCCTCCTATTAGAGGGATGGTATTAGCATCCCCAGCTTTTAAAGTTAAGTTGTATGTACCATTTGCGCGCACAGGACTTGCTTTGATGCAAAAAATGCGGGGTCTGTTTTATGTTAACTCATATGTGAAAGCTAAATTCCTAACTCACGACCAAAGCCGCATAGCCTCATTCAACCGTGACCCATTAATTACGCGCCCTATTGCAGTTAATATCCTGCTCGAACTGTACAAAACTGCTGATAGAATAGTGGCTGATGCAGGTGCGATTACCCTCCCAACACAACTGTTTATTTCTGGTAGTGATCATGTGGTACACCATAAACCACAGCATCAATTTTATGAGCGCCTTAATACTCCCATTAAAGAGAAACATATTTTA
The DNA here is from genome assembly GCF_028477805.1 of Providencia sp. PROV268. Lineage (NCBI taxonomy): Bacteria > Pseudomonadati > Pseudomonadota > Gammaproteobacteria > Enterobacterales > Morganellaceae > Providencia > Providencia sp. PROV268. Next base: position 237,578 of record NZ_JAMPLW010000012.1, read on the forward strand.
CCTGGCTTCTATCACGATACACTGGGTGAAAAAGAGCGCCATATCCCTATTGCCAAAATCCGTGAATTCATTGGCAAACTATTCTCAGTTCCTCGCTATCAACATGATTACCAATATGAAGATACTTGGAGCGTGAGTGCAGATGCTTATCGCGAGCTAACGCAACCTCTGCCTGCATGGTGCCCTAAAAACCTTGGTTATAAGCTACTTAGCCGTTCTATGAGTACACTAGGCAAGGCTTCAGAAGGTGTCCGCATTGGTTATGACAAAGGTTTTGACTCTGGGTCGACCCTTGACTACATTTACCGTGATAAAGCACAAGGTAAAGGGTTATTTGGCCGAATCATTGATAGGCAATACCTCAATAGCATCGGCTGGCAAGGGATCCGCCAACGTAAAACCAACATCGAAAATATCATTCGACAAGCTATTCGTGAGCTAACTGAACAACACCAGTCAGTGCGTATTGTCGATATAGCCGCCGGACAAGGTCGTTACGTCTTCGACGCTATTAATGACTATGGCAAAGTGGAGTCCGTCTTACTGCGAGACTATAGCCCTGTCAATGTTGAGCAAGGTCGTTCACATATTAAAGAGCGCTATCTTGAAGATAAAGTGCGTTTTGAAGAAGGCAATGCCTTTGATACGAATGACTTAGCTTCCATAACGCCAGCCCCTACACTTGGTATCGTAAGTGGTTTATACGAACTTTTCCCAAGTAATGACCTGATTCGAGCTTCACTGAGTGGTTTATCTCAGGCGATCCCTTCTGGTGGCCTACTTATCTACACCTGCCAACCTTGGCACCCTCAGGTTGAAATGATCGCTCGTGTCTTACCAAGTCACCAAGGTGGACAAGCATGGGTGATGCGTTGCCGGAGCCAAGGTGAAATGGACGCACTTGTCGACGAAGCTGGATTCGAAAAACTTAATCAGTTAATTGATAACTGGGGCATATTCAGTGTTTCTATTGCTCGACGCCGTTAAGCGTATTTGAGCATAAACGAACCTGATATTTTGCTTGATAAGGTGGTGACAACCATCACTACCTTATCCCCTTTAATATTCAATAAAGCTGATATACTAATAGCTTGCAACAACTCACTGAGTGAACGCGATACTCTTTTTAATTCCCATCTCAATATCAATTAAACTAGCTAAACGGATAGACGAATGACAACCACACATAAGCCCTTGCCTTCCTCGCCGCGGCGAAAAATTTGGTTATACGGTTTCTTTTGGTTAGTCTTTTTAGCCCCTTTTTTCTTTCTTACCTATGGACAAGTCAACACTTATACGTCTACGCTAGCCAATGTTCCCTCCTATGTTTATTCATGGGAAACACATATTCCTTTTTTACCTTGGACGATTATCCCTTATTGGAGTATTGACCTGTTTTATGGCCTATCCCTTTTTATTTGCACCTCTTTAAGAGAGCAAACAATCCAAGGGCTACGCTTAATCGCTGCCTCATTAGCCGCCTGTGTTGGCTTTTTATTATTCCCCTTAAAATTTAGCTTCCCTCGGCCTGACACAAGCGGTATCACCGGTTGGATGTTCGATAGCCTTGAATTATTTGACCTCCCTTATAACCAAGCCCCCTCATTACATATTATTTTACTGTGGCTATTGTGGTTACGTTTCCGAGCTCATATGCCGACTAAATGGCATTGGTTGCTACATAGCTGGTCGCTACTGATCCTCATTTCTGTCCTCACGACGTGGCAACACCATTTTATTGATGTTATCAGTGGCTTTGCCGTTGGTGTCCTTATTAGTTATCTATTGCCTATTGAAAGCCAATGGCACTGGCACTACACCGGCAGCCGTCGTAGCTTTAAAATGAGCACGAATTATGGCTTAGGGGCGTTTGCCTGTTTGTTACTCGCAATAACGTTTCAAGGTATCGCATGGCTACTCCTATGGCCTGCTATTGCGTTGTTTATCGTCGCGATTGGCTACTTAGGTCTAGGCGCTTCTGTATTCCAAAAAACTCCGATGGGTAGCATGTCACCTTCGGCGCTCCTCTTGCTACTCCCGTATCGATTAATTGCCATAGGAACTTATCATTACTATGCCAAGGCGTGTCGACAACCTAGCAAAATTAACGATAAACTTATTTTGGGTGGACGCCCGCTTTATCCTTTGCAAGCTCAAGCCGTTTTCGATATGACTTGCGAGTGGCCTCGCAATTCCTATAGCCACGATTTAAATTATCGTAGCCAACCTCAAATCGATTTGTTACCACTAAGTGCAAAGGATATTGAAAGCGCCGTGCACACAATGGATGAGCTTGCAGAAAGCGGCACAATTTATGTTCACTGCAAATTAGGCTATTCGCGCAGTGCGACCGTCGCCGCTGCATGGTTAGTTCATAGTCAACAATCTAAAACGATTGATGATGCGATTGCGCTAATCACTCAAGCCAGACCAAAAGTGATCCTAAATTCAGCAACCCTTGAACAATTACATTATTGGTATCAACACTATTATTTAAAGCGAGCATCATCATGAATCATTTATCTGATAAACAATGTGGCGATGTCATGGTTATTTTTACAACAAGTTGGCGTTATTTTTGTTGTGCATCACTACTCGCTTTTATTTGTCAATTTATCTTATTTATTTACTCATTAATTGATAATCTCACCTTCTTTATTAGCACACTCCTTTTTATTGTGAGCCACTATTTTATTTTCCGGTTATGGTTTGACAGCCATCTTTTTAAAATATTATACCAGCGACAAGAGCCCTATCATTTTGACCTTGCTCTACATTACCTTTTCCCTAAAAAACAACCCGTTGCCACTATGGAGCAGCGCTGGGCTGGCACAAAGAGATTATTCAATTACACACTATTATTGACTATTTTACTCTGGTTGTGGGTTTTAATTTCATTATTAACGGGAAATTAATAATGAAATTTAATTTATTATACACACTATCTTAAATATAACTTGCGCTATAACAAAAACTTCAATAATTCATTTTTAGATATATTCATACAGAATATTCGCAGGTTTTTTTACTTTTGTACCCGTAAACGTTATGATAATTGCGAGTTCATTGACACATAGCAGATTTTTTTGTGTAAGTTCCGCGTATCCTTTGGTTCTGTTTTCCGTTATTTAACCCTGTTATTTTGGTGGGGTACAATGAGTACAAAAAAAATTAATAGCTTGCGCCTATTTAGCGCATTAATAGATTCGTGTTGGAAAGAGAAATATACATTTGCTCGCTTTATTAAAGATTTAATTGCCGGGGTTACCGTTGGGATTATCGCCATTCCATTAGCAATGGCACTGGCAATAGCAAGTGGAGTTCCACCACAATATGGCCTTTATACTGCTGCTATCGCGGGTATTGTTATCGCAATCACTGGCGGCTCACGTTACAGTGTTTCAGGGCCAACGGCCGCTTTCGTCGTCATTCTCTATCCCGTCTCACAGCAATTCGGGTTAAGTGGGCTACTCGTTGCAACCTTAATGTCTGGTATTATTTTGCTTGCAATGGGGTTCGCTCGTTTTGGTAAGTTTATTGAATACATTCCTGTCTCTGTCACGCTAGGCTTTACTTCTGGTATCGCAATTACCATTGCGACCATGCAAATTAAAGATTTTTTTGGCTTACAAATGGCATATGTTCCTGAAAACTATGTCGATAAAGTTATCGCCTTAGTCAACGCTTTGCCGACACTCCAATTCAGCGATACTTTGATTGGTTTAGTGACACTCTTCGTTTTAATTTTATGGCCTAAGCTAGGACTAAAGTTACCGGGTCACTTACCTGCTCTCGTAGCAGGTACACTGGTTATGTGGGTGCTTTCTCTGTTTGATAAAAACGTTGCTACCATCGGCTCACAATTTAGCTATTTATTGCCCGATGGCTCAGAAGGTAACGGTATCCCCCCTATCTTGCCTCAGTTTATTTTGCCATGGCAGCTTCCCGGCAGCCCCCCTATTAGCTGGTCGATGATCACCGCATTGATGCCCGCGGCTTTCTCGATGGCTGTCCTTGGCGCGATTGAGTCGCTGCTATGTGCGGTTGTTCTTGACAATATGACAGGCAAGAAACACCACTCTAACAGTGAACTTATCGGGCAAGGCTTTGGTAATATCGCAGCGCCATTCTTTGGTGGTATTACAGCTACCGCCGCCATTGCACGTTCGGCAGCTAACGTTCGTGCAGGTGCAACCTCGCCGATTTCCTCAGTGATCCACTCATTGTTAGTCTTGCTGACGTTATTGGTCCTCGCCCCAATGCTTTCCTATCTGCCCTTAGCGGCGATGTCATCATTGCTGTTGATGGTTGCATGGAATATGAGCGCCGCACGTAAAGTGATAGACCTGATCCGCCGCGCGCCTAAAGATGACATCATTGTTTTGCTTTTGTGTATGTCTCTTACTGTGCTTTTCGATATGGTCATTGCCATCACTGTAGGGATTGTTCTCGCCTCACTGCTGTTTATGCGCCGTATTGCTAATATGACTCGGATCAGTGAATTAACAGAAACCGATGAAGCCAAAAGCCGTTTAGTGGTTCGTATCAACGGCCCACTGTTTTTTGCCGCGGCAGAGCGTATCTTTGATGAATTAAGGGTCAAAAGTGAAGGTTATAAAACCATCATCATGCAGTGGGATGCGGTGCCTGTACTTGATGCTGGCGGGTTAGAAGCATTCCAGAAATTTATCGACATAGTCAAAAAAGACACGCATATCGTTATTTGTGACATTCCATTCCAGCCGCTTAAAACCTTGGCGCGCGCTGGTGTAACGCCTATTGAGGGAGTGTTAAGTTTCCATAATTCGATTGATAAAGCTCTCGAGGAACTTGATTCCAAATAACCATAAATGAGCCACAACCAAAAAGCGCGGGAGTGGCTAATTTATAATGCTAATCTAGGAACAAACGCTAAATAATCTCTGACGGGGTATGCTGAGTTACGTTGTTTGTGACTGCTACCCTGTCACATGCCTAACCATCTCTCCTCTACCACCAACAGATCTCTATTTTCAATGGTTAGTATTAACAAAATAAGAAACCATACTCGGCTTATTAATGACCATTAAAGTGCGGAGCCTTGTCCACCATGCGTGAGTAGATATTGGTATAGACTATTCATGCCTAACCAGCGGTTTTCACACCACTCTGGGGCTAATAATGTTGGTCGGCGCGCACTGGCACAAATACGGTGATAAACCACATCGGTAGGTGTATAGCGGATCAGTTCTCCAGCCACTTGGGTATAGTCAGTTAAGGTCATCGGCGCTAATCGCCCTGCTCGCCAACTTTTCGCCATAATACTCCCCTCAACAATATGCAAAGGGTGTAATTTGATCCCATCCGTACCACACTCCAGCACTTTTTCTAATGTCTGCATATTCATTAAAGTGCTTTCACCCGGTAAGCCACAAATAAGATGCGTGCAAACCTTAAGTCCGAGTTGCCTTGCTTTCGTTACGGTTTTTTGATATTCGGCGAAACCATGCCCTCGGTTAATGCGATGAAGTGTTTTATCATGTGCGCTTTGTAAGCCCAATTCCAACCATATTTCATACCCATGCTCTCGATAGCCACTTAATAAAGAGAGCACTTCTTGTGGCACACAATCCGGACGCGTGCCAACACATAATCCAATAATATTCGCCTGCTTAAGAGCTTCCTCATACAACTGCTGTAGTAAACACACTTCAGCATAAGTGCTGGTATAGGCTTGGAAATAAGCTAGATAGCGACTGGCTCGCGTGATTTTGGCTTTTTGATGACGAATTTGCTCACTAATCGATTGAGTCGATTGCGTTTCATCAGAGAAAGAGGAGACATTACAAAAGGTGCAACCACCTCGCCCAAGAGTACCATCGCGGTTCGGGCAGCTAAAACCACCATGTAATGTTATTTTGTGAATTTTCTCGCCATAACGGCGCTGAAGATCAGCGCCGAACATGGAGACAACTTGGTTCAGTTGCATTGCAAACCGAGATTAACGACTCGTATCTAACTCAGGGAAGCTTTTTACTAACTCATCAATCGCTTTGATTTGCTGTAAGAAAGGCTCTAATTTAGCAAGTGGTAGTGCTGACGGGCCATCACAACGAGCACTGTCAGGATCTGGATGCGCTTCAAGGAATAGCCCTGCTAACCCAACGGCCATGCCTGCTCTGGCCAATTCAGCCACTTGAGCACGACGACCACCAGAAGCAGCGCCAAATGGGTCACGACATTGCAGAGAATGGGTAACATCAAAAATAACTGGACAACCATTTGAAGCTTGCATCATGACATTAAAACCAAGCATATCAACAACTAGGTTATCATAACCAAAATTAGCGCCACGATCACATAAGATGACTTTATCATTACCACCTTCAATGAACTTTTCTACGATATTGCCAATTTGGCCTGGGCTAATAAACTGTGGTTTTTTAATATTGATCACGGCATCAGTTTTCGCCATTGCTGCAACCAGATCAGTCTGACGAGCTAAAAATGCAGGTAATTGGATAACATCCACCACTTCAGCAACAGGTTGAGCTTGAGATGGCTCATGCACATCAGTAATGATTTTCACGCCAAAGGTTTCTTTCAACTCTTGAAAGATTTTCATCCCTTCATCAAGGCCTGGGCCACGATATGAATGAATTGATGAACGGTTAGCTTTATCAAAAGACGCTTTAAATACGTAAGGAATGCCTAGCTTTTGCGTCACTGTGACATAGTGCTCACACACCTGCATTGCCATATCACGGGATTCAAGGACATTCATTCCACCAAAAAGAACAAAAGGGAGATTGTTTGCGACTTTGATATCACCAATGCTGACCATTTTCTGTTGCATGCTCTTACCTTTCATATCGAGACAGTTTGCTGTCTGTGCATAAATTAATGTAACACTACTGGATGATTATCTAATGAATATATCTGAATTTTAATCATTTCAGAAATAGGATCTTCTGGGCAGTGTTCAATAAAATAGTTTAAATCATTCAACGCCACATGGTTACAATCTAAATGTGCAAGAATTAATCCACGGTCGCGAATTTCATAAGGGTCTTCAGGATCTAACGTTAATAGCGTCTCACAGACCTTTAACGCTAACTCCATTTTTTTCTCTTCCATTAAAGAGGCTTTCAGCGTGTCAAATAACTTACGAATGATCACACTGTTTTCCGCAACATCAAGTTGATCCTCACCCAACTCAGAGTAGGGATCCACGGTTCCTTTAAGCCACAAATTGAGCGTATGCCATGTCAAGGTTTCCCCATTGACTGGGTTAATAAACCATTGTGAACCATCCTCTTTCTGAGCCAGTAATAACAGCTGAGTTGGAAACACGGCGGGTTCGATATCAATCTCTAATTTCTCAGCAATATAAAGGAAAATGGAACCTAAAGAGACCGGTGTTCCACGCTTCGTTGCTAAGACTTTATCTAGCCAAAGCATGTCGGATAATGCATAGATGCCGTCAGCACCACCAAATTGCCATTGATGATAAAAAAGCGTTATTAGTTGATTAATTTTACTTTCATTATCCGCTTGTAAATCAATAACCGCTTTGGCTGCCTCAACCAAGCTATCCAATCGAGCCTGTACTTGCATAAGAGGAAAATCGATACGAATACTTTGGGAAACTATCATAATACCTTCACTCAAAGGTATTTTGTTAAATTCAATATTTGCTATGGTTTTCATCACATTTCCACTGATTTATTCCACTGCCCAAGCGAAATTCTATCTCGGCCACCATAATCTAGACAGGTTTCAATATTGCTATATCCATACTGTTTGAATAACTCACGAACTGCGGCACCTTGTTGCCATCCATGCTCAACAAGTAACCAACCTTGTGGGTTAAGGTATGATCTCGATGTAGACACAATATGGTCTAAATCTGACAGTCCGTGATTATCTGCCACTAAAGCGGTTAAAGGTTCGAATCTAACATCGCCTTGCTGCAAATGGTCATCATTTCCATCAATATAAGGTGGATTACTCACAATCATATCAAAATGTTGGCAAGACAGTGAGGTAAACCAATCACTTTGTAGAAACTGTACATTATTAAGCGCCAGACGTTGCTGATTACGCTGTGCTAAAGAAACAGCATCCAGATTAAAATCAATACCGATAATCACGCTGTCTGGACGTTCAGAGGCGATCGCCAAAGCAATAGCGCCTGTCCCTGTGCCAAGATCAAGTATTTGGCAGCGCTGAGCCGGAAGCCGTGCTAGGGCCTGTTCAACTAGACATTCAGTATCAGGACGGGGAATCAAAGTGGCTGGCGAGACAAATAAAGGCAATGACCAAAATTCACGCTCACCAATAATATAGGCGATGGGTTCACCTTGCTCACGACGACATAATAGTGATTCAAGTGCTTCATACTCAGGCTGTGTTAACTCTGTTTCTGCAAATGCAAAAATAAAGGTACGACTCCGCCCTGTAATGTGTTGAAGCAGGATTTCCGCATCTCGTTTAGCACTATCACTCATCGGCAGCCTTGCGACTGCTTGGTCAACCCACTCGCCGTATTGCATTAATCTTGCTCAGACAATGCAGACAGTTGATCTGCTTGATATTCGTTGATAATCGGCTGAATTAACGCATCCAGCTTCCCTTCCATCACTTCATCTAAACGATACAACGTCAAATTGATACGGTGATCGGTCACCCTACCTTGAGGGAAGTTATAGGTACGAATACGGTCAGAACGGTCACCAGAACCTAATAAGTTACGTCGTTCCGAGGCTTCAGCGGCTTGACGCTTATCCATTTCTGCTTGACGGATACGAGCACCTAATACAGACATCGCTTTTGCTTTGTTCTTATGCTGTGAACGTTCATCCTGACATTCAACCACAATACCCGTTGGAATATGGGTAATACGGATTGCGGAGTCAGTTGTGTTAACGTGCTGTCCACCCGCTCCCGAAGAGCGGAATGTATCAATACGTAAATCTGCTGGGTTGATTTCAGGTAATTCCGCTTCCGGTAATTCAGGAAGGATAGCGACGGTACAAGCTGATGTATGAATACGTCCTTGTGATTCCGTTTCTGGCACACGTTGTACACGATGACCACCAGATTCGAATTTCAAGCGACCATAAACGCTTTCACCGGAAATTTTTGCAATCACTTCTTTGAAGCCACCATGCTCACCATCACTAGTGCTCATTAACTCAACACGCCAACGGTTAGCCTCGGCATAACGGCTATACATACGGAATAGATCACCCGCAAAAATAGCCGCTTCGTCTCCACCAGCCCCTGCACGAATTTCAAGGAAACAGTTGTATTCATCATCAGGATCTTTTGGCAGCAACAACAGTTGTAATTGCTGTTCAAGCTCTTCATTGCGCGCTTTCGCTTCTTTTAGCTCTTCTTGAGCCATCTCTTTCATTTCAGGATCATCTAACATCATCTCTGCTGTTTCGATATCTTCCTGAACAGTCCGCCATGCCGTAAAGCATTTGGCGACATCTGTCAGTTGAGCATACTCTTTTGATAAGGCACGAAAGCGTCCCTGATCAGCAATCACACCTGCATCGGCGAGGTGTGCTTGAATTTCTTCATAGCGTTCCTGTAATGCTTCCAGTTTTGCGACAATAGAAGGCTTCATTCGTTATATCAGACCCATGATTAAAATGTGGTTATTGATGGTTCAGCCCTAAGCTGTCCCTAAGTAGATTCAGGCGTTCCAAGTCACCATCTCCAGCGGCTTGCTGTAAAGATTTTGTTGGTGCATGGATCAGGCGGTTGGTCAATTGTTGGGTAAGTTGTGTAATAACTTGTTCAGGGTCTGCACCCTGACTAATTGCCGCGAGTGCTTTTTCTGTCATCCCCGCGCGGATTGCCTCAGCCTGCGCTCTGTAATCGCGAATTGTAGACACTGCGGCTTGCGAGCGCAACCAATCCATGAAATGGCTGCTTTCTTGTTCCACGATAAATTCTGCTTCAACCGCTGCGGCTTTGCGCTGAGCAAGGTTTTGCTGAATTATCGACTCAAGATCATCCACCGTATACAGGTAAACATCTCTGAGTTTTTCAATATCAGGCTCGATATCACGAGGAACCGCAATATCAATTAACAACATGGGTTTGCTGCGACGCACTTTCATCGCACGCTCTACCATGCCTTTGCCTATAATCGGTAACGGACTTGCTGTTGAACTGATCACAATATCGGCTTGAGCCAAACGTGTATCAATATCAGACAGCGTGATCACTTCCGCATTAACCTCATTAGCTAATAACTCCGCTCTTTCACGAGAACGGTTAGCGATCATCATCTTCTGCACACCATGCTCGCGTAAATGGCGTGCCACCAATTCAATTGTTTCCCCTGCTCCCACTAACAAAATATTCAAATGTTTGAGTGACTCAAAAATTTGCCTTGCTAATGTACAAGCGGCGAATGCAACGGAAACCGCATTCGCTCCGATCTCTGTTTCGGTACGAATGCGTTTAGCGACAGAAAATGATTTTTGAAATAAACGCTCTAATTCGCTCGACAAAGAATGGTTGTCTTGAGAAAGGGCGAACGCTTTTTTAACCTGCCCAAGGATTTGCGGTTCACCTAAAACTAAAGAATCCAACCCACTTGCAACCCGCATAAGGTGACTGACTGCTCGGTCACCTTCATGCCAGTACAGACTCGGTTTTAAATCTTTATCTGTAATATTGTGAAACTTGCATAACCACTGGATAAGCTGTTCTTGAGCTTGTTCTTGTGATTCAAGGCTCAAATACAACTCAGTTCTATTACAGGTCGACAGCACAACGCCACCGCTCACCTGAGGTTGCTTAAGCAACTCCTCAAGAGCATGGTCGATTTTTTCTGGTCCAAAAGCCACCCGTTCACGAAGGGCTACTGGCGCCGTTTTATGATTAATGCCTAGGGCTAATAGGGTCATTGTGCTTAACTACATTGCTCACATTGCTAATTATTTATCCAGTAGTATAACCACACTACTGTTATTTGTTTATCGACTATTGTAGATGATCTCCGCCCCGCTTTCTATGCCCCGCGAATAATGAAAACCATAAAGATGATCACTACCAAACTTTTTCCATAGAAAACTGCTGACGATTTAGCCGAATTCAACACTATTAGTATTGCTATTCTACACCGCTTTATATCGGAGATGTACCCTTTTTTATTATACTTATTAAGAAATTATCAATATCAATGAGATATGCTGCGATTGTCATCTGTCAACTGATGAATCAAACTATCGATACTCATTGACCAATTGTATAAATAGGCAAAACTTCTTCAATCCGATTGATCATTTAGCTGTTTTAACGCAATATTTTGCCCACTGTCGCACCATATTATCCAGTGAGTCATTTTTCTAAATTGCAATAACACGTTACACTTCAGTGGGTATCAGCTTTGATAAAACCTATTTACTTTTTACTCAATGATTTTTGAGAGTCGCTATGCAACTGTTCACTACTTGGTCTTGTTTCGCTCCTTCCACCGCAAAGCGTTTTTGGCGTTTATTGCCGCTTTCTTGCTTATTGCTGACGGCTTGTGTGACCACTCAACAAACAACAACGTCTGGTACAGGTTCCGCGTCTGATCCACAATGGAAAACCCATTTACAAGAAGTCAACGCACTTCGCAATTATCAAACTCGCGGTTCTTTTGCCTATGAATTTGATGGTAGTAAAACCTATGCTAAATTCTTCTGGCAGCAGTATACACCTGAAAAATATCGTTTATTGTTGACAAACCCACTCGGCAGCCGCGAGTTAGAGCTCACCGTTGAACCTGATTTAGCGCGTTTAACCACAAAAGATGGGCAAACGCATATGAGTGATGTTCCTTCCGAGCTGATTTATCAACTTACTGGCATGGAGATCCCGCTTGAGGACCTGACCGCTTGGTTAACTGGCTCACCTGGGCGCGCAACACAATTTACGCTGGATAAAAACCACCTCCTAAAATCTGTAACATTACAGCAAACCAATGGTGAAAAGTGGCAGCTTAACTATCTTTCTTACAATATGAATACCACTCCAATGTTACCAAGCAACCTTGAATTACGTCAGGGTTCGCGCCTAATTAAGCTAAAAATGGATAGCTGGACTTTACAAAAATGACGTTAACATGGCCTTCCCCTGCTAAATTGAACCTTTTTCTCTATATCACAGGCCGTCGAGCAGACGGCTATCACGAATTACAAACACTGTTTCAATTTCTTGATTACGGTGACGACATTACCATCACCACGCGGGCAGACGATCACATCAATCTACTCACGCCAATGGAGGGAGTAGAACCAGAACAAAACTTAATCGTCAAAGCCGCAAAATTATTACAACACTACTGCCGTGATACTTTAGGCTATTCAGAACCTCTCGGGGCAGATATCAAAATCAATAAAATATTGCCAATGGGCGGCGGTATCGGTGGAGGCTCTTCCAATGCGGCCACCACACTTATTGCATTAAATACTCACTGGGGAACAGCAGTGAGTGATGACGTGTTAGCGGAGCTAGGTAAAAGCCTTGGAGCAGACGTTCCCGTTTTTGTGCGAGGCCATGCCGCTTTTGCGGAAGGAATAGGTGAAATTTTGACTCCAGCCTCGCCTAAAGAGAAATGGTATCTGGTTGCACATCCAGGAATTGAAATCTCAACTCCGATGATCTTCACAGATCCGCAATTAAATCGAAATTCTCCAAAACGCTCACTAGCCGCATTATTACTGGCTCCGTACGCAAATGATTGCGAACCAATTGCAAGAAAACGTTTTCGTGAGGTTGAACAGCTCGTTTCTTGGCTGTTAGAATATGCCCCGTCTCGCCTTACAGGGACAGGTGCTTGTGTTTTTTCTGAATTTGAAACACAAGCGGATGCCCTTAAGGTGTTAAATAAAGCCCCATCGTGGGTGCATGGTTTCGTCGCTCAAGGGGTGAACGAATCGCCGTTGCACAAATTCCGCGCTGGGATAACCCGTGTATTGCACCAATAATAACGATTTAGCATCGGTTATTGGTCAACAATATCTCTCTGGACGCAAGCCTGAGGTTTTTCTCGTGCCCGATATGAAGCTTTTTGCTGGTAACGCTACACCGGAACTAGCACAACGTGTTGCTAACCGCCTTTACACTAATCTTGGAGACGCGGCTGTTGGTCGTTTTAGCGACGGCGAAGTCAGTGTTCAAATTAATGAAAATGTTCGCGGTGGTGATATCTTTATCATCCAGTCAACCTGTGCACCAACCAATGATAACCTGATGGAACTGGTTGTTATGGTCGATGCGCTGCGCCGTGCATCTGCTGGTCGTATTACCGCTGTTATCCCTTACTTCGGTTATGCTAGACAGGATCGTCGCGTACGTTCTGCCCGTGTACCAATCACCGCTAAAGTTGTTGCCGATTTTCTGTCCAGTGTAGGTGTTGACCGTGTTCTCACCGTTGACCTACACGCTGAGCAGATCCAGGGCTTCTTTGATGTTCCTGTTGATAACGTATTCGGTAGCCCTATTCTTCTGGAAGATATGTTGCAGAAAGATTTGGAAAACCCAATCGTTGTATCTCCAGACATCGGCGGCGTCGTCCGTGCTAGAGCAATTGCGAAACTGTTAAATGACACTGATATGGCAATCATCGATAAACGTCGTCCTCGTGCGAACGTTTCCCAAGTGATGCACATCATTGGTGATGTTTCTGGTCGTGACTGCATTTTAGTCGACGATATGATAGATACTGGTGGCACGCTGTGTAAAGCGGCTGAAGCTCTGAAAGAGCGTGGTGCAAAACGCGTATTTGCATACGCAACTCACCCGATTTTCTCAGGTAATGCCGTAGACAACATCAAAAATTCAGTCATTGATGAAGTCATTGTTTGTGACACAATCCCTCTTTCACCTGAAATTAAAGCATTGAACAAAGTTCGCACGCTGACACTTTCAGGCATGCTGGCCGAAGCAATTCGCCGTATTAGCAATGAAGAGTCAATTTCTGCGATGTTCGAGCACTAAGAATTAATTAACGAGGTAGCAATACCTCGTTTTTCTATATTGCTTTGAAAATCAAAGAAATGTCATAATTTAAGTAGCGCCCCTACGGTTGAATATCAACCGTAGGGGCTTTATTTATCCATTCATTTTTACTCACCATAGCCTATAGGCAACTTCGTTGGCTTAATTTTTCATATTACCATGGTGATAAAATACGCACGAAAGAAGAGAGAGTTAGAGGTGAATAAAAAAACAAAAGAGTGATTATCTAAAATATGAAATCACCCTTCGTTGCTAAATAAGATCAACTAATATTGTTAGTACCACATAAATTAAAAACAAATATTATGGATAACGATGGTTATCTTTATTTGAATGTGGATAATGTTTTATTAGCCAGTAACGGTCAGCAATTTTTTCTCTAACGCCAATTCTCGCTCCAGTTAACCAGATCATCGCACCAACAAAGATGCCAAACAAGGAGCCCATTGTGATCATGTCCGGTAAATTGAGACTAAATATATGGGAAGATAGGTTCAGTGCAATACTTCCTATCATAACGATTAGCCCTAACGCCATCAAAATATTACCAACCAAAACTGCTGTTTTACGTTTCATATCTACCTCCTATCTCAGTAGACTGATAAGCAAAGCATAATTGAAATATTCGAAAAAATTATATTGTTATATGATTATTATAGTGTAATAAGTAAAATTGTTTGCGATGGCTATCACATGGTGAGACTTTTCCCATAATTTCTGTACAAAAGATGCTTTTTTTAAAAATATTTTTCCCGAATAGTTTCATACGGAACTAAATAAACACCCCATTGCCCTATTTCAATTTTGTACATCCCCCTATCACAAGGTAAACTAGATATAATTTTTTGACTTAACTGACAGTGAATAATTAGCCGTGAGCAAAATAAAACTAATTGTTGGCCTCGCCAACCCAGGTGCTGAATACGCCCAAACTCGTCATAATGCTGGAGCATGGTATGTTGACTTACTTGCCGAACGCCATAACCAATCTTTAAAAGAAGAAGCAAAATTTTTCGGTTATACCGCCCGTATCAACCTTAATGGCAACGATGTTCGGTTACTTGTTCCAACCACCTTTATGAATTTGAGTGGTAAATCGGTTCTGGCTGTTGCTAACTTCTATCGCATTAACCCTGATGAAATTTTAGTCGCGCATGATGAATTAGATTTACCCCCCGGTGTTGCAAAAATGAAATTAGGCGGCAGTAATGGTGGGCATAACGGTCTTAAGGATATTCAAAACAAGTTTAGTAATAACCCAAACTTTTATCGTTTACGCATAGGTATTGGTCATCCAGGCGATAAAAACAAAGTTGTTGGTTTTGTTTTAGGCAAACCACCTGCATCTGAGCAAAAACTTATCGATGAAGCGATTGATGAGTCCTTAAGGTGCACAGATATCTTACTTAGTGATGGGATGGATAAAGCGATAAATCGCCTACATAGTTTTAAAGCAACAGCGTAAAATCAGTGTACGTAAAGAGTTCATTTCATCAAAAACAACTTTTTGTGTATAATCAGCGCCAATTTTCTAACATTCAGGAGCAGCGCTCGCCTGCCCCTTGCTATTTTTAAGGTGAGAAACATATGGGTTTTAAATGCGGTATCGTTGGTCTGCCTAACGTGGGTAAATCTACACTGTTTAATGCGTTGACCAAAGCCGGCATCGAAGCAGCCAACTTCCCTTTTTGTACAATTGAGCCGAATACGGGCGTTGTGCCAATGCCAGACCCACGTCTTGACCAATTGGCTGAGATTGTAAAGCCACAACGTATTCTACCAACTACGATGGAATTCGTTGATATCGCGGGTTTAGTCAAAGGCGCCTCAAAAGGAGAAGGTTTAGGTAACCAGTTCCTGACTAATATCCGTGAAACGGAAGCTATCGGCCACGTAGTGCGTTGCTTTGAAAACGACAATATCATCCATGTGGCAGGTCAAGTTAACCCTGCTGAGGACATTGAGGTTATCAATACCGAATTAGCGCTCGCTGACCTTGATACCTGTGAACGCGCAATACATCGCATACAAAAGCGTGCAAAAGGTGGCGATAAAGATGCTAAAGCAGAATTAGAAGTATTAGAGAAGTGCTTACCCCATCTTGAAAACGCAGGCATGCTGCGTACTTTAGATCTTAGCGCAGAAGAAAAAGCACTGATCCGTTATTTAAGTTTCTTAACACTCAAACCAACAATGTATATTGCGAATGTTAATGAAGATGGCTTTGAAAATAATCCTTATTTAGATACGGTAAATAAAATTGCTGAATCAGAAGGTTCTGTCGTCGTTCCTGTTTGTGCCGCTATCGAATCAGATATCGCTGAATTGGAAGATGAGGAGCGTGATGAGTTTATGGCAGATCTTGGCATTGAAGAGCCTGGTTTAAACCGCGTGATCCGTGCAGGTTATCAGTTATTGAACCTACAAACTTATTTTACTGCTGGCGTGAAAGAAGTTCGCGCATGGACGATCCCTGTCGGTGCAACAGCCCCACAAGCCGCCGGTAAGATCCATACTGACTTTGAAAAAGGCTTTATTCGAGCTCAAACTATCGCATTTGATGATTTTATTAAATACCGCGGTGAGCAAGGCGCTAAAGAAGCCGGTAGAATGCGTGCAGAAGGTAAAGATTACATTGTTCAAGATGGCGATGTGCTGAACTTCTTGTTTAATGTGTAAGCCTGCGCTTTAGCCTTATATTATTTCACAAAGTATCAAATCATAATAAAACAGCATAAAATTCATGATATTAACTGGGTTTTATGCTTTTTTATGCCTCATTAAGTTTCATAAAAGCTCGTGACTAAATGAGTATGTAACTGGGTACAACTTATTTATCCTCCCTTTTTAAGTGAGTATAATAATATCAACTTACATAACTAGTTGAACTTATTATGCTTACTGATACAAAATGCAGAACTGCAAAACCTAAAGAAAAACTTTATCGTATCAATGAATTCAACGGTTTGTACCTTAAAATGAAACCTAATGGTAAAAAAAGCATGGCGATTCCGTTTTCAAATAAATGGAAAATCAAGCATGCTTGCATTAGGTAACTCCCCATTAATAACACTAGCTGAAGCCAGATCTAAATGTGATGATGCCAGAAAACTCGTATCAGAAGGAATTAATCCAACACAAGCTAAGCAACTAGACAGGATCAGAAAAGCGAACGAATCTGCAAATATATTTCAAATCATCTCAAAAGAATGGTTGAAATGAAAGATTAGGCTGATGTGACAAAATACCGTCGCCTTGATATGTTGGAGCGCATTGTATTTCCTTCTATCGGCAATGACCAATAAGAGAAATTACATCTCACCATATTCTCAAAATATTGCAGCGTGAAGTTCAAAGAGGTGTTCCAACAGTTGCTGCTGAAGCTAAACGGACGATATCTTCGATTTTTGAATTTGCTGTTGCCACATTAAGAGCTGATAGCGATCCTGTATGGGCAATAAGAAAAGCTCTCCCAGCAAACAAAACTCAACATAAAAAAGCCCTCACTACAGATCAAATAGGTCAATTACTCAATAACTTTGATAATAGCCGTGGCACCTTTCAACTGAACTATTGTGGTGGACGCTTTCTCGTCCATCTGAAATCGCTGAGGCTGAATGGTCTGAATTCGATCTTGATAATGCACTTTGGACAATTCCAGCTGAGCGAATGAAAGCACGAAGAGAACATATTGTTCCTCTACCTACACAAGCTATTGCGATTCTAAAATCTCTTTATGGTTTTACTGGCAGCCGTAAACATTTATTTCCCGGTCGGGATTCTTGTCATAAAACCGATGTCTACCAACTCACTAAGGCAATTTCTTAAAACGAGAGGTTGGAGTGCTATATATAGCCCTCATGCGACACGCACAACAGGCAGCACACGATTAAATGAGCTTGGATATAGACCTGATGCTATCGAAGCACAGTTAGCCCATATGGACTCAAATAGTGTTAGACATTCATATAACCATGCAACTTATCTTGAAGAGCGCAAAATCATGATGCAAGATTGGGCTGATAAACTTGATATTTGGGTAAAACGAGCCAATTTTGAATTAAAACCATGATGCATGGGTGTGTTAGCTTTGAAATATAACGATATTTATGAATTTTTTAGAAAAATCTACAATTTAACCTACACTTAATTAATCCGTTGATTTATAGGTAGTTATTATTTATTTGATGTTTTTAGCATGATAACGTACAAAATTCATACCCATACCAAAAGAACACGCTTAAATGAATAGATATGATGTATCTAACAGCGAAGGAAAATTTGCTGACGGCTCTGATGAAGAGGTACTGGCTAACAAGCTAGGACTTTCAAACGTTGATGATATCAATGATGCAGAGCTTGTCCTGTTAGAAAAACTGTATCAAGTCATTTTTGAAGAACAATTCCCCACTGAGCAAATTACTGTATCTCTTATTCAGCGTTGGCACCGCCAATGGTTAGGGAATGTTTACGAGTGGGCTGGTCAATTACGCACAGTGAATATTAGCAAAGGTGGCTTTATGTTTGCCCCTGCGGGTCGTGTTGCAAAGTTACTTGCTCAATTTGAAAAAGAGTATCTAGCGAAGTACACGCCTTGCACCAATATGAGCCGAGAACAGGTCATAGAAGCTATTGCCACAGTGCATGTGGAGTTAATTCTGATACATCCGTTTAGGGAAGGAAATGGGCGCTTATCGCGCTTACTCGCCGATGTGATGGCGGTACAAGCTGGGTTTCAACCGTTAGACTACGAAAGTTGGACTCAACAACCCGAGCAATACATTGCAGCAATCCACGCAGGGCTAAACCTTAACTATGAACCCATGAAATATTGGGTTAATGAAGCCTTGAAAGAGAACTAAATCGCCAGTTTCAAATGCCCGAACTTCTCACGCTTAGCTTTCATCTCTTCTTCAAGGCGACGGGAGTCCTGCCCTGTTTCAATCGCTGTAGAGGTTGCTACCGATCGAATGAGTTGAGTACGAGTTGGTCTTGTTGCTTGAATTAATTCATTCTTTTTCATGGTAGTCTCACTTCAAACGGGCGATAGTGCATTTTATCATCGTTGGTTGATATGGCAACATAGATCTTATGGCGAAACTATAACCTTAAAGCTAGATATCAATTTAAAAACCACTGTTTTTAGCTCTATCCTTGGCTATCTTTAATACTTCATTATATGAATACTTTGACGTATAAAAAACATGCTCCCAATGGGGAAGAACTTCTGACATTTTTACTGTAAAACCATGTTCATTTAATAATTCTAATAAATATCCTCGATGCATCCGAGATATAGACCCATTCCAGTATATACCACACAACTTAACTCTTTAAGGGCATCATCCAATAAGTGATTTTTTATTTTTTCTTTCATATTCATGAGCCCTTAAAAATATACATTTGTGAAAATAAAAAAATCAAAACAGGTATACTTGAACAGTCAAATTAATTACCATTAGCACATTCTCACTTTGGCTTTCAAAATAAGATTACTACCTAAAAATGACTCCATGCAAAATTACCCTATTAAAACGATAATTTCTTCCACCATTCACTCTCATTGCCATCCACAACTTGAATATTAACACCTAGGTACTTGTATGTTGCTTTAGCTTTATCTATAAGACGCTTATTCCTACAAACAAAATAATCGCATGCAGTTGCATAAATTACATGGGTATGATCATGTAAACTAGACTCTACTTTTTTCATTTTTTCTAGTTTATAACCAAATCTATTTAATTCCCTTAATACTAAATCTACCATGCTTTCGACCAAAGAAAAATCATGCTTTATTTTATCATAGCATTCATTATGTAACTCCAAAAAATAAACAGCCAATTTTTTTATATTCTCTAAATCCAGTTCCAATTAAATACATTGCAGTTTTATTAATTAAATCCAATTTTTCTTGGGTTTGAGGATGTAACTTCATACCTCGTTTATATAACTCCATTATTGAAGGCGGTACAGCCAATATATTGAAATCTGTTTCACCGTTTGAATATTTGATTGATACCCACAGCGATGACATTTATCAGGATACACTCCGCAACAACGCCAGTTTTTACCGTTTCCTTGCCACACTGCGTCCTGAAACTCCATTGGACGTGTTACGACAACATGGACGAATTAGTTATCAGCCTTGTTGGAAACTTCCTCGTATAGCACATGAAGAGTGGCAAGGTTTATGGGTGCCGAGTGAGGCTGGCTGGGAAAGTCTAAGTGAGGAAAATATTCATCAGACAAGAGGAATTGGTGAGTGGCCTGATTTACCCCATAAAAGCATGACCCCCTTGGTGCATGGGCTGTAAGAGGATGGAGAGGATTATTTACGGTATTTAATTTATTGGAAAAGCCAGTGTTTAAGTATAATTACCAAGCAATTTTGACGTATCCACATTATCAGTGTCAGCCCAAGTCCAGACTTTCATAGTCCCCAATGGGCTGTATATATCAAAGAGCCAATTATCCATATTGATATCAAAAGGGACACTGGTGACCGTATCCATCACTCAAATGAATACTTAGTAATAGGTATAGATATATTGTGTGGTTTTTGTGATCTCAGGCTTAAATTTTGTCTTGGTCGTAGTAGTGGTTGTCATCAAACAATTTCCATGTAAATCTTTTTCCTGACATTTTATCGTATCAAAGCTGTAAAGCTGACCATTTTCATACAACTCTGACACCGTTTCATTGGGAAAGCCTTTTGAATCATAGTAATATTTTATCTTTTGTAAAAAGACATTCACAGGTTTATCAGACTCAGAATCAATAACACTTTCCAGTTTATTCAGATGATTATAGTTATATTGAAATGCTATTTTTGCGCCATATTGCTCACCAACCCTGTTATTAATAAGTCCATTATTCCAGTTAATAACTGAAACAGAAAAAGTATCGTCTGAATTTTCTGACAATTCACGGCGTTTATTTTCTTCATCGGCATCAGAAAAGACTCTGTTTTTAGTCAGAACTATTTCCTCATTTTTGATAATCCGCCCATTGCTATCAGTGTAATAAAATAAGCTGGCATTGGTATAGCTGGAGTTACTGGAGGCACTGAAGTCAGAGACAGCTTTAACATGGTAAGGATTACTGCCAATTAATTCCTCGTCTGAAACAAAGGTTACAGAATCCGACGGTGATATGACTCTTTGAGATTCCCAGCTGAATTCAGTCAGCTCATTACAATCTGAGAATTGATATACTCTTGTTCCATTATCGGTTTTACCGTATTTATTTTCAGGTCTCGTGTGTATGGTTTTTACAGATTTTACGGGACCATAAAAAATATCACCGGTAATTATATAAGCGTTCTGTTTGTTAATATTTCTCTGCTCATTTGAGCACGCTTTTAAAGCAAGTGCATCAGACATAAACAACAAAGAAAGCAAAGAGGTAATAATGGGGAGTGTTTCACATTTCATATAAAAATATTACATCCATATAATGTGTATAAGTTAGTGTTTTTATTTTTGGATCATGGATTCTGATATTTCAAGTAGTTTTTTATACTCAGGTTCAACTTCAGAATTAAGAATAACATCGCCATTTGGATACTTTAAAAAAGAATCTTCGCCTTTCTTTTTTGCCCCAACCCAGTAACTTTTTATGTTAGACCTATAATCAATATTTATATTAATATTTTGAGTGTTTATTACTTTATAGGTCATAGTTTCATATTTAGCTATTAACCAAAATTGTTTGACATGCCCCCCTATAAATCGCTCGCTAATCAACGGAAATAATATTAACTGCTCATTTATATCTCCTGATTTTTTTTCATAGCCACCATCAAAAGTCGCTGGTGCATTGTTATCAAGCACAAAGGTGGCTTCCATACCAAAGTTTTTTGATATTAACGGATCT
>NZ_JAMPLW010000013.1:0-106713 GCF_028477805.1 Providencia sp. PROV268
AAGTACGAGAGATGGTGTGGTTTTGGCAGCAAGATTACAATCTAAATCGAACCCACGAAAGTTTAAATAACCTCCCACCGGAGACATACCGTAAACAGTTAGAAATCTCTAATTTGAAGTGTCTTAATTAATGGGGAGTGGACATAAAATCTTCACGGTAAAAGTGAAGCCTGTCTCAAAACCCGCAGCTTTTAGCCACTGACCTTTAAGGTGTATCGCCGGCGGTGGGCGGGTTTTACTGCCACTCAGGGCATACCCCACCGTGTAATAACGTTCTATTTTTTGAGATTTAAGGGCTACATCAGCCCCAGTTTTGGTGCATCAACACGGCTATCGCCCTCAAGAGTAGCGCTATCTGTGGAACACCCAAAACCAACTTATCCGTTGCTTTACCCCCAGTGGCGATGTCTGGCGTTACACCTACGATGCCTTTGGGCGGCGGCTCAGTAAAACTAAAACGGTGGATAACGAAAAACACAATGCGCATCCCGCCTTCCCCGCGTTAAAACCTCGTGTGACCGCGTGGCACTACTTGTGGTCCGGTGACCAAATGGTGGAAGAGGCCCCCGTCTATGCCGACGGTACCGTGGCATATGATGCTGGCATTCAATGGCTCTATCAGCCGGGGCCATCACCCCTACTGTTCGCTATCAAAAGGGGCAATTGCACTATGTGGTCACTGACCATCAAGGTACACCCCGAGAGATTTTTACTGAAAAAGGGATAGCCAGTTGGGCAGGACGCCTCAATACATGGGGTCAAATGGCGTTTTGGCAGTCTCAAGACGGTCGAGCCGACAATGACCCAAATTATACCGAATGCCATTTTCGTTTTGCGGGGCAATATGAAGACCGCGAAACGCGGCTTGTATTATAACCGATTTCTATACTAGGATAAGAATACCGGACAATATCTATGTCCTGACCCAATAGGGCTACTGGGTGGTGTGAATCCGTATGGGTATGTGCACTGTCCGACAGGTTGGGTGGACCCGTTTGGGTTGGCGGGGTGTTGCCTTGGGCTCACAGCATCCATTAACTGGAAGGGGTTCAATCCTCAGAAGAGAGATTACCAAATTGATGGTGTGACACATAATAACTTATCTGGTTTACAATATCATTATCTTAAGCATGGTAAGAATTCGGTGATATCACTCAGCCTCAATATTTAAATAAAGCCAAAGAGTTTTCTAAAAAACCGCTTACGGAAAGCATGCAGGAAGCTAAGGTTAATAACATTATTATTAAACATGATAAGAGTACTGATGAGATCTTTGTCAGTCATGCTGGTAAAAGAGAAATGCGGACTTATTATATAGATGATGGTCGGGATAGCGATGCATTCCAAACTGCAATTGAATTAGCGAAGAGTTTATAATGAAGATTGAATTTTTATATTCAGAAGTGATTGATTTCTTGAAACTTCATGCATTATTTAAAGAGACTGTTGATGGGCGGGTTCAATTTCTTTTTGAGCTGAGTGAAATAGAAGATAAGCAACCACTAGAGGCAATAAAACAAAAGTATAATGATATAATACTTGATAATTTTAATTATTCAAAATTACTAAAAAATAGTTTTTTTGAAGAAATTATCAAAGATATTACAGGAAATGAAATAATAATTATAGACCGTGATGACAATTTAATTCGTGGTGTTCCTTGTTCCGCCTGTAACTATATTGTTTTTGAAGACAAAGAAGATGCATTTTATGAAATTTGTCCGGTGTGCAGATGGCAAAATGATGGTAGCTCTGGAGATGACTATAGTAGCTGTAACCATAGTTCCATGAATGAATACAAAAATACTGAATTTTTTAAACATCAATTAAATATAGAGAGTAAAAATTACGTAAAGTTTAATAACCAATAGCATATAAACAAGTAAAAACGATTATATTGAGTAATAGACCGGAAAGATCCCCCCATGATTTTCCGGCTTTATTTGAGAGCTGCTCAGTTTACCCTTTAGCCGCTCACATACTCAGCCATCAAGTTGCGCTTGCTGTTGTTGGTTTTGCTGCTTCATCGCTCGAATGTCTTCGCTGTTCGGTATCAATACCAAACAGCTGTTTAAGATTTTGACGATAAAAGTGAAGCCTATCTCAAATCCTGCGTCTTTTAACCAATACCCTGTTAAGTGGATTGCCGGCAGTGGGTTGGTTTTGCTGCCACTCAGGGCATACCCTACCGTGTAATAACGTTCTATTTTTTGAGATTTAAGGGCTACATCAGCCCCAGTTTTGGTGCATCAACACAGTTATCGCCCTAAAGAGTGGCGATATCACTGGAATACCTAACACCAATTGATGGCCTGTTTCTCTCCCCCTTCCCCGCTGTATAGAAGGAGTTTACTAACGTTTAGGTATTAATAATGACTGAAAACTTACCATTTAACACCGGTTTTATATAAAAATTAAATGAGTATGCATGAATGTTGATATCAGTTTTACTACAGCGATAAAAGCAGATTTAGAGAATATAAAAATACTGAATAGAAGTAATAATCACTAGCTTAATTTTTACTAAAAGAGAAAAAGATGAGTTTAGAATGGCTCTTGGGGACACTATTTAGTTACAGATATACCAATAAATTATCATAATAGGTTATTATTTTTATCGCTCAAATAAAACTCACACTCTAAATAAAAATGGAGGTCTGAGTGCTTAGTGAAATTGAAGTATATTTAATATATTACTACTATTTATATGCTCTTTTTGTACAAAATCACTTATCTGATATCCCCCATATAAGTACCACGAATACCTCCCCATCATGATCACTTAACATGATGGGGAAATTTAAGAAATAACAATTAAACTCTACTTTATAACTTAAAGTAAAAATATAAAATACTTAAACATGCTAATAAGACTAAAAAATCATTAGATGAGTTTTATTTCAGGAGCACTTATGATTATTCAATGAGAAATAAAAACATTATAGTATTTATCTTGAACCATATTCATATCTATATCAAAAGCATTTAGATAAACCCCTTTAAAAAACTCAAACAGTGTAATTTTAAAAAAACCTAAAATTATAATCAAAACATCAGTAGGGATCGCACAAACACCACACTCATATCTAGATATTTGCTGCTGAGATACATTCATAATTCCAGCTAATTCCCTACCACTTAAAGAATAACTTTTCCTCAATTTTCTTAATTCTATTCCTACAGCTTTAATAAACACTTCCCTATGGCTCAAATCTAATTCAATTTGTTCAAATTCTAAATTACTAATTTTCATTTTTATTTAACCCCGAGTACAGAACGAAACATAAAGTCTGAATCATTCAATATTTCTTCGGTAATTTAATCAATTATCCTGATTAAATCAAATTATCCTAAAACAATATCCATTGATTATAGAAACCCAAAAAACAACAAATAAGTGTAAAAACTAATGAATTCTCTTGAACTTATAAGCCTTAATAGCTCTTAATCCAAAAAAGACCATCATTATTGAATAGTAATAAAAACCAAAAGAAAACTCAGGAGGGAATATATTCAGATTAAATATTCGATTTTTACAAAAAAAAGCATTTAAATTTAATTGATAAAGTATATATTACAAAAAAAGGTAAAAATCATTAAGATTTATTCAATATCTTATAAATTAGGTTAAAAAACAGTCTACGGTGTAATACTTATATTAAAAAACGAAATATTACGAAACACTCAGCATCAAACTGACATAATACAGGCAGTTTACTCCCCTCTACGGCTTATTCAAAAATCTGATTTAGACATTCTCATTTATATTACTTTACTCATTTTATTAGATACATTTTTCTCTTGAAAAGAGTATTTCATCTCTTCATCAAATAAAATTTCAGCAACTCAGTTAGAGCAGAGCTTACTTCAAAATCAATATATATAAATTGGATTTTTTTACCTCATAATAAAAAATGAAGGCACTTAAATTCAATGAGAAGATATATAATAAAATAAAAACCAAGTAAACTCGAAAACAATAAAATAGATATTGAACATCGAAAAAATTAAATCATGCTATATCTCAATGCTAACTGAGCGCATCATGATGATAGCTGAAAATTAATAATCATCTAAAATAATACTATAAATCTGAAATTATTCACTTACTACTTATCCTAAAATAAGACAGCGACAACTAGATTCACCCTATCCTTTTAAGTGATCATATGAACAGCAATTTTACGGAAACATATAGCCGTAATAAATACGCCTATTATTCCCTAATAACCACATTTTAATTCACAGCCTGCTTGGCGATACCGTTGCTGAGTTTCACTCGATAGCCCACTATCGCTAATAATTGTTTTAATACAAGATAGGGTTGCAACAGCATGAGGTTCGAACATATCAAACTTTGTGTGATCCGCTAGCAAAATAACCTCTGGTGAACGCGCTATTAGTTTGCGTTTAACTCCCACCTCAAACATAGTAGCATTCGTTATTCCCATCTCAATCGATAATGCATCACAAGACATAAAGACACGATCAACGGCAAAAGCATTTAACGTCTCTAATGCTAGGCTTTCACCAACCGTAAAATAACCAGGCCTGATTAACCCCCCAATGATATAACTTTCTACATTTGGAAACATTCCAAGTTGGTTAGCTATTTTGATGTCATTACAAATGACTTTAACGCTAATATCCCCCAGACACTTCGCTAATTCTAAACAAGTAGAGCCTGAGTCAAGAAAAAAACAGTCGCCTTCATGAATTAATTTGCGAGCAATGAGTGCGATTTCACGTTTAGATGCACAATTTAAAGAGCGTCTGACATCAAATTGAGACTCTTTATCTGTCGTACTGTCGTCGAAATTTAAGTGCCCATGAGTTCGCGTCATACCAGGATAATGTTCAGCGATATATTGAAAATCGCGACGAATTGTCGCTTCTGCACAACCAAACAACTCCACCGCTTGTTGTGTTGAAAGCTCTCGACATTTCCAAAGATAGTGCAGCATCTGTTGGATCCGATCAGATTTATACAGACTCATAAGCGACTTCTCTCCGAATTTAATTGCTAAGTTGTTTTATCGTATTTTCATAATCGTCTGTCGAAAACAGTGCTCTTCCTATGACAAGATTATTAATACCAACCTTTTTTAATGACTGAATTTTATCTGCACTGATCCCACCATCAGCCCAATACTCCAGTTGGCTAAAGAGTGGTGGTATTTGCTGAATTTTATCCACTATTGATGGTATAAATTGCTGATTTTCACCATCCGGCTCGCTAGTCATCAACATCAAAGCATCTAATTTATTAATGAGGTATTGATAAGGAGCAACTGGTGTACTTGGATTTAATGCTATGCCTGCTTTTGCCTTTATCTTTTTTATTTCAGCAATAATTTCTGAAGGGTTTTGCACCGCCTCAGGATGAAAGAAGATCCATTTGGGGCTAAAAGGAGCAAGCTCCCTTATCCAAAATAACGGTTGAGACACCATTAAATGAATAGATAATGCATGTTCTGTAGCTTGTGCAACTGCTTTTACCAACTTAATACCAAAAGTAATATTGTTGATAAAATTGCCATCTTCAATGTCCAGATGTAATGACCCAATATTCTGATTAGCCAGTTTATTAATAATTGAACCCAGCCAAAGTGGGTCAGCAGAAGCCAAAGACGGGTGTAATATCATCATCACTCCTTCATGGATAAATCAATATGAATTTAGCAACCGCAAAACATCATCATTGGTTTTAGCACAACGAATTTCATCAAGTAATAATGGATTATCAATAAGTTCAGCGATGTACTGTATGAGTCGAATATGATCATCACTTTGAGTTGCGCAAACAGTCATTAATAACCATACAGGGTCACAATCTTCATGACCGAATACAACGGGCTGTTTTAAGGTTGTGAGAGTAATTTGGTTATAGATAGTCCCTTGTTCCGGACGTGCATGTGGCATAGCAATGCCCGGAGCAATTAAATAATAAGGCCCCCAACTTTGGGTGTTTTTAATGATGCCTTGTAAATAGTTAGGCTCAGCAGCACCATGAATAATTAAAGGCGTACAAGCTATGCTAAGCGCTTCTTTCCAATCGGCTGCAACTTGATTTATTTGGATCCATTTAGCATCATCAATCATTGTATATTGACTCCTTTAAGGTTCGGTATATGCTTGATTATTGAGTCCTCGCCTAACTTTTGGCGAAGCTTGCGAGGACTCTTAGTATCACGAGGGAGATAAGTATTTTGCTTATCTCCTTTCTTATTGCCTTATGCTATGCACTTTCTCCATAAATCTTTCCACTCGAGTTTGATCAACAAAGTTGGCAAAAATGCCATCTTTTTTAAAAGTCGTCGCGGTGACACAGCCATCAGCAATACTCAGCTGCTCTTCAACGTTTTCGAGGCAAACCCCAGTGTTGGCAAAGACCACAGTATTCGGCACCGTATCTTTCACTTGTTTCAAAATTGCACTATCTGTTTTTGCTCCAGCAGTTAATCCCGAAACACATAGTGCATCTGGTTTATTATTAAAAACGGTAGACTTTGCTATTGAGCAGATATCTCGTCCACCTAGATATACCGCGGCTTCAGGTACAATATTAAAAAGCGTTTTTACATCCCCTGCCCCAATACGATGTTGATGGCGAATAGTTTCACCAACATTGGTATTCCATACGCCAAAATCACTTGCATAGGCACCCGTAAATATTTCTCGGATAAATTTCGCTCCTGTCGCCATCGCTAAATCGAACGAAGCGATCGGATCCCAAAGAACATTTACACCAAATGGTATACGGATCTCACTCATTAATTGACCAATGATCCGTGCCATTGCCGCAGTTGTCTCCGGCTTCACTTTAGTGAGATAAGGCAGGCTAAATTCATTTGAAAACATAACTGCATCAACACCGCCATTTTGTAATGCCATTAAATCCTCATATGCCCTATCAATTACCCATTGCATACTATGCTGCGCATTAAAATCAGGATCACCAGGTAATGCACGTAAATGGCACATAGCAATGACTGCTTTTTCTGTTCCAATAACATCCTTCAACCAACTCATTTCTATACTCCTTATTCAGGTAATTCACGATTACGTAAGAAAATAACGACACAGGCAACAATGCCAACAGTTAACACGACACCGATAAGACCAAATGACATTAATTCGTAAATAGACCAACCAAACATATTGCCAACTGACAGTGCGCTAATCTGCGCGCCATTTTCGGCAAAGTTAAATCCGCCATTACGTGCCATTTCGGTAAAGAAAGGGGCAAACTGCGTTGCGATGAGCAAAACGGTGCTCATAACAATCACACCACTCAGTAATGTGCGTAATAAGTCACCGCGGTGGATCACCGTGGCCATACAGATAAAGAAAGGAGCAACTGGCAAGTCAGCGAGTGGTAATACATTGTTCAATGGCAGGATACTTGCCAAAATCAACATGATAGGGATAAGAAGCAAACCCACTGCAATTGTGGTTGGATGACCCAGCGTTACGGCGGTATCTAGGCCAATAAACACTTCTCGATCATTAAAATGTTTCTGGAAAAATTTACGAGCGCCTTCAGAGATAGGAAGTAAGCCTTCAACAATTAAGCGGATCATGCGAGGGAATAGCACCATGATCGCGGCAACCGTAATCATTAAAGTCGCACAACCTTTAAAGTCTTCTCCTGCTGCAAGCCCAAATAATAATCCCAGTACAACACCGATAATAACCGGATCACCCACCATGCCATAGCGTTTTTGAATAGCTTGTGCATCGATATTCTTTCCTTTTAGGAAAGGGATCTTTTCATAGATAGCATCAAGAAGTACAAATAGAGGAACTGAGCTAGAGCCATACCCTTGAGGAATTGAAATACCCTCCAAACCAACAATCGTCTGTACGCGTTTTGCCGTCCAATCTGCCATTTTTAGCGATAAGATGGCATGACACATAGCACCAGCGATACCATAAACTAAACTCCCCGTCGCAATTTGAACAACTGTTCCGGTAATTGCATAGTGCCAATAATTATAAATATCAACGTTCATTGTTTTCGTTAGGCGAGTAAACAATAACGTGATATTAAGTAAGAAAATAACGGGAATAATGACTGCACCAATCGCCGTTGCATAGCCAACACCGGATGCTGGCCCTGCCCCTACATCAAGTACATGTAGCGATAAGCCAAAACGTTCAATCATAATTTTGATGGGGGGGCTTAGGCTATCAATAGCCATCACGATCACTAGCCCCATTCCGACAAAACCAATACCGACGGTAACCCCAGCTTTAATGGCCTGTAGCCATGGAATGCGAAAGATTAAGCCAATAATTATCATGACGATTGGGACAAATACTGTACCGCCTAGAGAAAGTATATAGTCAAACATAACGTCACCTATGAGGTTTATTGTGATAACAACGTTTTAATTTTTTGTTTTAATGCATCGTCATTAACTCCTGTTAGTAAAGCGGCTCCATTCAAAGTCGGTACACCATAATCTGTATCCGTTTTCATTGCGGTGATGATCAAATCAACACCGTGGCTGTTTAGTGGGATTTCGTTTAAACAACATTGTGAAGTCGCCACTAAGATGCCTTCACTAGCTAAGTAATCTTGGAGTTTTTGAGCAATCATTGTGGACGTAGACATACCCGTTCCACATGCAACGAGGACTTTTTTCATTTTAATGTAACCTCTTGGTTATTGTCTGAGTCAGACTCGATAGGAAACTGATTAGCGGGAAGTGTCGCTAATGCAGCCAATAACCGGATGCAGTCACTGAGATCTCGTAAGCTAGCAACTTCAGCCGGTGAATGTGTGTAGCGGCAAGGAATAGATAGGCTTGCGCAAGGAATGCCATCTTGTTCAACCTGAATATATCCCGTTTCTGTTATGACACCTGGTGCAACTTCTCTTTGTACCGGAATATGATTTTTGGAAGCTGTTTTTTCTAACATATTGATTAAGCGAACAGGAGTTACTAATCCCGCAAGCGTGCCTCTACCGTGATAGTTTAAGCAAGTAATGCCGACACCTTTGTTAATCACTAAATCCGAATAGTCTTGAAGGTCGGGCGTATCACAAGAAGGCGTAATATCGATCCCAATAGCAAGGTCGGGTTTTACACGGCGTAATACTGGTAAAATCCCACGAATATTAAATTCCTCTTGCACTGACGCGACAATAAATAGTGCGATTTCTAGCTTTTTATCTTTAATCGCATCAGCTAAACCAAGTAAAGCAGTGCATCCAAGTCGATCATCTAATGCTTTACTACACACCATGTCATTGCCTAATTCTTGAGGCGGGTTATACAGTGTGATTGGCGTACCGACTTTTATGCCCATTCTTTCAGCGTCAGCCTTATCTTTCGCTCCGACATCAATCCACAATTGATCAATCGAGGGTGATTGCGTACGTTCATCACCTTTAGCAAAGTGATAGGATTTAATACCGATACATCCAGGTATTGAGCCGTGCTCTCCCGCAAGACGGACAACAGATCCTGACATCGTCACCTGTGCAGGCCCTCCGACTCGTTCAAAACGAATAAACCCCGACGGTTCAATTTTTCGCACCATAAATCCCACTTCATCCATATGCGCAAATACCATTAAACGCAGCGCTTTTGCGTCGTCACTTCCATAACGAGCAACTATATTACCGAGGCGATCCTGCCAAACTTCCTTAGCGCTCTCTGTAAAATGTTTTTGCATAACATTGGCAATAGGGGCTTCATGACCTGAAATACCGTCCAAGGTCAGTAAGGAAAAAAGTGTATCTCGAATGGAAAATACCATAATGATGATCCTTCATTGACTAAAACGACATAAAGATGAGCGATTTATATGTAAAAAAAGACGGGATTATTGTGATTAAAATCACAACAAACTATTAAAAATAACAAATAGAAACAATTTTGTGACAAATATATAACAATTTCGCTCATGCTGATTGCACTAAATTTTTAGGCATTGATGGCTTTTAAATACTTAACAATGGTGATAGTGAATAGATCTTAGAAGCATAAATGTCGATTTATCATTGACATAAAGCGCGTATATTGCCTTAATGGACTATGTTAGTTTACACGTCATTCCACACTGAAAGCTGATAACGTTTAACTATTGAGCTAAGTGAGCGTTTAAGCAGTGATATTTAATGAAAGGCAAATCGGCAGATTTATAGGGGATTGCATATCACTTTGTAGTAAATTTGCCTATCTTCATATTCATAAGTTGCGATGAAAATGTAATTACAAAACAGGGGTTTTTTAGTTAATTCATACTAAACCGCCTTTTAATATTTGTGTTAGTCATTTACCTGTAGTATTTTCTGTAAACCCATCCAATACTGATGATTATTTATGAACCCATTTAAAAAATTGATCACTGGATAATACCCTCTTATATCTGTTGCTATATTTTGGTTTATTTCTCAATTTTTAATTGGGGCGTTATTGAAAACGATCCCGTTGTGGTTGATTAAACACCCTGAAGAATCCCTTTTATATTCAATAATTGCGTCATACGGCTTAAAAGTTGTTCTCTCCGTTTGTGTTCTATCTGGGCTCATATCCTTTTTAAGAAGAAAATTCTCAATTATTTACTTGCTGACTACTATTTTTATCATTCTCCATATTATTTTTAATGGATATTTATTTTTTACATTCGCACATTCTATTTTGTCATCCCTCTAACATTGGGGTTCGTTATGGTTATCACAATAAATTAAGGCATTGAACACCCTTGGTGGTGGCTCGATACTTTTTCATAAAATTAATATTTAACGCTGACCATATATTGCAGCCGTAAACTAGCAGGCAAGCAAGCACGATTTCTATTGCTTCGTCGCCACCTAGCATTGAAGCTATCGAGAGCATTCAAATCGCAATAGAACCTGCAAAATCTAAATAATGAGTTAGAATGTGCCATACTTCGATTAATGTCCTCTGCCTCGATTTCGATACCACCGTGGAAATTGTGAAAAAGATGCTCATCCACAAGATATATACGATAGAAGAAAATAAGGAAGATCACCTAATCTAAAAGCATGTTGGATTAATATTAATTCACACACTTTATCAAATCATCTACTAATTTAAAATTAGGGCGTACTGTAATTGGAATTCGAATCGAAGTGTCCATTCGTGCAGTAATAACAGCTCGATGATACTTTACGCCACTAATGTAAATATCTATTGTTTTTCCAGTGTTTTTAACAGAAAAATCACTCAGCCCAGTACCGCTTTTTAGCATAATAGCTAATGAGTCGTTTGTATCTATATATGTATTGAGTTTCGCTGATTCTATATTTTTACAAGCTATAGAGATTTCACTCTCACTGGTTTTAAAAGACAAACACTCATTATCAGGTTTGCATTGATTAGCCGCTATTGTCGATGTAGAGAATAATAAAGCAGCAACAGCTAGTAACTTCATAATCATAAACTCATTTTTTTAAGTCACATGGATTATATCAGTTAATCATAGAGAGGGTATGATTAGAATCATTTGTAAATGGCATAGTGAGGAGTATTAGGAAAAGAAAATAACCGCAGAAAATGAGGAAGTTTACGCAGCGCATATATATTTATGGGCTATCATTCGAGCTAAGCGCTAGATATCCAAGAAATACATCAGCAGTAGCCTACCGCACCAACACACTTTCAACGAAGACTTACATCACACTTGGGTAATCTGGGGAGGCTCTATCCGCGCTTCAAGAAATGGGCGACTGGGAAAACATTGATGATATTTTAAATGCGAATGGCACGAATATGACACGCAAGATAATTTAAAAATACTCACTCACACATAACGCACTGATTTAATTAGTGGGTCGTGGGGGGCTCGAACCCCCGACCAATTGATTAAGAGTCAACTGCTCTGCCAACTGAGCTAACAACCCGATGCACTTATTTAACGCCTCTCATTTAGCACAGTCAACATTATTCTGCTAATTTTACTTAACCAATTAAATTTTGGTTGCTAATGTTAACTTGGTGTTATATTCAGATTAAGATATCACCACTCTGATTACAGTCAGTTAAGTTTTTCTTACACTGACTGAGATTTGTGTCACAATATTTTATGCAAACACTGTCACACAATTAAAAATACACTGTGACTGCACATAACCACTTCTTTGGATAGATACTATGGAAGAAAATCAACCCTCAACATCAACAAATCCTCCCACAGAGAGGAATCAGCTAAAACGTAGCCTCAGCAACCGACATATCCAACTTATCGCTATCGGTGGCGCGATCGGAACGGGCCTATTTATGGGCTCAGGTAAAACTATTTCGCTAGCTGGCCCTTCTATCATCTTCGTTTATATGATTATTGGGTTCATCTTGTTCTTTGTTATGCGAGCGATGGGTGAATTATTACTTTCCGATCTTAATTACAAATCATTCAGCGAC
Organism: Providencia sp. PROV268; assembly: GCF_028477805.1. Classification (NCBI taxonomy): domain Bacteria; kingdom Pseudomonadati; phylum Pseudomonadota; class Gammaproteobacteria; order Enterobacterales; family Morganellaceae; genus Providencia; species Providencia sp. PROV268. The sequence goes on from NZ_JAMPLW010000013.1 coordinate 12,399, forward strand.
TTTTCTGCCGACCTGATTGGCCCATGGGCTGGCTTCTTTGTTGGTTGGACCTATTGGTTTTGTTGGGTCATTACTGGTATTGCTGATATTGTGGCTATCACATCCTATGTCAGCTTTTGGGTGCCTAATTTCCCTGAATGGGTGACCTCTTTCATCTGTGTTGTGACGCTGTTAACACTTAATTTAGTCTCAGTCAGATTATTTGGTGAACTGGAGTTTTGGTTTGCTATGATCAAAATTGTCGCCATTATCGCGTTAATTATCGTTGGCGGCACTTTAATCGCAATGAACTTCCAATCACCGGCTGGTCATACGGCATCACTAAGCAATATCTGGAATGACGGCGGAATGTTTCCTATGGGGATTAGTGGCTTCTTTGCTGGTTTCCAGATAGCTATTTTCGCTTTTGTTGGTATTGAATTAGTGGGAACTGCTGCTGCGGAAACCCGCGATCCCGAAAAATCATTACCAAAAGCAATTAACGCCATCCCTTTTAGAATTATTGCTTTCTATGTGCTATCGCTGATAGTTATTATGGCGGTAACACCTTGGCGCACCATCTTGGCGGATAAAAGCCCATTTGTAGAGATGTTTGTCCTGATCAGCCTTCCTGCCGCAGCAAGTATTGTCAACTTTGTCGTACTTACCTCTGCGGCATCCTCTGCCAATAGTGGCGTTTTTTCTACGAGCCGCATGCTATTTGGCCTATCAAAAGAAGGCGATGCACCAAAACAGTTTAGTCGCTTATCGAAAAAAGCCGTGCCTGCAACGGGGTTAATATTTACCTGCATTTGCCTAAGTTTCGGTATTATTTTGATCTACTTTATCCCAGATATCATGCACGCTTTCACGTTGGTTACTACCGTGTCAGCAATCCTATTTATGTTTATCTGGAGCATGATCTTATATAGCTATCTCAAGTTCAGAAAAAACCGCCCACAACTTCATCAGGCCTCGCATTATAAAATGCCAGCAGGTATTGTGATGTCGTGGATTTGCTTGGCTTTCTTTGTCTTTATGGTGATCCTGCTCGCCTTCCAGCACGATACAAGGCAAGCTCTTATCGCAACGCCTGTCTGGTTTATTATTCTATTCATTGGTTACCAAGTAGTTAAACGTCGTAAGCAGACCCATTAAAGACCAGATAGCAAAGTGTTCCCATAAAATTAGATACTTTGTTCAAATAACTTATCAGGCCTGATTTCAATACACTTCTGAACTCAGGCCTTTTAACGTTTATCTGTGTCGTAATGGCTTATCCATAGCCTACCGATATGGCATATTTCTGTGCCAAATATGCTCAGCTCAAACTTCTTCATTTGTGCGAGTACATTTTCAATGCACTTTTGCCTAGCCATGCAAGCACCTTCTGTTAATGACGCCATTGACTTAAATTAGCATAGAGAATTTATATCTACGGACTATTAAGAATTTGAGCTGTTATTTATTAATTTATTTTGATATTACTTTGAAAGAGGTAAGTCACGAACTTGCCAGTAAAGTTCACTTTATCTCTAATGGGCAACGTTAAATTAAAGGTAAAAAAATGGCAGATTTATCCACATTAACTCTTTTTCATGATCCTACTTCAGAGCCAAGCAGAGCCGTTCACTGGCTTTGTATTGAAGCTAATATTCCCATCAATATCAAATACACATGGTTGACGCGGGGAGAACATCTTTCTAATGAATTTTTAGCCGTCAATCCGTTGCATCAGATACCCGCAATGCAGCACGACGATTTTTGCCTTTCCGAAGCAACGGCAATCATGAACTATCTTACAGATATTCACGGTTGCAGTGATAAATGGTTTGGAGCAACCCATCGAGCTAAGGCTGTCATCAATAAACATTTGTCTTGGTATCATACGAATCTTCGTAAAATATCAACATTGGAATATTTTCTTCCCGTACTGTTAATGCCTGCATATCTTGGGGTGGCAAAACCATCGGTCAATGAGATTGAAGCCAAATTAAATGCACTTCATGATATGTTTGCAAATTTAGATTTTCTGCTTGAAGGCAAAAATTTCTTAGCAGGAAGTGATATTTCCGCCGCAGATTTACTCTACGCTTGCGATATTTTTGCTTTAAGGATTGACCCCAATTTTAAGCAAATGATAGAAAAATACCCCAATATCCGTGGCTGGTTAACAAAACTTGAATCAAGGCCAAGTTATGAGCTTTCACATAAAGCATGGGATCATATTGTTCCGCAAATATTGGCACTAAACGGTGGGTCTAAGGGGTCTCCAGAGTGGATTGCGGATACTTGTGAGAAAGTCATCGGGTAACAAAAGCAGATAAGCGATTTAAACAAGCCTAGAGGAAGCAAGCTGAGCGCCTTACTCAAAGAAAATACTCAATTGGCTTATTTGTTCCGATTATTTTTACTGTCATTTACCGTGAAAAAACAACCAAAAAACTCAAATTTGAATGCTCATGAAATGAGACTATTTAAAAAATAAAATCAATGAAAAAGATCCATTAGTCATTTTATATTTGCTCATAAACCCCCCAATAGTTGGTTACCCAACTATTGGGGGTTACTTTATTTTATCAATTATTTCATTTTATATTCCGCTTCAGCCTCATCAAAGCGGGCTTGAGCAGCGGCACTTGGCGCTTTAGTTATCATACTGACCACAATAATTGCAATTGTTGCAAGGATAAAACCAGGGATGATTTCATACAGATCAAACCATTTATATTTCATCCAGACTAATACGGTAACGGCACCAACAACCATCCCCGCAAGTGCACCTGTACGAGTCATTCGTTTCCATAACACAGAAATCAAGACGACTGGCCCAAATGCGGCACCAAAGCCAGCCCATGCGTTACTCACTAATGCTAACACCTTGTTATTCGGGTCACGTGCAATATAGATAGCAATCGCAGCCACTACCAGAACCATGATCCGCCCTACCCAAACCAGCTCTTTTTGGCTCGCATTTTTACGCAGGAACGGCTTGTATAAGTCCTCGGTTAACGCACTTGCGCACACAAGTAATTGACAGCTTAATGTACTCATAACCGCCGCTAAAATAGCGGAGAGTAAGATACCTGCAACCCATGGGTTAAACAGTATTCCTGCAAGCTCCATAAAAATACGTTCGTTATTTCCCATCACCGATGAGGCTAGCGCAGGGTTAATTTCGAAGTAAGCAATACCAAAGAAACCAACCGCAGTTGTTCCTCCAAGGCAAAGGATCATCCATGTCATACTAATACGACGCGCAGAGCGAATCGTGCGATGTGAATCAGCAGCCATAAAACGCGCTAAGATATGAGGCTGACCAAAGTAACCTAGCCCCCACCCTAATAATGAAATAATCGCAACAAAATTCAAACCCTTAAACATATCTAAGTATTCAGGGTTTTTCGTTTGAATAACATCGATTGCAGTATCTAGTCCACCTAATGAGAAAATGATCACAATAGGCGTTAAAATAAGTGCAAATATCATCAATGAGGCTTGCACTGTATCAGTCCAACTGACAGCTAAGAAGCCACCAAGGAAGGTATAAGCGATAGTTGCTAACGCACCAAGCCACATAGCTTTTTCATAGCTAATATTAAAAGTACTTTCAAACAGTAATCCCCCAGCAACAACACCAGAGGCACAATAGATAGTAAAGAAAACAAGAATTACAACAGCAGAGATAATGCGTAAAATTTTACTATTATCCTCAAAACGACTGGTAAAGTAGTCAGGTAGCGTCAATGCATTATTATTTTTTTCCGTTTGAACCCGCAAACGCCCAGCAACAAATAACCAGTTAAGATATGCCCCCAAGCTCAGCCCGATAGCAATCCAACTTTCTGAAATCCCAGCGAGGAAAATAGCACCAGGTAGCCCCATCAACAACCAACCACTCATATCAGAGGCCCCTGCTGAAAGTGCTGTGACTACACTACCTAAACTTCGTCCACCGAGAATGTAATCATCGAAATTCTTCGTTGAACGATAAGCTAAATAACCAATAAGTAACATGCCAGTAATATATACGATGAACATAATGATCATCGGAGTGCTTACAGTCATCCGTCTTCTCCATAGAATAGTTATCTTCTTTGGTTGTTGCACTAAATTGCACGCAAGCAAATTAAATAATAAATATAGTGTGTGTTGTGTTTGTATTTAGTTGCACTTGATTAAAAATGCTACCTTAGCATGCTAGACAATCTCATTTCCGATTAACAAGAAATTAACGTTATTTTGTTCAATAAACGATATCCGTATCACAAATGTTAAATTTTTGATGCGAGAATTAATCAATTCACTCACAACTTACCTAGCAAAGAGAATCAATAACTTATTGATTTTCAATCAAAACTAGCAAAATCCATTTCTAACCATCTCATTTTACAAATAAAAATACGATATATTTCACAATTCCTTTAGAATAGGCTTTAACAACGTTGCACAAAGTTGCAACATCGTGCTATTGATGTGTAACTTTTTTGTTTCTAGTAGCTAATTATTTAGAGGAAATGGGATGAGTAGTACGACAACTATGGGTGTGAGACTTGATGAAGCGACTCGTGAACGCATTAAAACTGCTGCTCAACGTCTTGACCGCACGCCGCATTGGCTAATTAAACAAGCCATATTTAATTATCTTGAACAGCTTGATAATCAACAGTTCATCCCTGAGATTTCCTCGGGACAAGATAACAAAGATGGCCAAATATCAGAAGAAGAATCCGTTACTGAATCGAATTATCAGCCTTTTTTGGATTTCGCTGAACATATTTTACCTCAATCGGTTAAACGCTCAGCGATTACATCTGCTTATCGTATTCCTGAAACACAAGCACTGCCGATGTTGCTACAACAAGCACAACTCCCCGCAGAGCAAGCAGATGCCGCCCATAAGTTAGCTTATTCCATCGCAGAAAAATTACGTAATCAAAAAAATGGGATCGGCCGCTCTGGTTTAGTTCAAGGCTTATTGCAAGAGTTTTCACTCTCTTCACAAGAAGGTGTTGCACTCATGTGTTTGGCTGAAGCTTTATTACGTATTCCTGATAAAGCAACACGAGATGCACTCATCCGCGATAAAATCAGTACAGGTAATTGGCAATCTCATTTGGGCCAAAGTAGCTCCATGTTTGTTAATGCAGCAACTTGGGGATTACTATTTACAGGCAAACTGGTTTCGACTCACAATGAAGCCAAGCTATCTAGCTCATTGAACCGTATTATTAGTAAAAGTGGCGAACCATTAATTCGCAAAGGCGTTGACATGGCAATGCGCTTAATGGGAGAGCAATTTGTTACTGGCGAAACAATTGCACAAGCATTAGCGAATGCAAGGAAGCTGGAAGAAAAAGGTTTCCGCTACTCTTATGATATGTTGGGCGAAGCGGCGTTAACAGAAAAAGATGCTCAAGATTATATGGTATCCTACCAACAGGCGATCCATGCTATCGGTAAAGCATCGAATGGCCGCGGTATCTATGAAGGACCGGGGATCTCTATCAAGTTATCAGCCTTACACCCTCGTTACAGCAGAGCACAATACTCTCGCGTAATGGAAGAGCTATACCCTCGTTTGCTATCACTCGTATTACAAGCCCATCAATATGATATTGGAATTAATATTGATGCTGAAGAGGCAGACCGTTTAGAAATCTCCCTCGACCTACTCGAAAAACTTTGCTTTGAGCCGCAACTTGCAGGTTGGAACGGTATTGGTTTTGTTATTCAGGCGTACCAAAAACGTTGCCCATTCGTGATTGATGCAATTATTGATCTTGCTGAACGAAGCAAACGCCGCTTGATGATCCGCCTAGTTAAAGGGGCTTATTGGGACAGTGAAATTAAGCGCGCTCAAATTGATGGTTTAGAAGGCTACCCTGTTTATACGCGTAAAGTGTATACCGATGTTTCATACCTCGCATGCGCTCGCAAATTGTTGTCAGTACCAAATCTGATTTACCCACAATTTGCAACTCATAACGCCCATACGCTGGCTGCAATTTACCAAATTGCAGGTAAAAACTACTATCCAGGTCAATATGAATTCCAATGCCTACATGGAATGGGTGAGCCATTATATGAACAAGTTGTCGGGAAAGTTGCTGATGGTAAACTCAACCGCCCTTGTCGTATCTATGCACCTGTCGGAACACACGAAACCTTATTGGCTTATTTAGTCCGTCGCTTACTCGAAAATGGGGCGAATACCTCATTTGTGAACCGCATTGCTGATGCGACCATTCCACTTGATGAACTAGTATCTGATCCTGTCAAAGACGTATTAGAGTTATCGAAAGCAGAAGGACAAATTGGGTTACCTCACCCTAAAATAGCCCTTCCTCGTGACTTGTATGGAAAGAATCGTGTCAACTCAATGGGGCTAGACCTCTCCAATGAACATCGCTTAGCATCGCTTTCTAGCGCACTTTTAACCGCAGCGATGCAAGAAAAATTAGCTCAACCACTACTTGGTGGGGAATATCAACTGGCTAAATCAGCCGAAAATGCGCTTCCAGTGATTAACCCAGCATGCCATTCTGACATTGTCGGTCATGTTCGTGAAGCAACGTTGGAAGAAGCAGAGCATGCATTAAACATCGCCAATGATGCAGGAGCTATTTGGTTTGCGACTCCACCGTCAGAGCGTGCAGCTATCCTCTTACGTGCCGCAGACATCATGGAGCAACAATTACAGCCTCTACTTGATGTACTGGTTCGTGAAGCGGGGAAAACCTATGCTAACGCGATTGCAGAGGTTCGTGAAGCCGTTGATTTCTTGAATTATTATGCAACTCAAGTCCGCGATGATTTTGATAACAATACCCATCGACCGTTAGGCCCTGTGGTTTGCATTAGTCCATGGAACTTCCCTCTAGCAATTTTCACCGGACAGATTGCGGCAGCTCTCGCAGCAGGTAACACGGTATTAGCGAAACCCGCAGAGCAAACACCACTGATCGGCTCAATTGCAGTATCAATGCTCCATCAAGCCGGTATTCCACGTGAAGTATTGCAATTTTTACCGGGTAAAGGGGAAACGATTGGTGCGAAATTAGTGGGTGATGCAAGAGTTCGTGGTGTAATGTTTACAGGCTCTACGGAAGTTGCTGGATTGCTGCAACGTAATATTGCGGGAAGGCTGGATGCTCAAGGACGTCCAACCCCACTCATCGCAGAAACTGGCGGATTAAATGCGATGATCGTCGATTCGTCGGCCTTAACAGAGCAAGTCGTGACAGATGTTGTCGCTTCTGCTTTTGATAGTGCAGGTCAACGCTGCTCCGCCCTACGTATTTTATGTATCCAAGAAGATGTCGCTGATCGCACAATTCGTATGTTAAAAGGTGCGATGGAAGAGTGCCGTATGGGTAATCCAGAGCACCTTTCTACGGATATCGGGCCGGTTATCGATAATGAAGCTAAAGAGAATATTGAACAGCATATCCAGCAAATGCGTAGCAAAGGTAAAGAGGTCTTCCAAGCTGTATTTGACAATATTGATGACCTACGTGAGCAGTCCGAAGGTACTTATGTTAAACCAACACTGATTGAGTTAGACAACGTTGGCGAATTGAAAAAGGAAATTTTTGGCCCTGTATTACATGTGGTGCGCTACAAGCGCGAACAACTCACCGATCTTATTGAACAAATTAATGCGGCAGGATATGGGTTAACACTTGGTGTTCATACCCGTATTGATGAGACTATCAATCAAGTCGTTATGAAAGCAAAAGTCGGTAACTTATATGTCAACCGCAATATGGTAGGTGCTGTAGTTGGCGTTCAACCATTTGGTGGTGAAGGCCTCTCTGGTACCGGACCTAAAGCCGGTGGCCCACTTTATCTCTATCGGTTGTTAAGTGAACGCCCTGATAATGCGGTATCACGTACACTCGAAAGACAAGACAATGAGTTAGCAATGGATGCCAGCGCAAGACCACAACTCCTCGAACCTTTTGATGCCTTCTCGTCATGGTTGGAGAAGCAAGAAAATCGCATCGAACCGGCTATCTTTGAGCAGTTTGCACGTCATGCACAGGCGGGGACTTCGCGTTTATTACCTGGGCCTACAGGGGAAAGAAACACTTATACTTTAACGCCTCGAGGCACTATTTTATGTCTCAGTGATAACGAGAAAGACTGCTTAGTGCAATTGGCGGGAGTTCTTGCGAGTGGCTGCCAAGCATTATGGCCAGAAAGCGAAATACACCAAAAACTGTATAAGTCGCTACCTGAAAAAGTGCGTAACGCAGTTTCAATCACCAAAGATTGGCAAGAGTATAACGGACATATTGAAGCGGTTATTTACCATGGTGACAGCGATCAACTCAAAATCGTCTGTGAAACGGTTGCCAAACGTAAAGGCCCGATTATCTCTGTCCAAGGCTTTGAACGAGGTGAAACTAACTTACTGCTAGAAAGATTAGTTCATGAGCGCTCACTAAGCGTCAACACCGCTGCTGCTGGTGGTAATGCAAGCTTAATGACAATTGGCTAATTAACCACAGCCTGAGCCTAAAAATATTGGGGTCAGGCTGTTTTTTTGGTTTTCAGAATACCTCAATTGATCAGACTCCCTACCCTCAATAACACGCTCCTATTCACGCTTTAATCACTTACCATTATTACTGGCGCTTTATGATATTGGTTAACTAAGAGCGAATTATGCTCAATAAACAATAGTCATTATTGCTTATTCTTTATATGACTTAATTGATCAAAATAATATCTATATTCTGATTCAGGAGTATTAAACTAATAAATATTTGGCAGTGTAATTGGTAATTGAATAATAAAAGTGGGCTTATTTAAAGGGAAAAGCAAAAAGGTGCCCAAAATGGACACCTGACATATTTTAACTATAACATTTTAAGCAAGCACTTGACTTGCTCTGATGCTATTGATTAATTTTTCTCTGATTCCCAGTATAAATATTGCTCATATTTACGGAGCGCAATATTATAATTACTGAAAGCCGATTCAGTCATTTTATCGCTTAATTGCTCTTGGATTTTGCTTGTAGTGAACTCTTTCATTGAGAAGTTTGATGATGAGAGTAGTTCATCTAGGCGGCGCAAACGAACAACATATTCACGAACGGTACTATGGCTCATTTCAGTCTGTAAAAATAAATACTGCTTAAATGACATAATATCAAAGAAGTCAGTATTACTATTGCAATAAATTTCGCTGCAGAAACGACAAAGTGCAGTAAATTTATCCTGTAACTCAAGCCAAGTATTTTCATCGACCAACTCAGTCATCTCAGCAATAGCTTCTTTATTCAAGATACTATCGTTAAAAACGAGAGAGATACGATCCAATGTTTTATGACAATGTGCACAATGTGTTTGGCTGTGTTTAAAGTCTTTAATATAACGACTCAGAGGCCGTTTCTTAACAATAGAAGCAGACATGATGATAAAGCCCTGTGTGTAAGTCTAAAATTAAAATTGTAGCGTGACATGTCACGTTACATTCTGATTATGCCCATAGCATTATTATTATCCGCTATGTTGCATAGTGATACAGATATACCTATATCAAGCTATTTACTTTCACTTAAGGTAAGCATTCATACTAAAAAAACACCGTATGCACTACTTCCCTCTGTGAAATGCATTCTATCGCGTCTATCGCTCTTTGGCGAATTTCTGCGAAGACTAGAGTTTGGTACGAATTTGATTTAGCGTCAACCTATTAAACCAGTCTTTTATTGTCTTTGCATAAAATCAAAGCACGATGAAATTTTATAAGACGCTCACCATACCAACCACTAGGACAGAAACTTTACTGATATTCACCAGTGCATTCAATGGAAATTTAATTTAAAAATCAGTTCTATAGATAAATTGACGCTAAAATAGCAAAAGTGTGACGCAAATCACTTAGCATAACTAAAATTTAACTATTTATGCCGTAGTTGTTTATTTTTTAAATAGTCCATAAGCTACTATAAACACTAAGATGTAAATTATTTTTTACATTTATATGACAATTACACATATGAATTTATTTTCTGATTATATGCAAAATAGTTATAGTTTATAGCAAAAAAGTCTATTAGGTTTATAGAACTTACTTAATGTTCTTCCAGAAAACCAGTAACTTAATGATATACAGCAAGTATATTCCTCTACGTACTTACTCATAGAAAAGGATAGTGAGTTCATCGAACGATGAAAAAAGCATCATAGAAAATGTCACGCCATCCACATTTTCTGTGGGTAAAACCCCCTTCAATCTGTGGATAACTTTCTTGGTAAGTGATGAAATGGCACTTTGCATTATCTGAATGAAAAACAAGCGACTCGCGGCAACTGTTCTAACGGCTCTCAATATCCAACAAGTGGAGCAGGTACACATATCGTACTTTCAATAACACATTTTCATTGTTCTTATTCCAAGCCTTATTTAATGAATAACTCGTATTATTTAGACTAAAAAACCAAATAGTAAATTTATAACGATAAAAATATTTATTTTTGATTAACTTATAAACGATTTGTCGAGTTATTTTTTAGGATTTGTCACGTTTGATATTGCAGCAATCTCTTATATACTCGATTTTGCTACTTCAATAACAAATAATTTTAAGGTTGATTATGAAAAAGTTAATTTTAGCTTGCGGTATGGGTTTAATGGCATTGACTATCACTGCTTGCTCTGAAGAAGAGAAAAAAGCAGAAGTAGTTGCAGGTGCAACTGAGACTTGTAACGCATATTTTGCTGAAGTGGATGGTTTAATCGCTAAAGCTTCTGAAGATCCACAAGCAAAAACTCAACTGGACTCAATGAAAGGCCAGCTGGAAGAAGGTAAAAAGCAAATTGCAGCATTACCTAAAGATCAGCAAGATAAAGCTTGCCAACAAGGTATTGATGCACTGAAACAAATGAAATCTGTATTAGGTCTGCAATAATCAGATATCTTTGAAAATATGGAGCCATTAATCCTTGGCTCCATCACTCATAGCGAATCTCTTCATATCTTCCAATCGATGACATCCACGAAACGTATTATTGTTTTTTGAAAGTAATTTCATCTCTATTTACCTACTATAAATTATACGGAAAAAACAGTCATTGTGTGGCTATTAGACGCTATTTTAGATAATACGAAACTAACCTATTAAGATTCATTTTAATCGTAATCTAAATAACCACGTAATGATTAGATTTAAGGTTCTTTTAAATAGAGATTATTCAAAAGGGGAAAATATGAAATTTTATCTAACATCCACACCCACTAAAGCTTACGAAAGTGATACCTTTTTAAGAAAAATTAACAGTAAAGATAAGTTTATTGTCACTGTAGAGTCTGATAATAATGAATTAAAAGTTACCCCTCAAATAGCACCTAAAATAAACTATATTAAAAACACCCCTTTTGAATTAAAGAAAACATTAGAATTTGATATTAATCATATTCATGATAGTGTGAATCATTCCATCTCAGCATCTTTCCAAGATACCCTATCGAGTTTGACACGAGGGAAGCTTCCGTTTTTTAATCAAAAAGAAAAATCGAAGATCTATGAAAAGATTGTTGATGAATTTATCTTGCAAGAACAAAAAACCTATGTTTGCTCAATTATTAACAAAGAAATAGATAAAATAAACAGTCAAATTTTAACAAAAAATCAAGTTAACGATAAAAAAGAAAATATTATTACTAAAGCGGATAAAGCCAAAATATTTTCACAGATAGAGCAGTCTCATGGCATATACCTTGGTGTCGACTTTGATACGCTAGCTCAACCCTCAATTAAGGGAGCCGTTATCTCTGTCAAAGAGCTAGAAAGCAAGCTACACACTCTCGCAAAAGAGTTCTCGGACGGAAATAGCCTAGTGAGAGGCCAAATTAAAGAACTATGTTTAAACACAATTAGTGATTATATTTTCTCACACTATTACCCGAATATCTCATTAAGCAAGATCAGAGAAGATACGGCAACCCTCATCAATAATATTGTTATCGAGAAGTCCAAGCAACAACCATTAATTTTTGTTTGATAAATAAAAAGCAGTAAAGTAATCTTATATCACTTTACTGCTTTATTATGCCCCTTATATTACAGCCAATTACCAAACCGTTTAATATAAAACTGTTTCATTAACTGAGCGACAATACAATAACTGACTAGAGTTAACACCAGCCAAGGGAAATATTCAATTGGTAATGGCTGTAATCCAATCATTTCACCAAATGGTGAGAATGGAATATATAACCCTAGTACCATAATAAACCCTGTGGTTAATAATACAGGTAATGCTGCTGTACTTTGGATAAATGGGATCTTTTGAGTCCGTAACATATGAACGACTAATGTTTGTGATAATAATCCCTCGACAAACCAGCCTGATTGGAATAATGCTTCATGAGCAACCGTATTGGCCTGAAATACATACCACATCAGTGCAAATGTAGTGATATCAAATATGGATGATGTTGGCCCAATCCAAACCATAAAACGGCCAATGTTTTTTGCATCCCATTTACGGGGACGTTTTAAAAACTCTTTATCCATTTTGTCCCAAGGTAAAGCCAACTGGGAAATATCATACAATAAATTTTGCACTAACAGGTGGATGGCTAGCATCGGCAAAAAAGGAATAAATGCACTTGCAATCAATACCGAGAAGACATTTCCAAAATTGGAACTCGCGGTCATATTCAAATATTTAATGATATTGCCGAACGTTTCCCTTCCTTTAATTACGCCCTGCTCAAGAACCATTAAATCCTTTTCTAGCAGAATAATATCAGCGGATTCTTTCGCAATATCGCTGCCTGTATCAACAGAAATTCCGACATCCGCATCACGAAGTGCGGGCGCATCGTTAATGCCATCACCTAAAAAACCTACTGTATGGCCATTCGCCTGTAGTAATTTTAAAATTTTGGATTTTTGTAAAGGTGTTAATTTACAGAATACCGATACCTGCTCTACTTTTTGTTTTAACGCCTCATCGGTCATTGCCTCGACTTCAAGGCCAGTCATAATTTCACTAATACTTATCCCAACGTCACGGCAAATTTTTTCCGTAATGATGGCATTGTCACCTGTTAATACTTTTACGGTTACCCCATTGTCTCGCAATGCGGCAATTGCTGAAATTGCACTTTCTTTTGCAGGGTCGAGGAATGTCAAAAGACCACGTAATTCAAGCTGCTGCTCAGCTTGGGCTGAAAGAGGTAAACAAGCCTCATCTTCATTTAAGTGACGAGTTGCAAGTAATAAAACGCGAAAACCTTGACGATTATAGTCACTCACTAACTCACTGATTTGCTTCCTAGCTTGTGAATCTAATAAGAGCGATTGACCATTTTGCTGATAGCTTGTGCATACCGCTAGCATCTCTTCCGCCGCACCTTTGCATATCAACAGAGCCTCACCTTCCGCTGTTTTTACCGTGACAGAAAGTTTACGACGAATAAAATCAAACGGTAACTCATCGATTTTTTGATAAGCACGTAACTGTTCAATCTCCTGTTTCACTCTTCCTCGGCGAATAATTGCCTGATCCATCATATTTTTCGTGCCGCTTTGATTAAAACTATTTAACCACGCGAGCTGAAGGATTTGGTTATCTTTCTGCCCTGCACTATCTAAATAATGCTCTAATATGATCTTATCTTGCGTTAACGTGCCTGTTTTATCTGTACAAAGGACATCCATTGCCCCAAAATTTTGAATCGCATTAAGCCTTTTAACAATCACCTTGTGTTTAGACATGGCGATCGCCCCTTTGGCTAAATTAGAGCTAACAATCATAGGCAGCATTTCAGGTGTGAGGCCGACTGCAACAGCAAGAGAGAATAGTGTCGCTTCAAACCAATCGCCTTTTGTAAAACCGTTAATCAACAAAACAATCGGAACCATCACCAACATAAAGCGAATAAGTAACCAACTCACACTACTGACTCCACGATCAAATGCAGTTTGTGCACGGGTTCCTACGATTGATTTTGCTAATGAGCCAAGGTAAGTTTTTGCCCCTGTGGCAACCACAATACCTCTTGCTGCCCCACTGGTAACATTGGTTCCCATTAAACAAATATTGGAAATCTCCAATAATTCATTTTCCGTTGGTGAAACCGTTTCAAGACTTTTAGCACTAACATCCCCCAAAGTGTCATATTTCTCTACAGGAATTGATTCCCCTGTTAATATGGCCTGACTGATAAAGAGGTCGCGAGACTCAACGAGTTTGAGATCTGCTGGAACCATATCCCCTGCCGATAACAGTACAATATCTCCCGGCACTAAACACTTTATTGGAATTTCTTTACGGACTGAGCGCCCTGTTTGGTTATCACGACGAAATACGGTTGCTGTCGTACGAACAAGTGACTTTAACGCCTCCGCGGCCTTATTAGTTCGATACTCCTGCCAAAATCGCAATAATCCGCTTAGCAAAACCATCGTGACAATAATAATCACGCCCGTTAAATCAGTCTCTTCACCGTGTCGCTCTGGGATCAGGTAATCGGTGAAAAAACTCACTACAGCCAACGTCATTAAAACAAAAATAAAGGGATTCTTAAATGAAGAGAGTAGCTGTTTCCATGCTGGAGGGGCCTTTTCATGAGCGACTTCATTTTCCCCCACAGAGACTAATCGGTCGAGTGCTTCATTCTCGGATAAACCAAGTAAATGAGTTTGATACGCATTCAGCACTTGCTCTACTGTTTTGTTTGCTTGTTCGCCAACAATAAATTTTTGGCGTCCAGTCACTTTGGCATTTTTGCCAGTTCTGTGTTGATGCCTGATTTCAGTCATAACGTTTATCTCTACTAGGCACTTTGCGTGCGGCTTAAAACGCTATCTAACTGAAAATAAATTATTTATTCATAGTTAGATAGCTCCTGTATTGGCTCCATGACGGAGGGTGATCGTCCATTGCGGCTCCTTTTGTTAATGATGATCTGGCATTCAGGCTGGCAGCTCTGATGCGACTTTCCAATTGATTGCGCTAACACTCTGTTCAAGACTGATCCGACACACTAGCGCTTCAATTTCTTTCTGTTCCGCTGGCGTCGCTAAAAACTCCGCGAGCACCTCTAACTGTTCAGGTTTCAATGTATCGGCACTGCTTAATGACTGTAGACGAATATTTAACCCATTGATGGCCTGTAAAATTAAAGTTCTCACTAAGATTTCGTCTTCTTGATGGCACATCACGCGGATCTTATAGCGCTGCGCTATATCAATCGCCTGCTGCTGTGGCTGTTTGTTAATACGTTGTGCTGCCTCTCGCAGTAAGATATTGGCGCACAAGATAAGCATGGTTGCCATGGTCGCTAAAGAATATTGGCCAAGTCCACATAACACACCAATCCCCGCTGAGCACCAAAGGGTTGCCGCCGTATTCAAACCACGGATATTCATTCCTTCACGCATAATGACACCAGCGCCAAGAAAACCGATCCCTGACACGACTTGTGCCGCAATTCGTCCGGGGCTATCAGGTGAAGTTGTCACTGAGCTTAAAATAAATACAGCCGCCCCAGTTGCAACTAAGGCATTAGTGCGTAGCCCTGCCATACGTTGACGCCATTGACGCTCAGCGCCGATTAATGCTCCTAGGCACATTGCAGAAACTAAATTGAAAATATCAGGAGTAAATAACATGATTGTTCCTCCAAAAATAATTTGGATATATCAGTCATATTTCAAGCCGCAGTGTTTTTAACAATATTTATTCACCGCAGAGGCATCATTAGCTATACCTCTGGCAATGTATTCTCTTGCTGCTCCACTGCATCTCAAATTATTTTGGGTAGATGAAAATATGGAAAATAAATTCCATATAGCCTTAAAGTGAATAATAAAATAATTATTCAGACGTTATAGGCATATACCCGGAGGAAATAATGAATAGAAATAGAGCTTCATGATTTTTACTCACAAAATAACAATAAGCTATTGATAGCTCATCACTTTATATTAAGGAGTATCGCGTGCATTTACGCTCGATACTGCCCGCCATGGTGGCAAGCAGTTAAATAGAAAGGTAATTAATTACTTGCCAATAAATTTAGTGTTTGTATTACAACTCTGACTGTCCAAGTAATTATCTCCTAAGAAAATTTGCAAGAAGTATAGATTGCGTCATTTATGAAGTAAAGCTTTAAAAAAATATTTAACAAATTTAACTTTCAATAGGGCTGACAAATACGCCTTCACCACCCTCTTTTTCGTTAAAAAACCAAATACCGCCCGGGTACTCTGGCAAGGAAACTAAATACATTGTACCTTCATTAAAAGGCTCAATTAACAATATCTTCCCTTCACGACGACTCTGTCCGTCTGTTTTAACATAAACACGATCATGAATTTTCATTGATGGCGGTCTCCAGTAAAAAAAATCCTCTGAAGCCTAGTTTAGCGGGTATGAAAAAGCCCGTCATTAAAAATGACGGGCTTTAGAAAATCAGTTAAGCAATTAAGCTTAGATTGCAGTTACGTTAGCAGCTGCTGGGCCTTTCGCACCATTTTCAATGGTGAATTCAACTTGCTGGCCTTCTGCCAGAGTTTTGAAACCAGCGCCCTGAATGGCAGAGAAGTGAACGAAAACGTCTTTGCTACCATCAGCAGGAGTGATGAAACCGAAGCCTTTAGACTCGTTGAACCACTTAACTTGACCTTTCATTTTGTCGGACATTTGACTTTTCCTATATAACATCAAAAAAACTTGCCTTTTCGGCATATATGGGCCAGAGTCAACTATTTAATCAGGAAAAAACCAAGATGAAGCGTCACGGTCAAAGGCTATCTGGGATAACTTTCTTCTTTAGAACACAAACTCAGTAATCGTACATCAAATAGGACTGCTAAACAGGCCGAGACTCATTAACTCATGAGTTAAGGATAATAGCAACTATTTTATATAGATTACCCCTAAAAAAATGCTGTTTTTTAAGTTACGTCACTTTTCACGCGGTTAACCGAACAAATTTTTTCGCATTTTGTTGATAGATTAAAAGATTTATTGAACAAATATCCCATTTGTCAGTGAGATTATTCTTATACAGTGACAATTACACTCAAAATTTTTTACAACTGATATATAACAATTCAACTTACGCATGATACTCTTCAAGGTATAGATGCCTTTACAGAGAGCTATCACATTATGGATATCATCAAAAAAATACTTATTGAAGATTTAGACACCATCAATAAAAAAGAAAAACGCGATGGCAAACCTTACTTCAACAGTCAATTCATCGCAAATCATCCTTACCTGTGTATCGGTATGGTCGCGGCCTATATTCCATTAGCAATTTTGGTTTTATATGCCCCTTATTTTGGTCTGTATTGGATGCTAGGTTTTACCGCACTATTTGTTATTTTAGCGGCTGTCTTATTATTTGATATTAAACCTGTTTACCGTTTTGAAGATATTGGCGTGCTCGACCTGCGTGTTTGTTATAATGGCGAGTGGTTTGTTACCGAGCAAGTTTCTGATGCATCAATTCAAAAGATACTTGATTCAAATGAAGTCAATCATGCAATTAAGCAAGAAATAACCCGTTTGCTAGAACTTAAAGGGATGCTTTCATTTTATGATATTTATCATATTGCCTATCCTGAGATCCCATCACAGGCAAAGGCCCCTTTAATGACTCAGAATAAAGCGCAATATCAATAAGCTAGTATGAAAATCAACCATAATGCACAGTCAGTAATCAAACAGATTATTTTTGTGTTTTTATCGTTGACAGTCTGAGGCGATACCGTTAATATTCGCCTCGTTCTCAGGAACACAACAATTCCTCCATAGTTCAGTCGGTAGAACGGCGGACTGTTAATCCGTATGTCGCTGGTTCAAGTCCAGCTGGAGGAGCCAAATTTTGAAAGCCCGCTTTATAGCGGGCTTTTGCTATTTAAGCAACCGCATTTTTTAAGAATGCATTACGCCAATGCTGAACCCCCTGCGCATTTCGCTGATATTGCCTTATCGGCGCTAGCACCAAACTAAAAAAGGCAAAGTAGCCTTCGCACAATTGGTTACGTCCAAATTGATTCAAATGAGCCGGGCAACCGCCTTGGCAAACCATTTTAACCGAGCATTGTTGGCACTCTTTGCGTCGACTCTTATTTTGCCCAAAAGGCAACGAGATAGATGCCTCAACAAAATCACTAAATCCTTGCTGCCCATTAAATTGACCAAGATAGTGACTTTGATTTGCTTGATGATCGCAAGCGTAAATCTCGCCTTGAGTTTCCATCATCATATTCGTGCCACAGCGTTCTGAATGAACACAAGTACTGCTCACCTGAGTAAAGTATTGGCTATATACCTGTTCAATGTTCATCACAAAAACACGCCCGATATGCCCTGACGCTTGCCACTGTTGATACACTGAGCTTAAAAATAGCCCCCAATTATTCGCACTGAGCGTGAATCCTTGATGGATAGCATCCCCCTCCAGCATAAGGGGTTGAAATTGAATATAGCGAATACCAAGTTGTACAAAATGAAGGTAAATCTCTTTGCCTAAATGAGCGACACCATCGTGTACCACCGTCAATATATTGAATTCAATGTCAAACTGTTGCAGTAGTGCGATCCCTTTTATTACGGAGGCATAGCTACCACTATTTCCCCTTCTATCATGACGGTATTGATCATGGATAGATTCGGGGCCATCAAGGCTCACGCCAATAACAAAATCATGTTGTTTCAAAAAACGGCACCAAGAAGGCGTTAATAACGTCGCATTCGTTTGCAACGTGTTAATAATACGCACTCCGTGAGGCGCATATTTTTGCTGTAACGCAATCGCGCGCTTATAAAAATCTAACCCCGCTAATAACGGCTCTCCACCTTGCCAGACAAAATTGATCTCTTTGGTGTAAGCCGGCTGGGCAGCTATATAATTTTTAATAAATGGCTCCAACATGGCTTTGAGCATTGGCGCCGCTTTCTGCTCATTATGCTGGGGGTAATAACAATAATCACACTTTAAATTACATCCCGAACCAACAGGCTTTAATAAAATATGAAAAGGAATTGCTGATTTTAATGATTTCCCCTGCAATCTGGGAGGATCATAAAAAGAAATTTTCATATTAACCTCCCATCATTTCACCTTTGCAGGCTCAATACGCTTATTTGTCTTCGGATCTATGCCGATATAGTTCCCTGTAGACTCATCGACACCGATGTAATCGATAGCCTCTCCTTTCGCTTCAATAATCATGCCGGTCTTGGCAAATTGTTCGTATTTCTTTTGCAGCTTTTGCACAATTTCAGGGTGTTTTGCCGCTAAATCACGGGTTTCAAGTGGATCTTCTTTTAAATTGAAAAGTTGCCAAGGAGCCATTTCTGCTTTTGGAGAGGCTTTCACTAAACGCCTTAATTTCCAATCGCCTTCGACTAACGCCGCTTGATTATGTAATTCGACACCAAATAGCTGCCGTGGATTAACAGTCGATTTGCCAAGGAAATGGGATTTAAAGCTCGTACCTAACATCGGTAATGGATGGATATTTTTGATCTGCTTATTAGCATCAATACCAGCAAATTCATATAGCGTTGGGGCAATATCGTAAACCGCCATCGGTGTTTTATCTATACTCCCCGCCTTACCAATACCCGGCCCAGTGATAATTAAATCGGTATTGATCCCCCCTTGAGCACTGGTCGTTTTATGGTAATTGGCATAAGGTGCATTACTGACATTCGCCCATTGAGGCCCCACAGAGACAAACGAATTCTTACGCCCAAGATTTTCATAGCTATTATCAAACTGTTTCCAATATTCAGGGTCTGACTCATAATAAAAACCGGATGCAGGGTTTGCACCATTATCTGTCGCAAAAATAATAATCGTATTTTTATCTCTCCCCGTCTCTTTTAGCGTATTAATAACGCCACCAATTTGATCGTCCATATAGGCAATCATTGCAGCATATACTTGCATCGTTTTAGCTGCATAGCGCTTTTCTTCAGGGGTTAATTGTTCCCATTCCTTATCCAAATTTAATTTCGGCATCGGTGTTTTATCGTTAATAATCCCTAATTCTTTCAAGCGATTTATTCTTTGCCGATAAATTTTGCCAAATCCTTCGTCATATTTTCCGTCAAATTTACGGATCCAGTCATCAGGCGCTTGGATAGGATCATGAGGTGCGGTGAAAGCGAGGTAAGCAAATATTGGTTGATCACTCGGAGTCTGTTTAATCCACTGTTCCAATTGCTGCGCATAGTTTTTACTTGAATAAAAATCGCTCGGCAACGAAACTTTCTCGCCATTTAACGTATAATACGTATGGAAACTTTCAACCGTTCCAAGCGGTTTAGCATCATCAAAATGACTGGTTCCTCCTCCCATAAAAGCAAATGCTTGATTAAAACCTCGGTCTGTTGGCCTCGCACCTTTGGTATAACCTAAATGCCATTTGCCTGACATCAACGTGTTATAACCCGCATCTTGGAAGCGTTCAGCCATGGTTACCACTCTATCCGTTAAGCGTAATTCATAACCTGGCTTGCCGACCGTATTTTCATACCACCACATCCCTCCCATTCCCGCTTGTTGGTTTGTGGCTCCAGTCATTAACATTGAGCGTGCAGGAGCAGACATCGGCGAAGTGTAATACTGGCTCATCCTGACACCTTGCTCAGCCATTTTTTGCAAATTTGGTGTTGGGATTTCCCCTCCAAAAGGGCTAATGTCCGAATACCCCATATCGTCGGCAATGATGATCAGAACATTAGGCCTATCATCGACTTCCCCCAATGCCACACCCGACATCACGGAACTTAATGCAATTGCTAGCAGTGTTTTTTTCATCACATCACCATATTGTTAATTTATTGTATCATTAACGTTAAATATAGTTTTGCTTTATGACTATCGTTCTTAGGTATGATATCTACAGGTAATGTTTTTCGCCGACATAACCACCGCATTGCTCACTTAGCAATCACTTGGCATTTTTTTTCATATTTATACTTTACAAGCATGAACAGGATGGGTAATATGCGCCTCGTTCTCAGGAACACAGCAATTCCTCCATAGTTCAGTCGGTAGAACGGCGGACTGTTAATCCGTATGTCGCTGGTTCAAGTCCAGCTGGAGGAGCCAAATTTTGAAAGCCCGCTTTTTAGCGGGCTTTTTCGTTATGCAGACTTGTTCTAACATTATTTGAATAAATCGCGTTCGTTAGCTAATAACTCTTTATTTCCCTTCTCTATGGTTTGCCTAAAACGTTATGAGAGATCTAAGAAATCAATAATGGTCAAGTGCTTTTTATTCATTTCTAACACTCGATTTTGTAAATATTGCTGAGTGATTTCATAACGGTCATTGTTAGCATATTTCACATAAACCATTCTTAGTAAAAAATAGAGCACAAAAAGTGCCAAGTTGAGTCCTAAGAATAACAGCAGCATATGTAGATTAGCTATAAGTTCAGGAGCAAGGGAAAAAGAAAAAGGCATTAGTGAGAATGTCATAGTGAAACCAAAGAGAATGGCGAATTTTAATGAAAACATTACGCTATATCTTTTGAAGAAAAAAAAATATATTGAAGTAAATAGGTAAGCTGATTGACTCGTATTATTAATGAGACCAATCACCGCTTTTTTCTCATCATGGATAATCTCAACATCATCCCCTTTTGCAACAATAAATGGCGCTTGGCTCCTCATAAAGATACTATTTTCCTTTCTTCGTTCATGAGTACCACAATAGTAAATATTGCCCTTACTGTGAATATAATGGTAATTATTGGATACATCAATTTCTACCCTTTTATCAGCAACATAGTTACTTATATGTACATTCTTATTAGTAGTTTCCTTTTCCTCAACTTCAAAATGACTAACATGCAAACCTAATTTTTTTATACGATTAATATTTATATCAGGATTACTTTCTATATAATAATGCTCAGTGAAACTCAATTTATTAATTATCTTTCTTAACAGAAAAAACATATAGAAATAGGCTTTTTTATTGAATATTCCAGTTTCACTTTGTCCCTTTTCTTTTTGTAAATTTAGAATCGCCGAATTAAAAGGAGAACATAACATTATCCACAATCCTTTTACCCCATAAATCAAACCTATGTAAACAATTGCCATCAGAATAAATGCTATTCCTGATAGGAATATATCTGCTTTTATAATCATTATCAGGATCGCCATGATAATTAGCACAAAAAAATTAAAGATAAATACAAAATCTCCCTCTCCTCGCTCGTAATCAGTCGTCAATTCACATCCATTTTCAGCGATTAACCAATATAACCAATAATCACCACTATCGAGTTGACTAACACAAACCTTTAATTTTTCATTTTTTTTGATACTGTCTAATTTGGGAAGTATTTGGGGAAATTGAGAGCTATAACAATATAAAACCTTATTTGATGCTATGATCCTTATAATGTCATCACCACAAATTTGTTGAATATCATATCGGTCAAACTGTACCTCAATGACCGTAGTATCCTTTGGCACATGCTCCTCCTTGTTCTATTCCATTTTTAGTTTTATCGTACGTTAAGATAACGTGCCTACTATTATTAAATCAGTTATCCATACTAAAATATGCAAACCAAGCCACAAAAATAGCAATGACCATTCATCGCAAATACCACAATTATAGCGATCAGTTTATTTTTAGCACCTGTCAGATCCCTTATTCGATGAAAGTTACAGCAATTCGATCACATAACAAGCAATCGAACTTTTATTGCTGTTTCTTCTTTGACTTTTAGAATCAGTAACGCTAATATTCCTCTCGCTTTAAGGCGTTCCTCCATAGTTCAGTCGGTAGAACGGCGGACTGTTAATCCGTATGTCGCTGGTTCGAGTCCAGCTGGAGGAGCCAATCTCTTCTTATTTAATTCATCTTAATTCACCCAACCTTATCTTAAATTTATATTTGTTCTGTCCTATCATAAAACCATTCTTTTTCAAGATAATTGTGAATTAACATAGCTATTTTATCGTTTTCGTTTTATCATTCTGCTCCGGCTTGAGCATTTCGCTCATTACTCTATTTACCCTTTACGGAGCCGGTTTCATGACAACTGCAACAACTTTAACGATCCGCCGCCCAGATGATTGGCATGTTCATTTTCGCGATGGTGATATGCTAAAAACTGTTGTGCCTTATACCAGTCAATTCTTCGGTCGCGCCATTGTCATGCCAAATCTCGTTCCCCCTGTCACGACAATAGAGATGGCTAAAGCATATCGTGAACGTATTATTCAAGCAGTTCCTGAAGGTGATCGCTTTACGCCATTAATGACGTGTTATTTAACTGACACCACGAATGCTGATGAACTAATACGCGGCTTTCATGAAGGGGTATTTACTGCTTGTAAACTGTACCCTGCCAATGCAACAACCAATTCAAGCCACGGAGTCTCTGATATAAAAAATATCTACTCTGTACTTGAGGCAATGGAGCAAGCAGGAATGCCATTATTGATCCATGGAGAAGTCACATCCAGTCAGATTGATATCTTTGATCGCGAAGCTCGTTTTATTGAGCAAGTCATGGAACCTCTTAGAAAAACATTCCCTAAATTAAAGGTGGTTTTTGAGCACATCACCACTAAAGAAGCTGCCCAATATGTACTAGGGGGCGATGACTATCTAGCAGCTACATTAACACCACAACATTTAATGTTTAATCGCAATCACATGTTAGTTGGCGGTGTGCGCCCACATTTGTACTGCCTGCCTATTCTAAAACGCAATGTTCACCAAGAAGCATTGCGTGCAGCCGTTGCTTCAGGCAGTGATCGTTTCTTCTTAGGAACGGATACAGCACCTCATGTTCAACATCGTAAAGAGTCCTCCTGTGGCTGCGCTGGGGTTTTTAATGCTCCAACAGCACTTGCAGCTTATGCAACAGTTTTTGAAGAACTCGGCGCACTTGCTCATTTTGAAGCCTTCTGCTCATTAAATGGTCCTAAGTTCTATAATTTACCTGTTAATGATGGCTTTATTCAGTTAACTAAAGAAGAAAATATAACCACCTCATCCATTGAGTGCGGCCATGATGCACTGATCCCTTTCCTTGCAGGTGAGGATGCTCGCTGGTCTGTACGCGTTGTTGACTAGTCATATCGACGGGAAGCTCATCACTTCCCGTTAGTCCTTTTCCCTTTTTTGTCACTTTTTTGCATAATCTGTCATTTGGATGCAAAAAAAAGCGTATTTTTCTTTTCAATTGGCAAAATCCCCTTATACTGATTGATACTCGTTATGAGTTTTTCGCTCTTAGTCAGTTATCGATATATATTTATCACGCAGTATGATTAGGAGGTGTTTATGAATAGAAAAAATGAAGTGATTCAGACTCACCCTGTTGTTGGCTGGGACATCAGTACTGTTGATGCCTATGATGCAATGATGTTGCGTTTGCATTATCTCCCAGAAAAAAGTGAAAACAGTGAGAACGCCATTGTTGATAAAACAATGTGGTTAACAACCGATGTAGCCAGACAACTTATTGATATTCTACAAGCCGGTATTGATAAAATAGAGTCCGGTGATTATGTAGAGCCTGACTTTAAAACGCACTAGTGAAAATAATGGATATTTGGTAATAACCAAATATCCATTAACACCATCAATAATTCATATCTTTTTAGTATATTAAATTTTTATACTTCTAATAATTAATATTCATAATATAAAAATAATAATAGTTATTTTTATATTAATTGCAAAAACAAACTAAATTAATTATTTTTTATCACTAGTTTATTGACTTTAATATCCATTCCAATTTATTGTAATCCTCTTTCGAACAAGGATGTTCCTTATGAGAATACTCATTATTGATGAATGTTATTATACTCGAATTGGTATTACTGAATACTTATCTTCAAATAAAAAACTTGAGTTTATTAGTGTAGGATGTATTGATGAAGCTATTCATTGTATTAACAATAGTAAACCCAATATCATACTCGTGAATTTAACTTATTATTGTCACCATTCCAATTACTGTTTAACTTTAAAAAAGCTATTAAGCACATCAAATGAGATTAGATTCTATATCTACATTAATGCCCCTTATCCAATATCTGATAAGCCACTATTACTTAAAGATAATTATTTTATTATGTCTAAGAAAATCATTATCCCTACGTTAGATAAAGTGATCAATGATGCGGAACAAATAGAAAAAACAATAAGGCTAACTAATAATTCAAACTCATCAATATTTACACTAAAAGAACAATGCATTATTAATAGTTGGATGAATGAAACACCGAATCATATTATTTCAAAAAAACTGGGGATCAGTAATAGCACCGTTTATTCACAAAAAAGACATATTGTCACCAAAGTCTATGTTAAAAATCGTATTGAGCTATTTTTTATTTATAATATTTTTAAATATCTCTATTAAAAAAAGCCCTTAATCGGGCTTTTTTATGAGTGACTAATTATCGTTATTTAATAGGCCATCACTTAAGCGATGACGTGATTTATTAAATATTTTATTGCTGACTTCACGCCCTGCTCGACGTGCGCGTTGCACTTCTTCTGGCAGTTTCATCTCCTCAGTACAGGCAACACTACAGCAGCCTTCATATTTTTCTGCGCATGAAGGGCACTGAATAAATAATAAATGACAGCCATCATTACGGCAGTTCGTATGCGTGTCACAAGGTTCACCACATTGATGGCAGTGAGCCAATACTTCATCAGTAATGCGCTCCCCCATGCGGTTATCAAACACAAAGTTTTTCCCTTTAAAACGTAACGGCAAACCTTGCTCTTTGGCTTTACGCGCATATTCAATAATACCGCCTTCAACGTGGTATACGTTCTTAAAGCCATTATGCAGCATGTAAGCACTCGCTTTTTCACAGCGGATCCCACCTGTACAATACATGACTATATTTTTATCTTTTTGTTCCTGTAGCATATCTACAGCCATTGGCAGCTGATCTCTGAAAGTATCAGAAGGCACTTCAATCGCGTTTTCAAAATGACCAACCTCGTATTCATAGTGGTTACGCATATCTACAAATACGGTATTCGGGTCATCAATCATCTCATTCACTTCATGTGCTTTAAGATATTGCCCTGTCTTTGAGGCATCAAATGAATCGTCAGTAATCCCATCCGCAACCACACGATCACGGACTTTCATGCGTAAGACCCAGAAAGATTTACCATCATCATCAATAGCGATGTTAAGACGTAAATTATTCAGTTCAGGGCTAGTGCTATAAATTAGTTCGCGCAACGCTTCGACATTTGATGAAGGCACGCTGATTTGAGCGTTGATACCCTCTTTAGCGATATACACACGACCAAACACATTAAGTGCTTTGAACTTCACATACCACTCGTTGCGAAATTCTACTGGGTCGTGGATGTTGAAATATTTATAAAACGAAATTGTGGTACGTGGCTCAGTCTCCGCCAACATACGCTCTTTAAGAATTTTATTTGAAATTTGATTATGTAACACTGGCATGGTGTTCTTTAAACCCTTATAACTCATTGAGATTAATTTAATAAAATGTACCAGTGTCCACATAGTGCCCACACTAGCCATTATGACTATTATCGCTGTTATTTTGTGAATAAAAAACCCTGAATGTTAAAAGGTTTTATATTGAATATTACAATGCCCTCTCGATAGTAAGTTGCACCATAAATTTATTTCACATTGAAATTAAGTTATGTTATAACATTTTTCGCCTATTTGACTTACTCGTTGAAATGTACCGCTTATGAAATTCAATGTGTTATTCCTCAGTTTGTGTTTAGTCTTTTCTTTCAAGAGTTTTGCTCACCCCCATAGCTTTATCGATATGCAGGTCATACCCGAAATCAAGCAACAGCAAGTTATCGGCCTGACATTCACGTGGAAGATGGATCCAATGACCTCTGCGGATATTGCTTATGAGTTAAAAAATAGCCAAGAAGATGACATTCAATGGAAAACGCAAGCGGCAACATTAATGGCAAATATTCTTGCCCAAGACTATTTCACCGACTTTTATTCACAAGGTAAAAAAATAGCTTTTCAAGCGATACCAAGCCACTACCGCTTACAACGTGAAGGGCTACAGCTTATTTTTTCATTTACGGCGCGATTAAAACAACCCGTGCCGATAAAAGGATTGGATATCGAGTTTATGACTTATGACCCGACATTTTTTGTCAGCATGACCTATCCCAATCAACAGGCGGTTATTCTATCTAACACGCTAGACTCCCAATGTAAAATGACGCTCAACGAGCCTAATGTCACTGATGAGTTACGCTTTTATGCCTACTCGCTCGATATCAATCAAACACCTGAAGATGACACCACATTAGGGCTGCAATTTGCTCAAAAGGTGAAGATTGCATGCCAGTAATTCAACATAATAAGCCCAAGCACCTAAACTTAATCATCGTTGGTGTAGTTTTCATCGCTCTCTGCGCCGCCGGCGCTTATCTCTACCAAAATTGGTCAGTTTGGTTACAAACCAGTGTTGCTTGGCAGCGCCAACTCAATCTTTTACTCTCGGAATTACTGCAATCGACTCAGCACGACCCATTACAAGCAGGTAGCTTGCTAGTCGCTGTCAGCTTTTTATATGGGCTCCTTCATGCACTAGGCCCAGGTCATGGTAAGCTGATCATTAGCACCTATATCGCCACCCACCCAACACGTTTAAAACAAAGTGTTATCCTTAGTCTACTCGCTTCTTTATTACAAGGTGCCGTAGCGATTGTGTTAGTTTCAGCTGTATTAGTGGTTTTCCAGCTCTCTACTCGCCACTTGAATATGGTTAGCTTATACAGCGAAAAACTCAGTTATGGTTTCGTTGTTTTGCTGGGTGCCTTATGTTGCTACAAAGCATTTCATCAATGGCGAAAAGCCAGAAATAAACGGACAGCATCAGTCTTACATATCCAGCGCCTTTTGCCGTTAAATTCAACCTCAATATCCGCTATCAAGACACCGCCTAAAATGGCTCCTCTTTGCCAGTGTGGTCACCAACATGTTGTCTCAAATCAGCAGTTACAAGCCTCTTTACGCACCCAAGCCATTTTGGTGCTATCTATGGGGCTGCGACCTTGCTCCGGTGCATTATTGGTATTGCTTTTTTCTTATGTGATTGGGGTGTATACGTGGGGGATCTTCGCTGCACTAGCCATGGCAATGGGAACCGCATTTACCATCAGCCTTCTTGCTTTGTTTGTCTATTTTATGCGTCATCACGCAATGCGGCTGACCAAAACTCAGGGGATCTCTTTTTCGCCTTACTGGCGCGCGCTCCTTTATTTGTGTACAGGGTTAATTTTTATTCTGTTAGGTGTCTTGATGTATCAAAGTGTGATGCTCACTGAAACAGCGTCACCTTTGCTATCGCCACGAATACGCTGATCAAAAGACGAAAAAAAGGAGGGCTCCCCCTCCTAGGCATCTGCCGAAGTTACGATGAGGTAGCCACATCGTAAAGCGCAATGTCAACTGTCTAAACTTATGGTGACCAGCGCAAAGTGCGCTGGTCTGTTATTACTTTTAACCGATTAATTCAATTCGAGCCGGTAAGCCTTGTCTCACTGAGGCACCGGATACCCAATCTAACCAAGTATTCGCCACTTCACGCGTCGGGTCGGCAAAACCTAAATCATTTAGGTTAATGCCTGAACCATTCGCAGCGTTCATTGGCATTGGCTCACCATCAAGGTAATGCTGTTTAGCCCCCATTTCTTTATGACCATAACCATGTTCGATGGCTAAAACCCCTGGCATAACACCGTCTAACACACTGATTTGTGCTTCAACATGACCACCTGGCGTAGTTATCTTGACCCAATCTCCATGCTTAACTCCCATTTTTTGGGCATCATCAGGGTGAATAGCCACAAGATTGGTAGGTTTCACATGGCGTAAACGTTCAATCATTGTCGTTGAGCTACTCATGACATGGGATTTAAATGACATAAGCTTTAACGGCCATTCTGTTGGTGGGAAAACCTTATTCACATCTTCCCCATTCGCTAAACGAGGCGGATAGTAAGTTGGACAACCACTATAGCGCTCCCCCGTAATCGCATGACGGTTCACCGCCACCGTTGGGTTCCAAATCTGCAACCCTTTCTTCCACTGAGGCCCTGTTGCATCACCATCCCACGCTTTTTCATAAGGCGCAAAACGACCACCGCGAGTATAGATATAGGCAACACGACGGATCTCTTCCGGTTTGAGTGTTTTTTCCATTGCAGGCAAAATCCGTTCCACACCACTGATTTGGATGTCTTCATTTGCTGCTTCTGGCACTGGTTTTTCACCTAACCATGCCATATTTGCAGCGACACGTAGGTAATAATCTTCAGCACAATTAAGTGGATATTTATTTCCATCCATATCTTCAATCACGTTGTCACCAAACCCAGGAAGGTCGAGCGCTTTCGCCACTGCGATACAAAATGCTTCCATTGAAATAGGCTGACCGTCGGCCGTTTTCGCGGTACGTGCTCCAACAATTGGCCAGCGAGCAGTACTGGCTTTCACTTGAACCCCCGACCAAGCCCCACTAAAGCCCCAACTTTCAAAGTTATGGGTATCCGGCACAATATAATCCGCCAGCGCTGTTGTCTCATTCATAAAGGCGTCAATACCAATGATAAGTGGAAGATGTTTTGGGTCTTTCAGCTTTTCTTCCATCACCTGACGAATGCCTGCAATACCGTAAACAGGGTTAGTCATGTTGGTGATCCATGCCTTAAGTGGATACGGATAACCCATCAACGCTGACGCTAATTGTTCAGTTAACTGACCTTTAGCAAACGGATACCATGGTGCTTTTGCAGGATAAGGATTTTCACCAGCAGCAACGCGAGCCTTGAATTCATCTGATTTTTCATAGGATTCGTTACTACGGGATAACACAACACCTTTTGGTTTCACTTTGCCAGCGTAGCTCGTTATCTTGTAACGAGGACCATCGCTTTCACCGTTGAATTTACCACCACCTACTGATACCCCACCTTTCAAATTCAGGTTACCAATAAGCGCATTCAGCATAATGACCGACCACGCGGTATAGAATCCATTACCCCCCATCATACCGCCATGCGAGATCACCGCAGCTTTACGATCATAAGAGGTTAATGCACGCCCCAGTGACTCAATGGTTTTAACTGGAACTTGGCAGCGTTCGCTATACTCTTCCAACGTCATGCGCTCAGCCGCTTCTTTCAAACATTGGAAACTAGATTTAACCGTGACTTCGCTACCATCGTGCAATGTCACCTGACGCGTGACAAACAGCTCTGCCTGCGTCACATCATCTGCGGGTTTTAGCTCACCTGACGCATCCTGAACCAAATATGCTTTTTTGCTGTCATCATCTTCCGCCATCTGGCCATTAAGATGTGAAGCGATCAACAATTGCCCTGCTAATGGATGCTCGTCATCAGTGATCACTAAATGAGTTGAGTTGGTCCAGCTCTTTTCGCCAACTGCTTTCATCGATTTTTCGCTTGGTACGCGCAAATATGCGGCATTGTAACGCTCATTTTCGATGATCCAACGGATCATTCCCATGACTAATGCCGCATCCGTTCCCGGCTGCACAGGAACCCAATGCCCATGATCATTCGCCAAAGTCGTTGTAAGTGGCAATGCAGGGGCAACCACAACATAGTTAAAATTGTCACGTAAACGTGCAGATGCCAGTTGGCGACCTTGGCGTTTAAATGGGTTACCCGACTGTGCTGGCGATGTTCCAATAAATAGCGCAAAACGAACATTATCCCAATCCGGTTTGACGTGCGCATTTTTATCCAGATCATCCATTAGTGCCCCAGAGCCAGCACGGTATGCCAGACCACAATAGGAGCCATGGGCACCAAAGTTTTTACTGCCAAAAGCATTTTGGGCAAAGCGGCGTATAAAACCATCACGACCATCATCCCCCGCGTTAGTCACCAGCAGTTGGTTGGCTTTGGGGCCTAATTTAGGTTGTGATGGATCGAGAGGCGTTTCAAGGTCACGGATCGCCCGTAAGCCATCAACATGCCCTTCACCAAATAAATCGCCCCCTTCAACCACTTCTTTGATTAATTGTTCAAAACTGATACGTTCCCATTTACCTTCACCACGTTTACCAACACGTTTCATCGGCTCTAGGATACGCAATGGGCTAGTTAACCCTTCCATTAAGGTTGCACCGCGAGCACACGCCGTGGAGCGATGTTCTAACCCACTTTCGCCGCCCATTTTATTAAACGCCGTTTTCAGTGGCATACCATACGGGAAATGTTTTTCGTGAGACAGAGGGTGATATGGATTCCCCGCAATACGTAGCACTTCGTTTTTTGCCGTATCGACACGAGCACGGATCCCACATTGAGTCCAACATCCAAAACATTGGGTCATCGCAATAACTTGGCTAGGATCCTCTTTCCAACCACCGTTAGCTTGCCCCTCTGGGCGCAATGAGTTGCCATGAATACGATCTAATGTGACTTTACCGGAAGTGCCATTGGCGAGGCCATCAACTGCACGCTTAGCCACATCACGGTAACCTGCACCAAATAGTGCTAAACCACCGACAACTAAACCACCTTTGAGCCACTGACGTCTTGAGAATTTAGCCATGTTGCACTCTCCTAGCAAACCAACGAACACCTTCACGAATAATAATAATCAGAGCGATCCACAAACCAAACGTACCAAGTAGAGCTAACAGTCCGTCCGTTCCCATCGGGAAGTGATATGGATTAACTAACACGTTATATTTTGGCACCGCTTGAACTTCCATTAGGAAAACCCAGCGCAAGCTCCACGTTAGCCCCATCGCCACTAATGCCGCTACTGTGATATAAACCATTGAGCGTGTAGCCTTTAATGTCATGATTGACATTGCCAATGCCACAACCCACAGTGCGCATATCCCCATGAGCATCCACCAGCCAGGGCTTGCGACCTCTAGTTGATGACGAACAGCAATACCTGAAACAGTGTCACCCGATAACCACAATGCAAAGCAGACAGCTAACAGAAGCAAGCTAATTGCCTGAAGACGTGCTAAGCGCTGCTGATATTGAGGTTCACGACGAGCCCCCAAGCTAATTAACGCAGGAACCGCTTGCATTGCACTAAAGAACAGCAGTACAGGGATCCACCAGCTAAACCAAATAGGTCGTGCGATCAGCACCGAGGCTTCACGACCGGTATATAACAATAAACCTACCGCAGACAGCGCTGACAGTAAGGCCACCCAACGTGTTGCTTTAAATTCTTTTTTCCAAATTAATTTCACCAACAATGCAACAAAGTAGAGGCCGCTAAAAGTGGTAAACAATGGCAGTAAAACTGAGCCCCACCACATCCATGACCAAATAGTTGGATGAGCATAGAAGTGCCAAACACGCGCCGTTTGGTGTAAGTCGGCGGTCAGCGCTAATGGAGCCGTGATCCCCATCGTTATCGTGATAAAGACGGCAATCATCTCTAATCGGCTATTTTCACTCTTACCTTGCCAGTGCAAGTAACAAGCATAAAGTGTCGCGCAAGCTGCGATACCGATAAAAAAGAAGTATTGAACGGCCCAAGGCAACCAGAAAAACTCTTGTGGCTGTGCCATAATTTCCGAAATATAGGTCACTTGTTCGCTCATCAGAATACCTCCTGCCATAATGCGGGTTGCCCTTTACCGGCTAGCGGTTCAACAAAAGCATCATCCAAGCCTAAATAAAACACTTGAGGTAATGTGCCACTTTCCGGTTTCAGCACTTTAATTTCGGCTTTATGTTCTTCGAGCATTTTCCGGATCGTACTGTTTGGATCTCTTAAATCACCAATAATTCGCGCGCCACCAACACAGGACTCAACGCAGGCTGGTAGTAAGCCGACTTCAAGACGATGCGCACAAAATGTACATTTATCTGCGGTTTGGGTCGTATGGTTGATAAAACGCGCATCATATGGGCAAGCTTGTACACAATAAGCACAGCCAACACAGCGCTCATTATCAATAACCACAATTCCGTCTTCCCGTTGAAACGTGGCTTGTACTGGGCAAACGGGCACACAAGGCGGGTTATCACAGTGGTTACACAAACGTGGTAATAGGACGTTTGCCACGCCCTCCTGCCCTTTTAAAGAAACTTGATATTGGTTAACCGTCGTACGAAACTGACCTTGCGGTGTCTGATTTTCAACAGAACAACTAACGGTACAGGATTGACAGCCGATACAACGGCGTAAGTCAATCAGCATGCCATAACGTTTTTCAGGGTTACCTTCGCGGCGAGTTGGGGAGAAATTGAGTCCAGCTTCGGCAATCGGTATTAACGATGCCCCCGCGGTGACTGCCCCTAATTGTTGTAGAAATTTTCGTTTACTCAGATCCATAATTGGCTCCAGTAGGACATTGCTAATGCAAAAACAGATGGTAAATATTAGTATGCTTTTGGTTTTACAGGCTTTATTTACCGTTACCTCAACCTATTTTTGATAACCACGGTAATTCTTATTTCTCTTTAAAAACGGTGTGTTATCTTTAATTAGCTTTATTGTATGAGGGGCTGCGTAACGACCCTATTGTGGTTTACCACATACCCGTAACTAAATTGATCTAACGCAACGAATAACCCAAATATGTTAAAGAAATCATCTATGTCTTTGTATCGCCTACTGTTCATCTTGCTTCTTGCTGGCAGTTTTCCTGCTATGGCGGCTGAATGGAAAATCGGGGTGCTTGCACTACGCGGTGCAAACTCAACACAATCCCACTGGCAAATATTAGCCGACACATTAAATGAGTCTCTACCGGGTGAACATTTCACGTTACAGCCACTTAACTTGGATGAGATGC
This sequence comes from Providencia sp. PROV268, assembly GCF_028477805.1. Classification (NCBI taxonomy): domain Bacteria; kingdom Pseudomonadati; phylum Pseudomonadota; class Gammaproteobacteria; order Enterobacterales; family Morganellaceae; genus Providencia; species Providencia sp. PROV268. Next base: position 46,221 of record NZ_JAMPLW010000013.1, read on the forward strand.
GTGATGCAATTGCAGAGCGTAAGATAGACTTTCTGCTGACAAACCCTGCTCAATTTATCCAACTCGATAGTCGCTATCATTTACGCTGGTTACTTTCATTGCGTTCATCCGTAGAGCCTGATAGCGCCACTCGTAACGTTATCGGAAGCCTTATTTTAGTGCGGGCAGACAGTGATATTAACGAGGTAAAAAACCTAATTGGTAAAAAAGTGGGGGCAATTTCTCCAGACGCTTTCGGCGGCTACCTTTTAGGTTATAAGGTACTCAGAGATATGGGGTATGACGCAGAAAAAGATTTTCGTATGCAGTTTCTCGGTTTCCCCGCCGATGCGCTCTTATATGCCTTACGCGATAGCTCACTTTCGGCTGCTATCATCCCTGTTTGCTTATTGGAAAATATGGACAGTGAAGGATTAATTGATAAAAACCAGTTTCGGCCTTTAATTGAGCATGCGAGCACTCTACCTTGTAAGACCAGCACTGAGCTTTACCCTAACTGGTCATTTGCTGCCTTGAATGATGTCCCCGATAATTTAGTTGATAAGGTGACCAAAACATTACTTTCATCCGATAAATCTGGAATGCGTTGGGGAGCCCCAGCATCAGTGAACCAAGTCGAAACCTTGTTACGTGATGTAAACCAACATCCACAGCAACGACAAATTTGGCAAGACATTATGAGTTGGTTGATCCAGCATCAACTATCGCTAGGCCTCGTCTTACTCTTTTTTATCTTACTTGGGGTCAATCATGTTTGGATAGCCTTCCTAGTTCGCCGCCGTAGCCGCCAATTAGAAGAGGCTCACAATCGCTTACGCCAACAGGAAGCGAATTTAGAAAAAGCTCAGCGATTAAATATATTAGGTGAAATGGCCTCAGGGTTTGCCCATGAGCTTAACCAGCCACTTTCCGCGATCCGCCACTACGCACAAGGTTGTATTTTACGTCTCAAAAAAGAGTCAGATGATCATCCCCTGATTAATGCCTTAACAAAAATTGATAATCAAGCGCAACGCGGGGCCGATATTATTCGTAATCTTCGCCTATGGGCTGGGAAACCTCACCAAGAGGTCGCACTGCAACTGAGTGAGCAGCATGTTATACCGACGATACAACATATTTGGCAATTACTACGGGTATCGCAACATTATCCACAGGTCAAACTCATGTTACCGGATAGCCGTGACGTTTCATTGAAGCTACCTGAAACACTGCTGGATCAACTGCTATCAAACCTCATTAGTAATAGCTTGCAAGCCGGCGCGACAACATTATGTTTTAGCTTTCACTTTGCCCCAGAACGGTTTTTACTCGTACTACAAGATGATGCAGGCGGCATGCAGCCTGAACAACTGACTCAAGGGATCACGCCTTTTGCAACCACTAAAAAAGAGGGATTAGGGCTAGGTTTAGTGATCTGCCAGCGATTGATCCAAAGCCAAGGGGGCGACATTCGCATTGAAAATAATGTGAGTGAGGCTGGCTTAAATGGGCTAAGAGTAACCCTCATTTTCCCGTACCATCATGGAAAATCGAGCGAAACATAGCCTTATTCAGTAACGATAAATAGGACTTTCGCATACTATTGATAACATTAACTATGTTAATATGTAAAAATACATTCATCATGAATTTAAACATTGATATCCCAATTTGATGAAGTGAGGTTCTATTCATGCCTGTTATCCATCTGGTGGACGACGATCCGGCAGTTACCGATGCTTGCCAATTTCTCCTTGAAACGCTCGGTTATACCGTCGTTGTTTGGAATGACAGTGAACAATTTGTTCAGCAAGCCGACCTTCACCAAGAGGGCGTGGTACTCCTCGACATGCGTATGCCAAAACTGGATGGTCGCCAAGTTCACCAACTGCTCAAAGCCCAACAAAGCACATTAGCGGTGATCTTTCTCTCTGGTCATGGCGATATTCCTATGGCCGTCGAACAAGTCAAACTAGGCGCTGTCGATTTTCTACAAAAACCAATTGATAGCCAGCTATTAGCAAAAACACTTGAGCAAGCACAAGAAAAAACCCAACAAGCCACGGCAAGTTATCTTATTCAGCAGCGTTACCAAACACTGACACCAAGAGAAAAAGAGATTTGCAAATACGTTTTGCAAGGCTTAATTAACCGGGAAATCGCCGATGTGGCCTGTGTTTCTGTTCGAACCGTCGAAGTGCATCGTTCTCGCATGATGGAAAAAATGGCAGTACGGAATTTGGCCGAACTGATGAGTACCCTACAGACGGCCAATTTATTAAATGAATAATTTGTTATACTCACCATACTTTAGGTGGCAACGCTGTTAATTAAGTGAATTTACTCAAATTACAGCCTTAGGTCTCTACTGACCTGCCCCTCAAATTATTTAGAGTATATAATAGATACTATTGATAATTTGATTGCTTTTAGCACTGGCTTGCTTGCTCATCTCATGGCCTTCTAGTCGCTAAAATCAATCTGTTAATCGCTGTTGTCATAAAAATTTAAACAACTCACAACAGCCTTCAGTCACTAACCTAATTTTTTGGAAACCAATGATACAAGCTCCAAAGTTTGATAAAAGTTTATTACACCCACGTTACTGGCTCACTTGGTTTGGTATCGGTCTGCTTTACGTACTGGTTCTTTTGCCCTATCCCATGATTTATTGGATGGGAACCCGTTTAGGCTTATTGTCCAAACATTTGCTAAAAAAACGCGCCCAAATTGCCGATCGCAACCTAGCGCTCTGTTTTCCTGAAATGAGCTTAGAAAAACGCCAACACTACATTGATAAAAATTTTGAGTCCGTGGGTATGGGGGTTTTTGAAACAGGCATGGCATGGTTTTGGCCTGAATGGCGCATACGCCGCTGGTTCAAAATCGAAGGGCGTGAACATATGATTGCGGCTCAATCGACAGGTCGTGGCATTATTGTATTAGGGATCCATTTTCTGACATTAGAGCTTGGTGCAAGAGCTTTCGGTATGCTTAACCCCGGCATTGGCGTTTACCGCCCAAATGATAATAAATTAATGGACTGGCTTCAGACCCGAGGACGCCTACGCTCTAACAAATATATGTTGGACCGCAAAGACGTCAAAGGGATGGTACGCAGTCTCAAACAAGGGGAAATATTGTGGTATGCCCCCGACCATGATTATGGTCCTCGAAATAGCTCGTTTGCCCCACTATTTGCAGTAAAAAATGCAGCAACCACCAATGGCTCAGCGATCTTATTGCGCTTAGCGAATCCGCTTATTGTTCCTTTTATTCCACGTCGCTTACCCGCAGGAAAAGGTTATGAGTTGGTTATTCAACCTGCTGTCGATGATTTCCCTATCGATGATGAAGTCGCGGTTGCAACCAAAATGAATCAACTTATTGAGCAAGCGATATTATTAGCCCCCGAACAATATATGTGGCTACACCGACGTTTTAAAACGCGCCCCAAAGGAGAAACTTCTTTGTACGGTGATTTAGACAAAATCCATCATTAGATAAAACACAACGGCTGTCAGTTATCTGGCAGCCGTTGTGTTTTAAGCATAAACAGTTGAGCAAGGAGTCTATGTTAAACAGAAACAGTTATTGGAAACGTAATCTTTATGTCGTTTGGTTCGGTTGTTTTTTAACCGGTGCGGCATTTAGCCTGATCATGCCTTTTCTTCCGCTTTATATTGAGGAGTTAGGGGTTACCGATCACAGCTCATTAAACCTATGGACAGGGGCCGTTTTCAGTATTACGTTTTTGTTTTCCGCTATTGCCGCTCCATTTTGGGGGCGTTTATCTGACCGCAAAGGCAGAAAGTTGATGCTACTACGCTCAGCACTCGGTATGGCAATAGTGATGGTGCTCATTGGTTTCGCTCAAAACATTTGGCAATTATTGATACTAAGGGCCTTATTAGGATTACTCGGTGGATTTGTGCCCAATGCAAATGCCCTCATCGCCACACAAGTTCCCGTGAAAAAAAGTGGTTGGGCAATGGGCGTATTAGCGACGGGCGCCGTTAGTGGTGCCCTGATCGGTCCATTGATTGGCGGGTTACTTGCTGACCAATATGGCTTACGCCCCGTTTTCTTTATTACTGCAACGGTCCTCTTTATTTGTTTTATTGTGACCTTATTCTATGTTCGTGAACGTTTTACCCCTGTTTCACGTAAAGACGCGCTGAATAACAAACAAGTATTTGCCTCCCTCAAAAATAAGAATTTGGTGATTAGCTTATTTTTTACCACCATGATTATTCAAGCTGCGATTGGTTCCATCAACCCTGTCATTACACTCTATGTTCGTGATCTTGCAGGCACGACTGAGAATTTAGCCTTTATTAGCGGGGTAATTGCCTCAATTCCAGGGGTTGCAGCGCTACTCAGTGCGCCTAGATTGGGGAAACTAAGTGATCGTATCGGGCCAGAAAAAGTGCTACTTGCAGTATTAGCGGCCTCTATTTTCGTTTTATTCCCTATGGGATTGGTGAGTAATTACTGGGAGTTGGGGGCGCTGCGTTTCTTGCTCGGTGCATTAAACGCCGCTTTATTGCCCGCAGTACAAACATTAATTATCTATAACATCTCACATCAAGTGACAGGGCGCATTTTCAGCTACAACCAAGCCTTGCGGGATGTTGGGAACGTGACTGGCCCGCTAATGGGCTCGTTTGTGGCCGCAAGCTATGGCTTTAGAGCCGTCTTTTTCTTTACCGCTGCCTTAGTTCTATTTAACTTACTTTATTCATGGTACATCATTAAACGTCAATCTCAGGATTGTAAATCACCATCGGCCTAATAGAAAAGAGAGGGCTAAGCCTTCTCTCGCTGCTGAACAAAACATCCCATCACGTTCACTGTGAATAATCGGTAGAGTTATTTATTCATTTCCCTCATTTATTGTAGGTATAACAGCATTTTATGCAAAAAACACAGAAAACATAACATAAATTTATGTTTTATAAGACTATGTTTCTTTTATAATCACCTCTTTTCTTGTCAACAAAATTCCTGTATTGTCGCCTACCTTATCGTGAAAAATGCGAGTGATATCGACTTTTCACCTTAAAAAAACACTTTTCACAATAAATATATTCTGTTTTTCAGTGTTTTTATAATAATGTATGTTAAAAATATGTTTACAAAATGAAGTTAACATATCTCTAAATTTTGGCACCTACCACTTTGTCAGGTGTTTTTTCAAGCACAACTAATCAAAATATAATTTATCGGAGTTCACAGATGAGTCATTCTGCGACTAAAACAAAAACCTTTTTTGGGCATCCATACCCACTGAGTTCACTCTTCCTCACGGAAATGTGGGAAAGGTTCTCTTTCTATGGCGTGCGCCCACTGCTCATCTTGTTTATGAGTGCCGCACTGCTACAAGGGGGAATGGAGTTACCTATTGAGCAAGCCTCCGCTATCGTCGGGATCTTTGCTGGTGGGGTTTATATCACATCACTTCCTGGTGGCTGGCTAGCAGATAACTGGCTAGGGCAGCGCAGAGCGGTTTGGTACGGCTCGTTAATCATTGCATTCGGCCACTTATCAATCGCAATGTCAGCGTTTTTAAGCAATACCTTCTTCTTTGTTGGTCTCCTATTAATCGTGTTAGGAACTGGTTTGTTTAAAACCTGTATCACGGTTATGGTGGGAACACTCTATAAAAAAGAAGATACTCGTCGTGACGGTGGTTTCTCCTTGTTCTATATGGGGATTAACATGGGGTCGTTTATCGCTCCACTGATCATCGGCCCTTTGCATGAAAAATACGGCTGGCATCTTGGCTTTGGTCTTGGCGGTATCGGTATGCTGATTGCACTCTTGATTTTCCGTTTCTATGCCATCCCACAAATGCGCCGCTACGACAAAGAAGTCGGGTTAGATTCAACGTGGAACCGCCCAACTGTCGAGCGTAAAAATGTCGGTAAATGGGTAACGCTCGCTATGGCAATCCTCGCGGTGTTAGTGATCCTTATCGACAATGGCGTTATCCCCTTTAATGCGGCGACAATCGCAAAAAGCTCAGCCTACATCATCTCCACGTGTATGGGTATCTACTTCTTTTTCATGTTCTTCTTTGCCGGCCTTAATAGCAGTGAGCGTTCACGTCTCCTCGCTTGTTTGATACTGCTCATTGCAGCAGCTTTCTTCTGGTCAGCGTTTGAACAAAAACCAACCTCATTTAATATCTTTGCGCGTGACTATACCGATCGCCAAATGGGCTCATTTGAGATCCCAACCATTTGGTTCCAGTCTATCAACGCATTGTTTATTATCCTGTTGGCACCTGTCTTTAGCTGGTTCTGGCCTTCTCTTGCCAAACGCAATATCAACCCAAGCAGCATGACTAAATTTGTCATCGGTATCTTATTTGCTGCGGCAGGCTTTGCGGTCATGATGATGGCAGCCAACCAAGTTCTTGCCACACAAACAGGGGTTTCGCCGTTCTGGTTAGTTTCGAGTATTCTTTTACTCACTCTCGGTGAGCTATGCCTAAGCCCTATTGGCTTAGCAACCATGACTCTGCTGGCACCACAAAAGATGCGTGGCCAAGTGATGGGGCTCTGGTTCTGTGCAAGCGCATTAGGTAACCTTGCTGCTGGTATCATGGGCGGAAACATCAATAAAGAACAACTAAATTCAATGCCTGAGTTGTTCTCACATGTTTCAATCGCATTAGTTATCTGTGCAATCGTGCTAGCTGCATTAATCATTCCAGTTAGAAAAATGTTAAAAAATGCAGATGATAACGAAGTAAACGCAAAATAATTTTCCGTTAGTTATCAATCATCCCCACGCCCGATATGCAGAATTGCCTATCGGGCGTTTTTATTTCATCCTTAAAACTATTATGTTAGTGATTAATTAACGCTATACTTTTCCCCTATTTAACCTGCTTTTGGAAACCGTTATGAGTCTTTCAACACTGCCTGTTTTCTATGTTGATGCTTTTACCAATACCCAGTTTCAAGGCAACCCTGCCGCGGTCGTATTACTTGATGAATGGTTACCAGATAACCAATTGATTGCGATTGCGGCTGAAATTAATTTATCAGAAACCGCATTTTTAGTTGGGGATCATATTCGCTGGTTCACACCGGCGGTAGAGGTCAATCTCTGTGGGCATGCCACATTAGCGACTGCATTTGTCCTTAATCAGTTTAGGCAACACCCCATTAACCCTTTTATTTTTAAATCCCTCTCAGGGGAGCTGACGCTTTATAAAAATGGCAGTGGGTTTACTCTCGATTTCCCTATTCTCAATACACAACCTGCTTCAATTGCAGATTACCCACAGCTAGCCGATATTTTGGGAGTTGAAATTGAAGCATTGTGGCTAGCTAAAGATCGCTATGTCTGTTTCTTAAGTAGCCCTGACCAAGTGGCACACTGCTCTCCAAATATGTCTGCTTTAGCTGCACTGCCTCTACCTGGCCTAACAATTACAGCAGCAAGTCATGAACCACATATCGACTTTGTTTCACGCTATTTTGCCCCAGCTAAAGGCGTGGATGAAGATCCCGTCACAGGTACCTCGCATTGTGCCATTGCCCCATTATGGGCGGCTCGCTTAAATAAAAATCAGTTAGTCGGCCATCAAATATCGGCTCGTGGTGGTGTCGTACTATGTGCGGTTGAAGATCAGCGGGTAAAATTAACGGGTGAGGCAACACTGTTTTTAACGGGTCATATACATCTATGATCACTAATATATTTACCCTTGAAATATCATCGGTGTAATTTATTTTAAAAGCATATTACACTGAGTTGATAGATGAAAGGCAGCTAGGCGACGACGCATATGCCACTAAATACATACAAATGTATGCCATTATTGCATCAATGCCGTCAGCAATGCTGCCATTTGAAGTATGACGAATATCGTCTCCACAGCAATTATTGTAAGGCCATATTATGCGTTCTGACGTTGATGAGATAATCACGCAAAAAATTGAAGGTTCTATCACAAGTGTTTCAAAGGTTATTTTTCCAACCACCACTAACCACCACGACACCTTATTTGGTGGTACCGCTCTCGCTTGGATGGATGAGGTCTCTTTTATTACCGCAACACGTTTTTGCCGTAAACGCTTAGTGACAGTCTCAACCGAAAAAATCAATTTTACTCACCCGATTCCTTCTGGCACCATCGTCGAATTAGTCGGTAAAGTTAGCCGCGTTGGTCGAACAAGTTTGACTGTCAATGTGTCGATATTCTTAGAAGATATGTATCGTGAAGGACGCGAAGAAGTGATCCATGGTCAATTTAATTTTGTTGCCGTTGATGATAACGGAAAACCAACACCGTTATTTGATATGGAATAGTGTATATCTAGGTAGCAAGCTGTCAATCGAACCCGTTCAACAGGCACTCACCTGCTACCTAGCTGTCTAAAAACAACACGTTCAATCTAGATAGGAAAATTTCCGCGTATATCTTGATCAAATGCTTTTTTTTACCTGATTAGCTAATGATAGAATCCCCTCCCTTCGATAACCTCTCCCGATAGATGGCTCGATAAACATGTCAAGAGAATGACGGGTTCATTTTCTATTCTGGTTTAACTTTAATCATTATTTAAGAATCACTGTGAAAATACTTTTTTCTATTTCTTTAACAACCGCGATTTTGTCAGCCGTTTGGGCGTGGTTAGCGAATTCGTTAGGGCTGATTGGGTGGGCTGGTTTTTTAGGCTGTACCGCTTATTTTGCTTATCCAAAAGAAGGCATTAAAGGGTTGTTCATTACCTTCTTCACTACCGCCAGCGGAGTCGCATGGGGTCTCATTATGCTCCACAGCGATACCTTGTTTAATGGTATTCCTAATTTATTGGAATATTTGATCACGGGTATTGTGGCTTTTATGATGTGCATTCAAGCAAGGCAGCAATGGCTATCATATATTCCCGGCACATTTATTGGCGCATGTGCTCTTTTTGCCTCTCAAGGCGAATGGACAGCCGCCCTTCCTTCATTATTGGTGGGGGTCTTATTCGGTTATTTAATGAAAAAAAGTGGCTTATGGTTATCTGAAAAATTAAAGTGACATTTCAATTTTACGGGGTTGCCGTTTTATCATGACATTGATCAGTTAGTTGTGCTGATTTTTTACAAATAAGAACGACAACCCTCTACTAAAGATTAAACTTTAAAAAACAGCTAAGCGCACCCATCACCAACATTTATCATTAATTTAAATCAAAGTCATAATATAAAAATAAATTTGTTACACAAATTTTCGTTATTATCCCCCATTACCTCTTCTGTGATTGACCAAGTAAAACCCCATATAAACGATAAAACACACTCTCTAAGAAAAAATTAGCTAATAAAATCAAACAATTAAATAACTCCACAAAATTCATTATAAAAATGCGACGTAAATCACATTTCGTCGCCATTTACTCCCCCCACTTGTAACTTAATAACTATATTTACTTAGTCGTAAAACGAACATCAAAATGACACAAAGGGGAAACTTATGAGACATGGTGATATTTCAAGTAGTCCAACATCAGTGGGTGTTGCGGTTGTGAACTATAAAATACCTCGTTTGCATAATCGAAAAGAAGTTATTGAAAATGCAAATAAAATCTCAGATGTTATTGCAGGAATGAAAACCGGTTTTCCAGGACTTGATCTGATTATTTTTCCTGAGTACAGCACTCAAGGCATTATGTATGATCATGAAGAGATGATGGAAACGGCAGCAACTGTACCGGGTGATGAAACACAAATTTTTTCAGCTGCATGTAAAGCAAATGGTGTGTGGGGCGTATTTTCAATCACAGGTGAACAGCACGAAGAACATCCCTTAAAAGCCCCTTATAACACACTTATCTTAATTGATGACAAAGGGAATATTGTACAAAAATACCGCAAAATTATCCCGTGGTGCCCTGTCGAAGGTTGGTATCCCGGCGATAAAACTTATGTTTCAGAAGGACCTAAAGGGTTAAAAATAAGTCCGATCATCTGTGATGATGGTAATTACCCTGAAATATGGCGTGATTGTGCAATGAAAGGCGCTGAGTTAATTATTCGCTGCCAAGGCTATATGTATCCTGCCAAAGAGCAGCAAATTATGATGGCAAAAACCATGGCGTGGGCAAATAACTGTTATGTCGCCGTGGCGAATGGAACAGGTTTTGACGGTGTTTATACCTACTTTGGTCATTCCGCTATTATTGGTTTTGATGGTCACACATTGGGCGAATGTGGTGAAGAAGAGATGGGCGTCCAATACGCGCAACTTTCTGTCACGGAAATTCGCGATGCGCGTCGATATGACCAATCACAAAACCACCTCTTTAAAATATTACATCGTGGTTATACCGGTATTTATCAATCAGGTGATGGTGATAAAGGTCTCGCAGAGTGCCCGTTTGAGTTTTATCGTAGTTGGGTTCTAGATGCAGAAAAAACTCAACAGCAAGTTGAAAGCATAACCAGAGAGACTATCGGTGTTTCAGAGTGCCAAGTTTACAATTTACCAACCGATGGCAATAAAATAAAAATTGTAGGCTAATGAATAAATTATAAATTTACTAAATATAAATTGTTATTTTTAAACGTTGTCGTATGCGTCAACAACGGGGAATATTATCGTATTTTATATAAATAGTTTTTCTTGATTTACTACTTAATAAATTATCACTATTTAGGAATAATCCATGCCCTTTATTAATGATATGCTAGCTGAAAGTCATAAAGAAAAACACATTTCAGAGCCCCAAAAAAAGATGGGCCATTTCCGGTTTATTTTTGATCCTGATAAAGTCATTCAATATATTGAAAATACTATTATTGGCCAAGAGGAGGCTTTAAAACAGTTAAAGGATATTCTTTATTGTATTAAAACCAATATTTTTGATCCCGAAAGGCCACTAAGTACCATGCTATTTCTTGGGCCAACTGGTGTTGGTAAAACAGAAACAGTGATCGCTTTAGCAAAAGCGCTTAATAATGGTAAAGCGCATTATTGTCGCATAAATATGAATACGTTGTCTCAAGATCATTATGCCGCATCTTTATCTGGTGCACCTCCCGGTTACGCTGGGAGTAAAGAATCATATTCCTTGTTTGATATAGATAAAATCGAAGGAAGCTATAGTACACCAGGTATTGTCTTATTTGATGAAATAGAAAAAGCAAGCAAAGAAGTGATTAGAACACTGCTCAATATTCTTGATACTGGTGAATTGAGCCTTGCAAATGGTCAGAAAGTTATTAACTTCAAAAATGCCATTATTATTATGACTTCCAATTTAGGCTCTAGAGATATTTTAAATGAAAAACAGGGGTTAGTACATTTATTCACTAAAAAATATTATCAGCAAAAAATACTAAAATTGTTAGAAAATAAATTTGAACCTGAATTTATTAACCGTATCGATAGAAAGATTAGCTTTAATAAAATAGATTCAGAACAAGCGAGTAAAATTATTGATATTGAACTTTCAAAACTCAATAAAAGAATCGCTAAAAACGCCGTCACAGTAGTACTGGATACTGCAACAAAAATGAAAATAAATTCAATGTGCGATCGTCGCTACGGGGTAAGAGATATCAAGCGAATATTTAAAATTCATATTGAACCATTAGTTGCCGATGTAATATTACATGAAAAAAGCAGAGAGCACATAGAATTTACTGTCGAAAAAAATCAATTCTCCCTCAAGAGGTGATAAATGAATGGCCTATTACTCATTTTTATTGGTAGCGTTTTAATCATTAACGGTATTTCTATCATTAAAGGATATGACAATAAAGAAACAGGAATATTCAATGGCATTATTGGTTTTTTCTGCTTAATTGGCAATATTGTTTTAATGGTAAATGCTAAAGAAAATACTGCATACCTTGCCATTGCCCAATCAATGTTATTTACATTCACTTATATTTTTCTCAGTTTTATAAAGATATATTCACTATCAGGGAAACTATTTGGTTGGTACTGCCTTTTCGTCTTTTTTAATGCTTTATTCTACGCCTACTACACAAGTGCTGATGCTCGAATGATTGGACTATGGTTGCTTTGGGCTATTCTATGGTTTCTATTTTTCTGCGTATTTTCACTTAATAAAACCATTAAATATCTCGGTGAGTTAACTTTGGTAATCGGTATTGTGACTTGCACCTTACCTGGGCTAATGATGGTAACTAACACCTGGTAAAATAACGTCTAAATAACAACATCCCCTAAATTGCTAGGGGGTGTTAACGATTTTTAACTTATATTTAAATAATTATACGTTTAAGAAAATGCCTAAAAATACCCTGCTTTAAATGCCGTTTTTAAGGGGTTGTTAATTGATTTTTATTTATTCTTTACCATGCTTGATATTTCAAAAAAACTATCCCAATCCAGCATTAGCAAAAAAAACCAGCATATCGAAAAATACTATATAATATGCTAATTACAATATAATAAACTTATAAAATACTCCCACTCCGTCACCATCTGAATTTAACTCACCCCATGCCTTGTTTTATATTAAAAATACACATAATCTGCGTGATATCGATTCATCACATTGAAATATCTTCCATCATATAAAAAACGTTAAAACACATTGATATTCTATGTTTGGCGACGTAGAGTATTTAACGTAAAATTTATTGGTTAACCCTAACAACGATTGTTGATAATGTTATTATTCGCTTGATCTATGTCTTCATATAAAAACGAATCACTATCTTTATCTTGCTCACTGACACAATAAGATATTAATAGCACTATGTATAAAATCTACTCATTACTGTTACTTTTCATTCTTTCTATTCACTCAAGTTTCGCGGAAGTTCCAAAAGAGACGTTAAGAATTGTGGAGAATGAAGCCAAAAAAGGTGATATCAAAGCGCAAGTTATGCTAGGTATTGGCTATTACCTAGGCAAAGAGATAAAACAAGATTATCCTAAAGCTAAAAAATGGTTAACTATGGCGTCCAATAAGGGTAACGCAGATGCACAGCTTTTTTTAGCCGACATGTACTTAAATGGTAATGGCGTTGAACCTAACATTGAAACCGCAATCAACTGGCTTGAAAAATCCGCCAATCAAGGCAATGCAGAAGCCCAGAATTACCTTGGGCAGATATACTATCAAGGCGTTGGAGTGAAACAAAACTACATTATTGCTTTTGATTGGTTTAAAAAATCAGCCGATAAAAAGTTCCCACCAGCACAATACCAAGTCGGTAAAATGTATGAAAATGGCGAGGGTACAGAAATGGATGATAAAGCAGCGAGCGAATATTTAAATAAAGCCTGTAAAGGTGGTTTAAAAGAAGCTTGTAAAAAGTAATCTATTCGTTTGATTCACTGCTACAAGCCGTAGCAGTGATACTTTCCTCCCCTACTTTCAACACTGAACAGCTATCCCCTTTCATTTTTAACCAAAATAGCTAATTACATTTAAAATATTAATGATTAATTTCAATATGCTTTGAAATGTTCTAAACTTATAAAATAAAAGATAAAAAGGAGGATTTATGTACAAAACTATTTTAGTTCCGATCGACGTTAGCGAAGATGCACTGACTGATCTCGTCATACCCCATGTTAATGCAATTCAGAAATTAAATGACGCTGAAGTTCATTTCCTTGCTGTCACAGCACCTATTTCTAACTATTTGCGCTATGGTGGAACCATTCTTCCTAGTGATTTCCCTGACGAAGAAAAGCAAGCCGAAGTGATTCTCGATGAATTAAAAGAGAAAGTTAAACGCTTCTCTATCCCAGAAAATAAGATCCACGTCACCTCTTCTGTCGGCTCCGTGAAAGATGAAATCTTGGCTATCGCTGAGGAAATCAATGCAGATCTCATTTTAATCGGCTCTCGCCATCCAAGTATGTCAACATACCTGTTAGGGTCTAATGCAGCATCTGTCGTACGCTATGCAAAAACTTCAGTTTTAGTCGTTCGATAATAAAAATGCGATAGCAAAAAATAGATTTTTTAATAAAATATTCAGCCTTTAAACTCATCAAGATCATCTTTTTACGATGATATCAAGAGATAATAAATACACACAATTTATAAGACTATTACACAAGATTATCAGTTAAATTGAAGGCTCATAAACATTTTCGTGGCTTTCACGCCCTGCTTTTTAGCAGGGTTTTTTCTTCATTAACGATGATAGTTTCAATCGAAAACGCTTAAAAGCCACCCCATCAAAATCCACCTCTCCCTCTTCGATAAAACCATAGCGCCTAATTGCGCCCAGTTTTTTTCGACTTAGTGGGAGGTGGATAGTTATCGACGTTAATGACAGTTGAGCCGCCGCTTGCTCAACTATTTTTTTAGCAATATTTTTACCGTATCCCCAGTAATCTGGATGAAGCACTAACGCTAAATCTGCGTCTCCATTTTCATCTTGAAAACCACCCCAGCCGCCAAATACGCCATCAAAAGTTAATGCCCACACACCAAAGCCATGTGTTTGCCAGTGTTGCTCTTTCTGTTTGACCCATTCCTTGCAAAAAGTCTCATCAAATTGATTATCACCTAGCGGCATATGCGCTAATACAAGCGGGTGAGTATTTAATGCGATGATGTCATGACAGTTAATTTGACTTAAACGTTGTAATTGGATATTCATTTTGTCCAGTTTTATCGATTTATCTTGTGTAAAAAACAAATGCTAACACACACACTGGGGTCCATTCCGTGAGTTTTAACATGCGAAATATAAAGTATATATACAGATGATATTTATTGCCCGCAAGGCCACGGGCAATAAATAGAGGCTATTTTAGTTTGATTGATCTAATGCTGATTTCATCACTTTTTGGAAATCTTCCCAAGAGCAGTATCCATTTTTATCTATTGGGCAATTTTTCATTTCTAGCGTGACATGTTTTGGTGGCGTTTCTAAAGACAGGTAACTATTATTTCTAAGTTGCTCTGCTGTTTGATATACATACTCCACTTTAACATAGTCTTTCTTATCGCTCTTATCATGCCAACGTTGGAAGACCAATTTTCCACCAATAGGCGTATATTCATATTGATCAGGTAGTTTATAAGGTTTGAAATCCATTGCTGACATTAAGGAAGCAATATTTGAGTCATGCCCAACCAACATAATAAATTTAGCAGTCTCACCTTTATCAGCGGAAACAAAGCCCTTATTGATATAATTTAATAATGGGTGAGCCACATTCTTCGCAATCAATTTGGGGGAAAATAGCGTTTCCTGATAACCATTTTTAAGGGTATTTAATTTAGTCCATTTATCATCCGTGTTGACCATACCCCAAGCCACTTGTGATTCAGGAAAACCCTCATAGTATTGCAAATCGATAGCATCTACTGCCGAGTTCGCTATTTTAAGTGAGCCAACAACCCCCGGTTCTTTATTCGCTTCAATAATAAAACTGTTTGTTTGCGATGAAAGCTCGCAGAGTTTATCGGTCTTACATTTCTCCGAATTTTTAATGTCGAGCACGGTATCCAATTCATCATAACCAGGTTTAAGGTTGAGGCCCTTTAAATGCTCCTCCATGGCTAATAATGCTTTTTGTTTAAACTCAGGGCTATCGTTAGTAATGATTGGATTAAAAACAGGATCCATCTTACCTATTTCAGGTTGGTGGTGGATCTTCACTGTGCACCCAGGAAATGCGCCCGCAGTGAAAAATTGAGCCGTTGCAATGGTTCTTTGTAAGCTATTCGTGTAAACGAAAAGATCTTCATTACCCGTTGGGCATAATTCATCGGGAACTAATTTATTTTGCTCAATCCATTCTCTAAAGTAGTGCCCCATATACACTTCTAGTGCACCACCTTTTGTTGTTAAATAGCCACTTTGCGCATCCCAAGCTGGCCATTTTTTATCGGTAACTTCGGTTAAGATCCCCGTATTCACAATCGGTGTGCGCAAATTATGACGACTTAATAATAAAACTTGGTCAAGTTGCATATTTTCGACATTATCGGTATTTGCAAGTACTGGAGTCATTGGGGTAAGCAATGCGGCTGATAAACAAACTGTTAAAACTTTATATTTCATCGAAAGCTCCCTACCATTTTGTTGTTGTATATTATCGTTATGATTCCTGCCGTTAATATTCTATAAAAACAATCCCATTATGATTATTTTTCTATAAAATTAACATTCCGTTATAATGAAGTAACTGACTTTTTTTTCTGCGATTAATATCTCAAAAATAGACTTGGCCTGCTGTTTTTCCCTCAATTAAGGATAAATACGCTATTTCTATGAAAGCTATTTTAAAATTGCGCTACGGCATATTAATCAATACACTCAAAGAAACGACATTGGGCTAAAGGCATCATTCATGGGTATTCAACCTGCTACTCCTGCACAATACCAGCAAATTATGGCTGTTTGGGAGTCATCCGTCAGAGCAACGCACGATTTTTTACCTGAAAATATATTACAGACGTTAAAAGTGGCAATCCGTGAACAATATCTTCCCCAATTGGCAACTTATGTCTCAATAGATGAAAATAATCAAATAAGTGGGTTTATTGGCGTTGATCAACATAAACTTGAAATGTTATTTATTTCAGCGGCTCATCGGGGTAAAGGAATAGGTAAACAACTCCTCAATTTTGCCATAAAAGAGCTGGGCATTAATGAAGTTGATGTCAATGAGCAGAATCCACAAGCTGTTGGTTTCTACCAACATATGGGGTTTACACAATTTGCTCGTTCTGAAACGGATAGTGAAGGTAACCCCTTCCCCATTCTCCACATGCAATTAACCACAAAATAATACAAGGTTTCACATGTCAATCATAGAACTTGAAACGCCTCGCTTACGTTTAAGACGCTGGGCCGAACAAGATAAAGAGCGTTTTTTTGATATGAATAGTTCACCGGAGGTAATGCGCTACTTCCCTTCGGTATTAAATAAATCACAAAGTGATCAAATGATGGACACGATTATGGAACGATTTGCCACCCAAGGAGGATGGGGCATATGGGCCGTTGAATTAAAATCGAACCATTCACTGATTGGGTTTGTTGGATTAAATATTCCAGAATATCCGCTTCCTTGCTCCCCTTGCACAGAAATCGCATGGCGATTACTTCCGCAATATTGGCGGCAAGGCTATACAACAGAGGCGGCCAAGACTGTTATCCAATTCGCTTTTAATCAACTTAAACTAAAAGAAATTGTCGCATTCACTGCGGTCGCCAATACCCCTTCTGAAGGCGTGATGAAAAAATTAGGGATGACCAAGGAGGCTGAAAACTTCGCTCATCCAGCACTCCCTGAAGGCCATTGGCTACAAGAACATGTGTTATATCGCCTACAAAACCCTTATTTGTAAATCGATACAACTATTGGCAAATATCTATCCAAGCACCTTTGGTCAGCTCGAGCATCCGTTGAGGCGATATTCTCAGCGCACTGTTTACAGAGCCAGCAGCAGGCAGTACCTCACTGTATTGTTGCAATGAAATATCGCAATATACAGGGAGTTCGAAAGGCAAACCAAATGGACAAACACCCCCAACAGGGTGACTGGTTAGCTCTACCACCTCATCGGCTCTGAGCATTCTCGCTTTCGAGCCTAAAGCCTGTTTAACCTTTTGGTTATCTAATCGAGCTTCTCCAGCACAAACCACAAGCACAACCTCATTTTTCACTTTCAATGATAAGGTTTTCGCTATTTGGTTAGGCTCAACATTATGAACGATGGCAGCTTGCTCAACGGTAGCCGTCACGCCATCGGTTTCAATAATGTCGATATCTGGCGCATGTTGAGCCATAAAGCGTCTAACAGATTCAATACTCATAGTCGTACTCTTTTATTGTTGTTTGCAAGTGATTGTTAATGTATGTCGCTGACTTCGCTCCGATAATTGAAGTCGCTGTTCTAAGCTATGCTGCTTTTTATGTTTGTTTTTCAGAAAAAGTGCTGTTTCAGTTCAATGGGTCACACGCACATTGATTTGCTGAATAACGAAGCGCAAGGTTTATATGGTGATACAGTTCATTGGTTAACCTATCATATTCTGCTTCTAACCCTTTTTCATAAGCTAAAAATGGGGATGAATCATTCCATGACCCCATACCACCGAATACCCAAGCGCCACATGCCACATCAAATAATCGTTCACAAAGCATCTCATTATCTTCAACTGGCTTTTGGAGTTTTTCTGCTTGCGATTTAAAAATAGCAGCAAATCCTGTTTCACCGATTTGTTCAGCTAATTGTTCAATTTTTTGCAGCGTCAGCAAAAATGCCTGCAAGTTATTCCCTTCATTTTGCAATGATGACAGAGATTGCTCTGATACTGACTCAACAAATATGGCACTTTCATCTGCCCATTCTAAAGTTAAAACTATTGAAGTAGGCTTATCGCAAGTGATGACGATTTGTTGCTGTTGATTAAAATAGTATTGGCTGTTTCTTGTTATATTTAAATAACGGCGTAACTGTTCGATAAAATCATCCACCTGAGTTTCTCGGATAACTTCTGCGCCTTGTTGGTTACATAAAACCCAATATTTCACATAAGACATTTTACGTAATAATGAACGGTCTTTTTCTCGTTTTAATGCTCGAACGGAACAGTAAGCAATATATTGGTCAGCCCGCATGTTTTTTTCCTCTGCATATGCACGAACCATTAACACTAACAAAAAAATCGCCAAAAAAAAGCCACCGCATTATTGCAGTGGCTTTGAATTAAAAATGGAAAGCGTTACGATTTGTTTTTTTCCGTTTCCGCCTCTTTTGCTTCAATTTCTCGATACCAACGAGGGTGATGTTTTTTCGCCCAACGACGACTGACTTTCCCTTCAATCATCCCCTTAATCGAGCCTTTAACCCAAAATGCCATATACATATGGATCAGAATAGCGTGAATTAAGATGATTGCCGCCGCCGCATGGATAAATAAACTCCAGCGTACTAACCACATTGGGAATAAATGCGCAAAATATGGACGCCAGATAATGATCCCTGTTGCTAAGAGTACAAAAATCATACTCATGATGCTCCAGAACATCATTTTTTGTCCTGCGTTATATTTGCCTACATCTGCAACATGGTGTTCGTTACCTTTAAGAACCTCCACAATGTTCTTGATCCAAGGTAAATCTTGTTTATCTGGAATGTTATGTTTTACAAAACGGAAAAACATAAACATCAACACCACAAAGATTAATACGCCAAAGAATGGATGTAGGATCCGCCCCATTTGTGGTGTACCAAAGGTTTCAGTCAACCATTGCAATGTTGGGAAAAAGAGCGCTATCCCAGACAAAGCAACTAAAAAGAAGCAGATAACCACGGTCCAGTGGCATGCTCGGTCAATAAACTTTGTCCGAACAATCATTTTGCTCTTTTTACTCATGACCATCTTCCTCCTCTTCATCATCCACTTCTTTATTAGGGCCAACTCCAACATAGTGGAAAATCAACCCTGCAAAAGTGGCAATAAAGCCGACTACTGAAAGTGGTTTCAAGACTGCCTTCCACAAGTTAATCGGTGTATCAATTTGTGGATCCTTTGGTAACCCATGATATAACTCTGGATTATCCGCATGTTGGAGTACATACATCACATGTGTACCGCCCACGCCTTTAGGGTCGTAGATCCCTGCGTTTTTAAAACCACGTTTTTGTAGTTTATCGACACGCTCAGAGGCATATTCCAACATCTCTTTTTTAGTACCGAAATGAATAGCCCCTGTTGGGCAGGTTTTCACACAGGCTGGCTCTTGGCCTACCGCGACTCTATCCACACACAAAGTACATTTATAAACTCGATTATCTTTCGGGTTTAAACGAGGAATATTAAATGGGCATCCCGCAATACAATAACCACAACCGATACAGTGCTCAGATTGGAAATCCACAATACCATTTGCATACTGGATAATAGCGCCTGCTGAAGGGCAAGACTTTAAACAACCAGGATCCGTACAGTGCATACAGCCATCTTTACGGATAAGCCATTCTAACTTGCCATTTTCAGTCGTTTCGCTAAAACGCATCACTGTCCATGACTTAGCGCTCAAATCCAGAGGGTTGTCATAAACCCCCACACAATGGCCGACCTCATCACGAATGTCGTTCCATTCCGAACACGCCACCTGACAGGCTTTACAACCAATACAGGACGTTACATCAATGAGTTTCGCAACTTCAAACTTGTCATCACGCGCTTGTGGTGGAGGCGTAATACTGTTGGTCGCGGAACGTTTAATAATGTCTTGAGATTGCATTCGTTCCCTCCCTTACGCCTTCTCTATATTAACCAAAAACGCTTTATACTCAGGTGTCTGAGAGTTTGCGTCACCAACGGATGGTGTTAACGTATTCGTAATGAAGCCTTTTTGCGTTGCACCTTCAAAGCCCCAGTGGATCGGTACCCCAATCGTTTCTATCGGTTTACCATCGACCATCAACGTTTGTAAGCGCTGTGTCACAACGGCTACTGCTTTAATGAAGCCACGTTGACTGCTCACTTTGACTCTATCGCCATTTACAATACCTTTTGCCTTCGCCAAGGTTTCACTGATCTCAACGAATTGTTCAGGCTGCACAATCGCATTTAAACGCGCATGCTTCGTCCACGTATGGAAATGCTCCGTTAAGCGGTAAGTCGTTCCGACATAAGGGAACTGCTCATGGTTTCCAAGGCGCTTTTTATCGTCCTCAAAAATACGTGCCGCTGGGTTAGAAACGACATTTGGATGTAGCGGGTTCGTACCTAATGGGGTTTCAAACGGCTCATAATGTTCAGGGAATGGCCCTTCCGCCATTTTATCAATTGCAAATAGACGGCCTAAGCCTTCAGGTTGCATGATAAATGGCCCAGTACCGACTTCAGGTGCCGAAGCATTAAAGTCAGGAATATCATTACCGACCCATTTTTTCCCATTCCACTCGATCAACATCCGTTTTTTATCCCATGGCTTACCTTGTGTATCACAAGATGCACGGTTATAAATCACGCGGCGATTCAGTGGCCATGCCCACGCCCAACCTAATGTATTTCCGAGTCCTGATGGGTCACTGTTATCACGGTTTGCCATCTGGTTCCCTTTTTCGGTCCAGCAACCAGTATAAATCCAGCAAGACGAGGCCGTAGAGCCGTCATCGCGTAACAGCGCGAACGAGCTAAGCAGTTCACCTTTTTTGGCTTGCAAATTACCGTCAGCGTCATACAAATCGACCAATGCAACGCCATTGTTCTCTTTCGCAACTTCTTCTGATTCAGGATGGAATTGGCGTTTGTAATCCCAACGCATCTGCATTAATTGATCACGACCTTTCCCGCCTTCTTGCTCATAAAGCTCGCGGATTTTATATAAAATACCGGTTAAGATCTGGCCGTCATTACGTGCTTCACCCGGTGCGTCTGCTGCCTTCCAGTGCCATTGCAACCAACGGCCTGAGTTAGCAATCGAACCATCTTCTTCGGCGAAACAGGTTGATGGCAAACGGAACACTTCAGTTTGGATAGATGCCGTATCAACGTCATTCATCTCACCATGGTTTTGCCAGAAATTAGCCGTTTCCGTCACCAAAGGGTCAACAATAACTAAGTACTTCAATTTACTTAAGCAGCTAACTACTTTGTTCTTGTCCGGGAACGATGCAACAGGGTTAAAACCTTGGCAAATATAGCCATTAACTTGATCTTTACTCATCATGTCAAAATACTTCATGACATCATAAGCCTGATCCCATTTTGGCAACCAATCATAGCCCCATTGATTATCTTTTTGCGCAGCATCACCATAGAAAGACTTCATCAAACTGACAAAGAATTTTGGATAGTTACTCCAATAGTTAACCTGATTTGGCAACGTTGCTTTTGGTGTATTAGCAGCTAAATAGCTGTCTACTGTCACCATTTTTTCAGAAGGCAAAGTGAGATATCCCGGTAGACTTGTTGATAACAAACCGAGATCCGTCAGCCCTTGAATATTTGAGTGACCACGAAGCGCATTCACCCCACCACCAGCCATACCCATATTGCCGAGCAGCAATTGGATCATCGCCATAGTACGAATATTTTGTGCACCAACAGTATGTTGAGTCCAACCTAACGCATATAAAAACGTTGTTGTTCTATCGGCAGCGCTGGTTGAAGCCAAAATTTCGCAGACTTTTAAAAAGTCATCTTTTGGTGTACCACAAATTTGTTCGACGATTTCGGGTGTATAACGAGAAACGTGCTGTTTGAGCAAATTCCATACACAACGAGGATGTTGTAAAGAGTCATCACGCAACGCATGACCATTTTCATCAAATTGATAGTTCCACGTGGTCTTATCATAAGCGCGTTTTTCCGCGTTATAACCACTAAATAGACCATCTTCAAAGCTGAAATCATCCCTTACCAAGAGTGCCGCATTGGTATAGTGTTGTACGTACTCTTTATTAATTTTGTTATTTTCTATCAGATACAGTAGTACCCCAGACAAGAAGGTAATGTCAGTACCTGAGCGAATAGGCACATAGTGATCAGCCACTGATGCCGTACGCGTAAAACGTGGGTCAATGACAATCAGTGTGGCATCGTTGTTATTTTTCGCTTCAATTGCCCAGCGGAATCCAACAGGATGTGCTTCCGCAGCATTTCCGCCCATCACAACGACGACATTAGCATTTTTGATATCAACCCAGTGGTTGGTCATCGCACCGCGACCAAATGTTGGAGCAAGACTTGCTACCGTTGGTCCGTGTCAGACACGCGCTTGGTTATCAACCGCTAACATCCCGAGGGAGCGTGCAAATTTCTGAGTTAACATACCGGTTTCGTTGCTCGCCGCGGATGCACAAAGCATCCCTGTCGATAACCAACGATTTACCGTTGTTCCTTGTTCATTTTTTTCGATGAAATTTGCGTCTCGGTCATCTTTCATTAACCGAGCAATACGGGTGAAAGCTTCATCCCAACTTATACGCTGCCATTTATCAGAGCCTGGTGCGCGATATTCAGGATAACGTAGTCGATTTTCACTATGGATGTAATCAAGTAGGCCCGCCCCTTTAGGACATAAAGCTCCACGGTTAACAGGATGATCAGGATCTCCTTCAACATGGAAAATAGCGGATTTAGCATTCATGGCACCATCGCCCATGCTATAGATTAATAATCCACACCCTACAGAACAGTAAGTACAAGTATTACGAGTCTCTTTAGACCGTAGTAATTTATATTCACGTACATTGGCCATTGCCGTTGCTGGCATAAAACCTAACGCTGCTACAGTAGTACCTGCCATCCCGCCGGCACAGATTTTAAAAAACTTTCTGCGACTGACGTTCATTGCTTCCCTCTTTATATTTATTGTCATTACCCTAAATAATCCAAGCATGCGATAGGTGGCTAACAACGCTATTTCGAGACAAAGATAAATTCTATAACTCGAATTAATCGGTGCAGTCCAACACTAAGCAACTTGAAACAAAATGGGTATAAGTCGGTCGCAGAATATCAGCGTATGATAATTATATATTGCCTAAAATCAATGAATGTGAAAATAAAAGGTAAATTAATATTAACTGAGTAGTTAATCTCCAATTAAATATACTACCAATAGAGTAGCTATTTTAAATATTGATACAGATCAATTAACGATAAATTTATAAATTGCAAAAACACAATTCAGATCAAAATATAAAAACCACAAGACCAAACAAAAATAAAACTTAAACCAAATAACGCGCTATTTATCATTATTATTAAATTTAACTTTAGGAATACGTAATTTTACTTTAATTCAAATAATCATCCAACTAAAAACAAAAATCCCTTTTCATTAATAAGCGTTAACTAATTATATTAATTTAAAATTAAACGCTATTTCCAACCACTAATAATAATACCAGCACCAATAAATACTACTACAGCCCCCACCCAGTCCGTTGTGTTTAATGATACACCATCGACTATACGCAACCATATCAATGCAGTTGCAATATAGATCCCCCCATATGTTGCATAAATTCGCCCACTTGCTTCAGGATGGAGCGTCAGCAACCAAACAAACAACATTAAACATAGTGCAGCAGGCAAAAGTAACCATGCACCACCTTGCTTTTTCATCCATAAATACGGGAAATAGCAACCTGCAATCTCAGCTAGCGCCGTTAAAAAGAATAAACCAATAATGTTTAGTGACATAAAAGTATTCTCTACATTAGAACCGTTTTCAAACACGGGAAGATTGCATTAATTGATTATTTGCCTTTAATAATTCAATACATTCCTGTGCACCACGCTTTAACACCTGACCTTTCAAGCAAACAATATGTATCGGTAGCTCTAAGCCATTCGGCGTATTTTTAAACTCTAATCGTTTCAGTGAACCCTGCTGTAATTTATCTTTAATTAAAGAGAGGGGTAAATTTCCCCATCCCATTCCAGCTTCAACTAATCCCAATGCCATTGAAAAATTATCTGTTCGCCAATAATTAGTCGCAACTACAGCACGAATATCGCTGAGCTGATGCTGAAAACTAGTAATAATTATTTGACGAGTTTGCACGAGATCTTCCATATATAAGGAAGCTGAATGCCCAATTGATGGATGTTTTGATGAGATGGTTGCGACTAAAGACTCATAGCCAATACAGTGAAACTGTTCTTGTGAATTGACCGATATACCACCAAATGCAATGGCTAATTGAATATGATTTTGATGCAATAAAGGTAAAATATCATCTTGAGGCGCGGTCATTAATTCCACATGCATTAATGGGTAGCGCTGACTCAATATTTTTAGCGCATCAAATAATAAATCAGGGTTAATTCCTTCCGCAATTCCAATCGTTAACGTACTTTCTACCCCTTGAGTCAACTCGCGAGAAAATACATTCAACTGCCATAGATTATCCACAATATTACGTGCATAAGGTGCTAAGGCCAGCGCTTTTTCGGTTGGTTTAGGCTCCCTTGTATGCCTTTCAAACAGCAAAAAGCCCAACTCCGCCTCTAAATTGGCGATAGCCATACTCACCGCGGACGGCACACGGTGTAATGCCCTTGCCGCTGCTGAAAAAGATCCTTTTTCTAATACCGTTAAAAAGATCATTAAATTATCACTGTTAAATGGCATCTCTAACCTTTCAATAATATTGATAGTAGCTGACTTTTATTATCATCAATCTTGATTTAATTTACCAGACCTGACGACACAGTAAATGAGATAAAACATGCAAGGTATTAAGCGTAAAATTGTTTTTATCACCGCCTATGAAGTGATTGGCTGGGTGATTTCATCATTAGCACTCGCATTTCTTTCGGGGAATTCAGCGGGTACAACTGGGCCATTGGCTTTGGTAATAACCACTATCGCCGTTAGTTGGAACTTTATTTTCAATGTCGCTTTTGAATATTGGGAATCCAAACAGAAATCCCGAATTCGCACATTTCGCCGCCGGTTTGCCCATGCGGTTTTATTTCAATTAACCTTGGTGATCTTTCTAATTCCATTGATTGCTTGGTGGCTATCAATTAGCTTGTTACAAGCTCTGATATTGGATTTTGCTTTAATTATTTTTATCCCTATCTACACATTCTTTTTTAATTGGGCCTTTGACAAGATATTTGGGCTTCCGGCATCTGCCTTGCCGCAACAGGAGCACAGTCATTAATGAGCTAACTCAAATAGCCATCCTAAATAAGGATGGCTATTTGGTTGTTGACGAAATAGTTAGAATAACCCGCAAACACTAGCCAATCATATTATCATTCACTGACCATCCCATCATTACTCCACCCACTTCTTCAATAGAGTGACTGTTGTCGTTCAAACAATGCCGCTTTCTACCTTCCAGCCAACTGAATGAGAGAGCGTTTTCCCTTCCTTTGAAGCGGATAACATTCCTCGCTGGTAACATGCCTCCATGATTTCATGGGTATACAGAATCAAACTCGCGCAATTCCTTGGCGACGATAACTTTGATCAACAACCATCGCTTCAAGGTAATTCACCGAAATGAGGCCATCATGAATTACCCTATTTCTCTGTAACGGTCATAAATGACTTTTTTGGCTACACTAGAACGTTTTCACCGTTTTAATAGCCCCTAGTTAAACACTGAACTAGGGGATTCTGTTATTCCAGATCCTCCCCATGACTCGCGATGACTTTTTGATACCAGTAGAAGGATTTTTTTTTCTTTCGTTCACGTGTTCCCCTACCTTGATCGTCAAGATCAACATAAATAAAGCCATAGCGTTTACTTAATTCCCCAGTGGACGCAGCAACCAAATCAATACAAGACCATGCTGTGTAGCCGATTACCGGAATACCATCCCCAATAGCCTCAGCCATAGCACGAATATGGCTACGTAAGTAGCTAATCCGATAATCATCATTAATTTCGCCGTCTTCCGTCACTTCATCTTTTGCACCGAACCCATTTTCGACTAAAAAAAGTGGTTTTTGATAACGGTCATACATCATATTCATCGTGATACGTAAGCCCAAGGGATCGATACCCCATCCCCAATCACTAACCTTGATATAGGGGTTTTTCAAGGACTTAACGACGTTGGCTTCGCTGCTATTCTGCTCGCTCATTTCTGCGGAAGTGCAACGGGAAGTGTAGTAACTAAAAGAGACAAAATCGACGGTATTGGTGAGAATCGCTTCATCTTCTGGCTCTACAACAAGCGAAATGTTCTTCTCTTTAAATAAGCGAGTTGCATAAGCTGGATAATATCCACGTACCTGTATATCCGTGAAAAAGAGGTTCTCGCGATCTTTATTCAGTGCCGCCCATACATCATCAGGACGACATGACCAAGGATAAAATCCCCCTCCAGCTAACATACAGCCAACTTGGTTTTCAGGATTAACTTCATGCGCAATACATGTCGCTAAAGCGCTGGCCACTAACACATGATGAGCTGCTTGATATTTAACCTGTTCAGGATCTTCATCAGCCTTGAAAACAAGCCCTGCGGCAGAAAAAGGGCTGTGCAGCATAATGTTGATTTCATTGAAAGTAAGCCAGTACTTTACTAAGCCATTAAACTCTTCGAAACAGGTTCGCGCGTAGCGGCTAAAAAAACCCACCATTTTTCGGTTACGCCATGAACCATACTCAGTCACCAAGTGCATGGGAACATCGAAGTGGCATAAAGTAACGAGTGGCTCAATATTGTATTTCTTACACTCATTAAACAGATCACGATAGAAAGCAATGCCTTCAGCATTAGGCGCCAACTCATCACCATTAGGATAAAGCCGACTCCATGCGATGGACGTTCTAAACACACTAAAGCCCATTTCCGCGAACAGTGCGATGTCTTCTTTATAGTGATGATAAAAATCAATAGATTGGTGACTGGGGTAATATTCATCCTTACGTAAGCTATAGCGTTGTTCCAACCCCAGTTTAACCGGCATCCGATGACTACCATAAGGGATCATGTCCACCGTGGTCAGCCCTTTTCCACTTTCACGGTATGCTCCCTCAGCTTGATTGGCTGAGATAGCTCCCCCCCAAAGGAAATTCTTGGGGAATTTTGCTGTGGACATACGTGTTTCTCCTGATTTATTCATTCACTCAGATAATTATTTGTTACGAACGAGATAAAGCCTGTGCTAGCTGTTTTGGTTTATCATCCTGTTTTTCAACAGGAATATCTTCAAACCCAAGTAGCAGTGTCACAATAAATGACATTACCACCGACAAGATCATGACTCCAAATACCCAAACGATACTCATCGGATTTTGTGGATCAAAAAACTGTACGCTGGTGAATAGACCCGGAGCGGCCATAGAGTGACTTGCTAAACCACCGATTCCAGCAATTGCACCACAGAAAAATCCAGTGATTAAACAAGCGATTAAAGGTTTCTTAAGACGTATTACTACGCCATACAGTGCAGGCTCTGTGATCCCGGCGACAATCGCTGAGGCCGCAGCGGCAAGTGCCGTCTGACGTAATTCAGGGTTTTTCGTCCGCCAAGCAACCGCCAGCGATGAGCCACCCAATGAGAGGTTGGCACCAATTTCAGATGGCATCACCATGCCTTCTTTTCCTGTCTCAGCAATTGTCTGAATAATGGTTGGAGTAAATACTCTATGCATACCCGTCATGACAAGCAGTGGCCAAATAGCTCCCATAATGGCGACAGATAACCAACCAAGATAGTCATGAATAGTGTAAACCAGCGCTGAAATGCCACTCCCAATCCAGACCCCCATCGGCCCAATCAGGATAATGGCAATCGGCGAAGCTATCAGCACAATGAGCATCGGTTTAAGGAAATTTTTTGTAACCGCAGGGGTGATTTTATCAATCCACTTTTCAATATAAGAGAGGATCCAAGTCATGCATAATGCCGGGATCACAGTATAGGTGTATTTTACTGGAGTAATTGAAATTCCAATAAAATCGACAGGTTGACCTTGCGCTGCTTTAGCCATTAATTCAATAAATGCTGGATGCACCAACACCCCTGAAATAGCAATGGCGAGCGACATATTGGTTTTGAATTTCAGTGCAGCAGAGGCGGCAACCATAATCGGTAAGAAGAAAAATGCCCCATCACCAATGACATTGAGCAAAATAAATGTGGAGGAACTTTTTGTCAGAATACCAGACATCTCGAGGATCATGGCCAGTAATTTTACCATTGACGCGCCAATAATCGCAGGGATCAGCGGTGACATCGTGCTGATTAAAGCATCGAGAATACCGCTTCCTACACGGCGAAAGGACCAGCTTTTTTTAGCGATAAGTTGAGTTTCCTGCACAGCTCCTTCTGGTAGCAACTTGATCACTTGCTCATAAACCTTTGAAACTGTATTACCAATGATGATCTGATACTGTAAGTCCATCTTCACTACACCCAGCACACCATCGATACTTTTTAAGCGTGCAAGGTCAACAGGCTTATCGCTTTTCAATACAAGCCGCAGACGGGTCATACAGTGAGTAATAGCAGTGATATTTTCACTCCCGCCAATAGCATCAACAATTGCACGGGAAACAGCCACATAGTTCTTTGACATAATTAAATGCTCTCTTGTAATCACACTTTTCATTCAGCGGTATGCAGCTATACCCGTAACGAATACATATTCTGGTTTTTTGTAAACGCACCTAAACCTATGTATTAATAGATATTTAATATCATTGCTTAAGTGTTTATATTACTGGGCAACAAATAGGTAACCGGTTACATATAATATTTAATATATTTGAAAGTAGTTCAAGACGTTTATTATTTTAATTGTTTTTATGTGACAGTTTTCACGTAATAGGATTGGGTTTTGGCTGGGATCCGCTTTGGTAGTGACATAGACCTCTGCATCTCCCTATATAAAAGTGTAAAATGATTTTGATATCAATTTGTCAGGATAAAGATATGTCTACAATGCAGGAAGTAGCGAAACGGGCAAACGTATCAAAAGCGACAGTTTCGCGAGTACTATCTGGAAAAGGCTACACCAGCGAGGAGACCAAAGTACGGGTCTATCAAGCCATTGAAGAAACCGGCTATCGTCCTAATTTACTAGCGCGTCACCTTTCAACCAGCAAATCCGCCTGCATTGGTTTGGTGGTGACCAATAATCTTTATCAGGGCAGTTATTTTAATGAAATCCTGTCACAAGCAGCAAAAAAACTAGAGGACAATGGCCGGCAACTGCTCCTTGTTGATGGAAAGCACAGTGCAGAGGAAGAGCATGCTGCGATTCAATTTTTGCTCGGATTGCGTTGTGATGCGATTATTGTTTATTCACGCTTTCTGAGTATTAGCCAGATAGATGAAATCATTGATCAACATACCCAACCGATTATGGTTGTGAACCGTAAACTGAGAAAAAATCACAGTCACTGTGTTGTCTGCGATCATAGGGGTGCCAGTTTTAATGCGACACAGTATCTCATTTCCCGAGGGCATAAAGAAATTGCCTTTATCACTGGTTCAATGGACTCGCCAACCGCGATTGAACGCCTGTCTGGTTATAAAGATGCCTTATCTGCCAATGGTATTGATATTAATGAGTCACTAATTATTTCTGGTCACTGGACACCATCTTGTGGTACTCAGGCCGTAATAAAATTACAGCAGCAAGCGACGCCTTTCACCGCTATTCTAGCCAGTAATGACGATATGGCCATTGGTGCAATCAAAGCGTTGGATGATGCAGGTATAACCGTTCCACAGCACGTTTCCGTTATCGGTTTCGATGATATTCCATTAGCCCCCTTCCTAAAACCTGCTTTATCCAGCATTAAAGATCCCATAAGTGCAATGATTAATGAGGCGATCCATCGCACTATTTCGATGCTTGATGGTGGCTATTTTTCAAAAGAAAACATCTTTACGTCTGAATTGAAAATAAGGGATTCAGTCGCTGATGGCCCTTATTTGTAGCGACTCACTATTGATCTCGTATGAATTTGGTGGCCATCAATGAGTTTGTTACAAGTTCTGATATTGGATTTGGCTTTAATTATGTGTATCTCTATCTACACATTCTTTATTAATTGAGCCTTTGACAAGATATTTGGCTTACCCAAAACCAGCATTACCACAAAAAGCGCAGATAACTTAATAATACCAATACGCCATCCATCATAAGGATGGCGATTACTTAACTCTTAACAAAAAATAGAGAGAATCTTTTCGCTAGTGGCAGAACGACCAGTACGGTAGGAAAAGCAATTATCCATGATAACATCCAAGAACTTAACCAAGGTGCTAGCATTTCACTATTCAACCCTAACGCTTTAACTGTACTGATTAAAGAAACAATACCACTCATCACTAATGACAAGAAAAAAGGGATCAAAAAGATCAGTGCTCTGGTGGGAAGTTTAGGTATTCCAAAGAGGGTATTTTTATTTTGTGAAGACATCGTGCAGACTCCAAATAAGACGAACACAACAGCATATAACTGTTGCATGACAAGTTATATGCGTTGATTAACGTAAACGCTTACGAGTCCTTAGACTAAAAATCAGCCTGTATTCTATATATAACAATTTTGTTGTCAAACTGGATTACCATTTAATGGTTTTATTTTTATCAATAAAATGAAAACTAACCTAAATATTATTAACAGTAATCCAGAATAATAACGCTATATTATCAATTTTGATTACCACTGATCACCGCCACGAAAATCACAGTAAAGCGAAGCGGTAAAATCAACCTCACCATCCGCTTTCCAGCCCATGACTCCGCCTTCTTCTTCAATAGAACGGATATAGCTCCCTTGTTTCAATTCAAACAACTTACCTTTCCAGATTTGCCATCCAACCGAATGATACAATTTTTGTCCATCATCTGAAGCCGACAGCAGCCCTAATTGATAACACGAAGCTATAATTTTATTGGTTTGCAGCATCAATTGCCGCCCAATACCTTGGCGACGATAACTTTGTTCAACTACCATCGCTTCAACATACCCTACAGAGATAGGCGTATTATCTAGGGCCATATGGCGTTGAATAATTGCAACATGACCAACCAATTTTTGTTGATCAAAAGCCATGACGTGCATTCCACCTAAAGTGTGCGCGAAATCGTCATGCGAAAAATCGCCTTCAAAACCTTCAATTAATAAATCGTAAAGCGCTTCTTTTTCACTCAGTGTCAATTGGCTGGTATGCAGACTGCGGTATTCTATGCCCATAAAAACCTATATTAAAGTCGATTAAAGATACCGATACATTATAACGCCATTGAACCACCAAAAAGCGAAACAATCGTGCACTTTTCTTCACTTAACAGCTTATTATGGCACCGTATGTCGCTCGATTTGCTTTTTAATAAACGAATAAAGTTGCTGAAATTCTTCTTGTGAAGAAAACACTCGTGTAGGGAAAATAATAAAATCATTATCTCCAACATGGACAAATATCAAATCTTCTTGCACATCAACCTTGTTAACTCGAGGCCATAACACCTTATACATACTGTTATCTTGGATGAACTCAATAAAATAACGGTTAATTTTAATATGTCTAATATATGTCTCATCGTTTTGCTCTTTGTGTTCATATTTTTTCATAAAATATTTTTCTAACACACTAGAAAGAAGGAGCGCCATCACTGCTATGACAATAAATGCTAGGGCTGTGCCACTCATTCTTTGTAAGCGAGCCATACTCGGGTCTATCTCTGTCGATAACAACAGCAATAATGCAATAGCAAAAAAGAATAATAAACCGATGACAAGACTATACAAGCTTAGATTGGCTATATTAAGGACCCAATGATAGGGTTTAGCCACGCTTATCACTTTGTTTGCTTTTATATACTTTTGTATTTTTCGTATTTCAGAAATAGAAAGTGAAAACTTGATGTCATAACGGTCTTTCATCTCACTAATGCCCCCAAACATTGGCTTTTAGTCTATCTTGGCAAGTATCACTATAGAGATATAAAAATGATATTTCCTCATGAAATATCACCCATAATAGTCTTATTCAGACACGTTAAGTTATGATAACAACAATATTTTCACCATTCTATGAAAGGAAAATTGACTAAACCGTATTGGTGAGTTTACCTCTAACAATAACCTTTGCTGGCTTCGCTGTTTCATCCGATGCCCTTCTCACCGCCATGTTAATCACTTGCCAAGAGATTTCTTGCAAATCGTGCGAGATACAAGGGAAGTTAAAACCATAAATTGATGAATAAGAGACCTCATCAATACTAAACAGTGAAACATCATCACGTAATGAAATTTGATGCTTAATACAAGCCTTGATGATCCCCAAAGAAATCTGGTTATTACAGCCGACAAAGAAATCAGGGGCACTGTTTTTTTGTAGATAGCTATCCGTTACTTTATAAGCTTCATCCATCAGAAAATCTGCATATAAAATTTCAACCTTATCGACACTTCCTTGTAATGCAGCTTTAAGCCCTGTCACCCTATCCCGTGCGACATTAGAATCTTCGGGTCCTGAAACAATGACAACACTTTTTGCCTCTTGTGACTGTATAAAACGCCCGGCTTGCAAACCACAGTCTAAATTATCAATATAAACACCACTACAGTGCTTAATATCAACTTCTCGGTCGACTAAAATAACAGGGATATTTAGCAGCTCAAGCTGCCGAAAATAATCGGGCTTATAAAAACGATCAGACGAAACCACAGAAAGAATGATGGCGTCAACATTATAGCCTATCAACTTTTCAATGATACGCGCCTCATTTTCCTTTGACTCATAAGAATCAAAAACCAATGTGTCGTACCCTACTTGATAGGCTTCTTGTGTCATCAACTTCGCTAAACCACCAAAAAATGGGTTCCCCATATCGGGGCTAACAATACCAATCGTTTTTGATGACTTAGCACGTAAATTGCGCGCTACGGCATTAACGACATAACCGATTTTGTCTGCCGCCTCTAAAATCCTTTTCAGCGTCTCGGGATGAACTTTATCTGGCTGAGAAAAAGCGCGTGATGCGGTGATTTTGCTGACATTAGCAAGCGCTGCGACATTTTCTAATGTCACTTTCTGTGACTTATGATCGGCCAATTTCATCTCCTTATTAAATTAAGTATCATTTCGTACCATTATAGTATCATTTAATCGTTTCAGTCATGCAAAACCGTAATATTATTCGATCCCTTCTAAACGTCGTACTCTTGGGTCGGTAAAAATATCAAATTCATCACGACTTTCACTTGAGAACTCAGAAACAACCGCTCCCATACTGCCAGCTTTAAACCAATGTAATGTATTAGGTTTTATCGTATACTGCTCTCCCGGTTTGAGTAAAATAAAGCGGTCACACTGATACCACTGCTCATCACCTTCTGGTTTAGGGCAAATCGGTTCCCCCGATTCATTTTTATTCAATGTTAACGAATCATCATCAACAAATAGGTATACTTCCCCCCACCGACAACGAAAAGTTTCTTGCTTACCCATTGAAGAGCCAAACGGTGGATGCCGATGCTCAGGGCAAACCTGATGGGGAAACAGCACCAACTCTTTAGCACAATAACGTTCGCTATTACAATAAGTTAACAGTTGTAAGCCTGAACGTGGATAGTCTGGTAATCCAAAACTGGCGATCTCAATTCGTGCTTTTTCTTCTTCTGTGAGACGGATATGTGCTTTTTCTAGAAAATTAACGACTTGCTGCCGATAGTGTGCTTTATTCATGCTCTGCTCTCCTCAATGATACCGATAACATTATAACGGCATCCCCCCCTCAAAAAATGTGATCAGGTAGCCTATTCTTCCGCTTTTGTTTACAAAAATGCCACTCATTTAATGAAACTATAACCTGCGTCACATAAAAATAATAAAATTCGATCTAATATCCGCATCATAAAAATGATATCGATACCATAAAAATGAGCCAGAGGTAATCATGAAAGCATTAGTACTCGAAAAAGCAGGGAAAATTTCTATTCAAGATTGGCAAAGTCCTGAAGTCCTTGGAGAGGATGATGTCGAAATTAAAATTCATACCGTAGGCATTTGCGGTAGTGATGTTCACTACTACCAACATGGTCGTATCGGCCCCTTCGTCGTTGAAAAGCCAATGATTTTGGGCCATGAAGCATCCGGCGTAATTACCGCTGTTGGTAAAAATGTCACTCATCTAAAAGTTGGCGATCGCGTATGTATGGAACCCGGTATTCCTAATTTACAATCCACGCAATCGCGCGCTGGCCTGTACAACCTCGATCCCGCTGTACGCTTTTGGGCGACTCCTCCTGTTGATGGTTGCCTACGCGAGAGCGTTATTCATCCCGCTGCGTTCACTTTTAAATTACCTGAAAATGTCTCTTTTGCTGAAGGCGCAATGGTTGAACCACTCGCTATCGGTATGCAAGCCGCGACCAAAGCTGAAATCAAGCCCGGTGATATCGCACTCGTTATTGGTGCGGGAACTATCGGTATTATCACCGCGTTGTCTGCACTCGCTGGCGGCTGTTCAGATGTCATCATCTGTGACCTCTTCGATAAAAAACTGGAAGTCGCTAAACAATATTCAGGCCTACACCCTATCAATAGCAAAGATACTCAAGCTATCGCCGATAAAGTTAATGAACTCACTGAAGGTAATGGGGTGAATGTCTTATTCGAATGCAGCGGAGCGAAAGCGGTGATCGCTAATATCACTGAGCATATGGCACCGGGTGGAACTGCCGTATTAGTTGGTATGCCAATTGATCCTGCGCCTTTAGATATTGTTTCAGCGCAAGCGAAAGAAATTACGTTTAAAACCATTTTCCGTTACGCAAACATGTACCCACGTACTATCCGCCTACTCAGTTCCGGTAAGCTCAACGTAAAACCTTTGTTGTCAGCCACTTATAAGTTTAAAGACAGTGTTGAGGCTTATGAGCGTGCAGCTGAAGGCCGTCCAACCGATATTAAGATTGTGCTGGAAATGGAGTAATACATGACATTGTATGCTGGGATCGATTGCGGTACACAAAGTACCAAAGTCGTTATCGTGGATAG
Source organism: Providencia sp. PROV268 (assembly GCF_028477805.1). Classification (NCBI taxonomy): domain Bacteria; kingdom Pseudomonadati; phylum Pseudomonadota; class Gammaproteobacteria; order Enterobacterales; family Morganellaceae; genus Providencia; species Providencia sp. PROV268. Next base: position 81,639 of record NZ_JAMPLW010000013.1, read on the forward strand.
CGAAAGCGCACAAATTTTGGGTGAAGGCTCTGCGCCTCACCCACTCATTAGCGAAGCATCTGGGCGCCGTGAACAGCATGCTTCTTGGTGGACAGACGCACTTGTCAGTGCGTTTCACCAAGCGCTCAATAATGCCAGTATTGATGGTAAAGAGATAGCCGCAATCGCCGTTTCAGGCCAACAACATGGTTTTGTGCCTTTGGATGCCCAAGGCAAAGTGATCGCACCGGTTAAACTGTGGTGTGATACGGAAACAACGGCAGAAAACCAAAAGATCATTGATGCTTTAGGTGGCACTGACGGTGCGTTATCTCAACTCGGACTCATGCCTCAAACAGGTTATACCATTTCTAAAATTTTATGGTTGAAAACTCACCACCCTGAACTTTGGGAACAGTTAGAGACGGTATTACTGCCACATGATTACCTCAATTTTTGGCTAACGGGCGTTCGTGTGGCTGAATTTGGTGATGCATCTGGTACTGGCCTGTTAAATATTCGTACCCGTGAATGGGATGTTCATACCATCAATCTAATTGATGATTCAGGCCGTCTACAACGAGCTTTACCTCCACTTGTCACTGCTGAAACCTGCATTGGCACCGTACTTCCTGAAATCGCCCATAAACTTGGCATTTCGAGCCAAACGAAAGTGGCATCAGGCGGGGGTGACAACATGATGGCTGCAATTGGTACTGGTAATATTATACCGGGTATCATCACCATGAGCTTAGGTACCTCTGGCACACTATTTACCTATTCGAATACACCTGTTGTCGCCGATTCAGAAATGATTGCCGGTTTCTGCTCTTCAACCAATGGTTGGCTGCCTTTGATTTGCACAATGAATGTCACATCAGCCACCACGACGATACAAAAATTTTTGAATCTTGATCTTAATGGTTTTAATCAGGCCTTAGAGCAAACAGAGCCGGGTGCTAATGGGTTACAAATACTGCCATTTTTCAATGGCGAACGTGTTCCTCAACTGCCTCTCGCTAAGGCGAGCATCCATAATATTGATAGTAATAATTTAAATGCACAAAATTTGAGCCTTGCTGTCGTAGAAAGCGCCACTTATGGTTTGCGCTTTGGCATTGATTTATTCCGTAAACAAGGGATACAAACCAACGAAATCCGCCTAACTGGTGGCGGGGCTAAAAGTGCCAAATGGCGTCAAATTGTCGCGAACATTATGAATTCCCCTGTTATTTGTGTGACTAACAGCGAAGCTGCCGCACTGGGAGCGGCTATTCAAGCTGTTTGGTGCGACACCTTAACAGAGCAAGATAATAAAACAGAATTATTAGCAAAAATTTGCCAGCGTTTCGTTCACCTTGATGAGAGCACGCTGGTCAATCCTGATAGTGAAAAAGTTTCTCGCTATGAAGCTTTATATCAAGACTATCTTTCGTTACTCCAAACTGAATATCCAGAGGTGGCTGTATGACAAACTCAGCGGGCATTCAGGCGGATGAACTTTTACATATTACTGGGGTTAAAAAATCGTTTGGGCCAGTCGTTGCGCTGAAAAATGCGCAATTTAGCCTGAAAAAAGGATCTATTCATGCTTTATGTGGCGGCAATGGCGCAGGTAAATCGACCTTTTTAAGTATCCTAATGGGGTTCATTCAGCCTGACTCAGGCGACATTTTTGTGAAAGGAAAACGGTGTCACTTTCATCAACCAAAGGATGCACTCAATGCCGGTATAGCGATTGTTCAACAAGAACTGAGTTCGATTCCTGATCTGACAATTGCAGAGAATATTTGGTTAGGTCGCGAGCCTAAAAAACTCGGTTTCGTTGATTTCAAAAAAATGAATCAACTGACAGCAGATTTAATGGCTGACCTACATTTTGATCTTTCGCCAACAGAAAAAGTGCGCAATCTCAGCGTTGCTGAACAACAACTGGTGGAAATTGCTAAAGCACTTTCTCACTCAAATGCTGACATCATCATTATGGATGAACCAACATCCGCAATAGGTGAAGAGGATGCGCAAAAAATCTTTGATGTGATTACGCGTTTAGCTCAAAAAGGCAAAGGGATTATTTATGTTTCCCACCGCCTATCCGAGATATTCCAAATCGCGGACACTTTTTCGATTTTCCGTGATGGCACATTTATCACTGAAGGGGCGATTGCCGATATTACTCGCGAACAATTAATTGAGCATATTATCGGTGGCGAATTTAAAGATGAATTCGCCAAATTCAACCAACCAACTAATGAAACTATTTTAACTGTCGAACAATTAAGTTGGCTCAATAAAATAAAAAATATCAGCCTCACCCTGAAAAAAGGCGAGATCCTTGGAATATATGGGCTGGTTGGGTCGGGCCGTAGTGAGTTTCTTGATCTTATTTTTGGTATTGAACACGCCTCATCGGGAACCATTAAAATTAATGACATCCAATTAGGGAAACACTCCCCTCAAGATGCCATTAAAGCGGGCATTGCTTATGTCACTGAAGACAGGAAAGAAACGGGGTTAATGCTGGGTCGTTCAATTAACGAAAACATTAATATCGCTTCATTCTCTGATATTAGCAGAGCGAGTTTTATCAATGAAAAGAAAGAGCAAGCTCGTGCAGATGACATGATCAAACTCTTCAACATTAAAACACCAGATGCCGATCAACTTGCAGGAAATCTTAGTGGTGGTAACCAACAAAAGGTTGTCTTAGGCCGTTGGGCGCTTCTCGACCCTGAAGTGATGCTACTTGATGAACCAACCCGTGGAATCGATGTGGGAGCCAAAAAAGAAATCTATCGTTATATGTCGGAGTTCGCTTTAAAAGGCAAAGGGATCATCATGGTTTCTTCTGAACTGTCAGAAATTATCGGTATGAGCGACCGCATTATTGTATTCCGTGATGGTGAATTAGCTGGTGAGTTATCGGCAACTGAAGCAACTCAAACAGAATTAATGAAACTTGCTGTTTAATTCAGCACATTGGTTTTTATTCAAAAAATAAAGAGAAAAACTATGAATAGTACTTACTCTACGCCAACAACGGGGATGTCCTTTTTAGCCCGCAATAAGAAAAACATGCACAAGTACGGCATTATCATGGCTTTCTTTGTACTTTGCCTAATTGTTGCTGTGATAGGTGAAGTGCAAGTTGCGCGCGGCGAATGGACTAACAACTATTTTCTTAGTCAAGACAATATGTTGATTGTCTTACGCCAAATATCAATTAACGGTATCTTAGCGATTGGCATGACCTTCGTCATTATCACCGCGGGGGTTGACTTATCGGTTGGCTCAGTCCTCGCTCTGAGCGGTATTGTAGCAGCGCGTTTTGCAACCACAAATGCAGGCCTATCCATTGGCGACACCGCGAATGCCGTTATGATGCCAATGATCATCGCATTAGGCATTGGTATCATCTGTGGTCTCATTAACGGAACTATTTTAGCAAGATTCAACCTACAACCGTTTATCGTGACCATGGGGATGCTCTCCGCTGCCCGTGGCTTAACCCTATTAACTACCGACGGCAACCCCGTATCACAACTCAATAATGACTTTAGATGGTTAGGTAATGGTTATATCTTTGATATCCCCGTGCCCGTCGTCATATTAATCGTGATCTTTGCACTCGCTTGGGTATTGCTAAATAAAACAACATTTGGCCGTTATGTCTATGCGGTTGGTGGCAATCCTAAAAGTGCAAGAACATCCGGTATTAGTGTCATCAAAGTCAAAGTGCTGGTTTATACCCTGTGTGGTGCATTAGCGGGTATTGCTGGGCTGATCCTTACCGCAAGAACTGGCTCTGCACAAACCAGTGCCGGTGGAGCCTATGAACTAGATGCTATCGCTGCCGTCGTTATTGGTGGAACCAGTATGTCTGGTGGCGTTGGTACACTGGTTGGCACCTTCTTTGGTGTGCTAATTATCGGCGTTATGAACAATGGATTAGATTTGTTGGGTGTTCCCTCTTATTACCAACAAATCATTAAAGGTGCGTTGATCGTCATCGCGGTTCTGCTCGACCCTTCACGTAAACAAAGACGTGACTAATTAAAACAACACTGACCCTCACTGTGAAAGGTATCATAATGAAAAAAATGACTAAAATTGCAGCTCTTACCACTGCACTATTCATGAGTAATATGGCGCTTGCAGCCAAAGAGGAGCCTGTCAAAATTGCTATTTTGATGTATGGCATGAAAGCTGAATTTGTTCAATTAATGGAAAAAGCCGCCAAAGAGCACCCTGCGGTTAAAGAGGGTGAAGCGGTGATCACCGTTTACGATGGGCGCTATGATCCGATGGTGCAAAACAACCAAGCGGAAACAGCAATTCAGACTAAAGCAGATGCTATCATCATCAACCCAATGGATTATGAAGCGAACATTGATGTCGTCACTATGGCAAATGATGCCAAAATCCCTGTGATCGTGACTAACGCACGCCTCAACACGGATAAAATGACCGCTGAAGTTGTTTCTGATGACGTTTTAGGTGGTTATATGGAAGCAAAAACCGTCCTCGATAAAATGAACTGTGAAGGTAATGTTGTGATTATCGAAGGCCCTAAAGGGGGTAGCGGTGAGATCCAACGAGGTGAAGGTAACGATAAAGCTATCGCTGAATGTGGCCCCGGAAAAATTAAAGTATTAGAACGCAAAACGGCTAACTGGTCACGTGCAGAAGCAATGCCACTCATGGAAAACTGGTTACAAAAACACCGTGGCAAAATCAACGGCGTCATCGCTCAAAACGATGAAATGGCTTTAGGTGCTATCGAAGCCATTAAAGGTGCTGGCCTTGATGTAAATAGCTTTGCTATTGCTGGTGTGGATGGTGTTTCTGATGCAATCCTAGCAGTGCAGAACGGAGAAATGGTTTCTATCCTACAAGATGCCAATGCTCAAATGCAGGGCTCGATTGATATCGCAATGAAGTCAGTCAAAGGCGACAGCTATCAACCCAAATCAGCTATTTGGAAACAATATGCCGATCAACTGCAATGGAATGACGGTAAAGATAAACGTTACCAAATCCCTTGGACTGTAGTCACAAAAGCCAATGCGCAACAACTGTTAGACGCACGTAGGTAAGTTATTTTTATCGCCACTCATACTTTGGGTGGCGATATTCAGCCCACATTATGAACAATCGGTAATTTCGTTATTTCCAATTCCGCTTCCCCTATTTTCGTGCATTCGACCTTTTCCCCATCCTTATAAATAAAATAGTAACGTTTATGATCCCCTGCCTTTTTCACTAATGAATCACCATTTAAGAAATTATAAATTTTATAGTTTACATTGTGTTCGTTATAACTAATGGCCGGGTGAGAGACAATAAAGCGGCTTCCCCACTTCAATGTGCTAATTAAATAATTTGTATGTAGTACGGTCATCACTCCCCTTTCAGGGCATTTAAGATCATATTCTTTCATCGCTTGCACGGGTAAGCAAATCGCACACAACATCGCAATCGAAATCCCCTTTTTTAGCATTTTCCCTCCGTATTATTAGCTTATTAATATATTACTCGCATCACCACTCGGGTTTTTATGAAAACATTGCCTCTACACAATTGCAATATTTTTCCTGTGAAATCATAGTGCTATTCTATTTATAAATAGAAAAAATCGATATTACATATAAGAAATATAGGTCTAACAGGGAAAGGCGTTGGAAAAGAATTAGGGGCGAATAAGAGCAAAATAAAAAACGAAAATACCCTACCACCTAAATGTTGAGTGGCCTCACAGAGCGTGAGGCCATCAGTGATATTATTTATTTTTCCATATCAATGCTGTCGGCATTGACATCTTTAATATGATCCCGCGTTAAACGGTAAACAACCGGACTTAACAATAATAGAGCAATCAAGTTCGGTATCGCCATCATCGCGTTTAAGGTATCTGCAAGTAGCCAAACAAAATCAAGAGATTGGGTTGCACCAATCGGTAATGCAATAAGCCATAACACCCTAAAGACCTTAATTGCCCTCACCCCAAATAAATATTGCACACATTTTTCACCGTAAAAACTCCATCCTAGGATAGTGGTAAAAGCAAATATGGCTAACGCAACGGCAACAATATAATTCCCACCGGGGATCGCTGATTGGAAAGAAGATGCGGTTAGTGTCGCCCCTGTTTCACTTGTTAACCATCCACCAGTAATAATGATAGTAAGACCTGTTACCGAACACACGATAATGGTATCGATAAAAGTACCTAACATTGCGATCAACCCTTGGCGGATCGGGTTTTGAGTTTTTGCCGCAGCGTGAGCAATAGGTGCACTTCCCAAACCAGCCTCATTGGAAAATACGCCACGCGCAACACCAAAGCGAATTGCCGCCCATACAGCAGCACCTGCAAACCCACCCTGAGCCGCAACCGGTGTAAATGCTGAGGTAATCACTAAAGAGAATGCAGCTGGGATCTCCGTAAAATTGAGCCCTAATACCAATAAACCTGCACCAAAATAAGCCACGGTCATGAATGGTACGAGTTTCCCTGCAACATCAGAGATACGACGCAATCCACCAATTAACACAGCACCAACTAAGATTACAAGTGCCCCAGCAGTCAACCATTTATGCACGCCGAAGTTACTTTCCAGCACATCGGCAACAGAGTTCGCTTGTACAGTATTCCCAATTCCAAAACTGGCGCAAGCACCAAAAAGAGCAAATAATGTACCTAACCAAATCCATTTAGGCCCTAAACCATTTTTGATGTAATACATTGGGCCACCAACATATTGTCCATACTTATCGACTTCTCGAAAACGTACCGCAAGCACAGCTTCTGAGTACTTTGTGGCCATACCAACCAATGCCGTGATCCACATCCAAAACAGCGCGCCTGGCCCTCCCATCACCACAGCGGTGGCAACCCCTGCGATATTACCAGTACCGATTGTCGCCGATAATGCTGTCATTAACGCATTAAAAGGCGATATTTGCCCTTCACCCCTATCCTCATTTTTCTGAAACAGTAACTTAAACCCTGTACCCAATTTACGGATTGGCAAAAATGCCAATCGGAGCTGCATATAGATCCCAACACCGAGGATCCCAATCAACATGGGAACTCCCCACACAATACCGTTAAGTTCTCCTAACCAAGCTGTTATCAGTTCCATTCTGCCCTCACATAAGCTGTATTCACTTTATTCTTTATCCGTCTGTCACAATTCAATAACATTTCTGTATAAAATTTAATAAAGACGATAAATCTATTAAGTGCGAGAAAAAAATGTCCTAAATAGCAAGATAAGTTAAAGAATGTGAGTAATGTCACCTCGTTGCGATTAGAAATTAAGCTTTTGTTAGACAATATGTGAGCTTTGCTACTCAAGAGTTCAAGAGTAGCCTATTAACATTTAATGATATGAATGACAGGTTTTAACGAATATTCTTATTTTATCGGAACAATATTCAATGATTAAATTAATTTTAATTTAATCATTATTTCTCAAAACGCTATTCCATCCTATGAAAACGATTACAAATTAAATAAGATTATGTATTATTCAGTCAGTATATGCTGACGTTATATGACTATCGAATATAATGAAATTCACCCTTTCAGAAAGGATTCCACGATGATTGGCAAAATTCAGCAAACAAAACAATGGCTATGGGGATTGTTTTTCTTATTGTTCTCTATTCCCACTTTTGCGAATACACTTTCTATTCCCACGATGACCAGTCACGTCGTGGATGAAGCACATTTATTAACAACAGAACAGCGCGATAGTTTAGCTCGACGGTTAGCGCTATTTCAGCAACAAACTGGGTCGCAAATTGCCATTTTAATCGTAAAGAGTACTTCCCCATTAGATATTGAAAGCTATGCAGAAAAAGTATTCAATCAATGGAGGATTGGTCGTATAAATATTGATGACGGTGTTCTTTTACTCGTCGCTGTCAATGACCGTACAATGCGTATCGAGGTGGGTTATGGGTTAGAAGGGGCAATCAGCGATAGCCTTGCAAAGCGTATTTTAGAATATGATTTTATACCTGAATTTAAGCGCGGTAATTATGCAGGAGGTCTCAACCGTACTATTGATTCCCTAATCGCCTTAATAAAAAATGAGCCACTCCCTGACGCCAAAACTCCTAGCTTTTTTATTTCTAAACAACCTGCTCCCTTTGGTTTATTAGATGCTTCACTTGCTATCGTACTAGCGGCAAGCGCTTATATCTGGCTTTTTATCATATATCATCTTATTAAATTACATAAACTTAAGGCTGCAATTCCAATCGCTATCATTCTCTTGTTAACTGCTTACACTGGCGGCTTTAATAACCCCGCAGGTAATGGCATGAAGTTTGGAGAAGATTTTTTATATACAGAATTACCACGTTGGAGCCAATTCCTTTTTCTCAAAATACTACCCACCTGGATGGTGTTCATCCTCGCTTTCACTATGTTTGTTGCGATATTTCTACTTTTATTTTTGGCTGTTGCTATTATTTATAAAATACTTGGCCTCATTATTAAGTCAGAAAAAAAGCGTCTTTCGATTACTATTGCCTTCTTATTTACTGGTTTTATTTTTCTATTTGCACTCGTCATATCAGAAGGTGATTTTGTTATTTCATCCGTTATTTCAAGTAGTGTTGGTTGCATCATTGGCATTGGTCATTATTTTGGTTTTATCAATGTGTACATTGGTGGGAGCAATAATAATGGCCGAGGCGGCAGTGGTGGAAGCCGAGGCGGTGGCGGATTTAGCGGAGGTGGTGGCGGGAGCTCCGGTGGAGGCGGCTCTTCAGGGTCGTGGTAAATTTCCTTAAGACTACGCCATAGTAGCCATTCACGGGATACGCCTAACACGAGATTTCAAGTTAGGTTGCTAAAATAACAATTTATACCCTCTTATAACTGGCTTTTAAAAATTAAAAGCCAGTTATACTCTGAGAGGGCGATTCTTGGACACAGACTAAAGATCCTTTATAAAAATTTCGCTATCAATAGAATGACACTTCCGTCGTACTATCTTTGATTAACTTAATGTCCTGACCATTTTCATTTATTGTTAGTTCAAAATGACACTTATGTGCAATATTTTGGCTATTGTAATCACATTTAGAGTCTACTTGTAAAATAGTCTGACCTAACACACGAATTTTCATTAACAGATCAAATGGCTTAGTGATATCTTTCCCATATGTAATAATGGTTTCAGATATTACTTTATTATCTTTGTAATATTTTATCGTTGTTGGTAGTTTAAACTCATTATAATTATTTTCGCTAAACTTTGTTTTATTATCTGCCAATACAGAGCCGATAATAATCCCTTCTTTGTTATATCGATATATCAGTTTTCCATTATTATCCTTTCTTGATAATATCGTACAGTTATTACCGATTTCCATTTCTACAGGGCCATTATTATCCCTACCAACTAATTTATTTTTAACTCTCTCAACAAAGAGATAATTATGTACACCACTGAGGTATTCGTCCTTTTTTTGGTTTAAAGCAAAACTATCTATGCAGCCATCACGACCAATTTTTAACAATGACTCATAGTTAATAGACTTGTCTTTATTGTAAACGACGGACCTAATTTCTTTAACATTTCCTTTAACTGGATTAAAATCATAGAGTTGTGCCATGTTGAACACAACAGGATTATATTGTTGCTTTTGAAATGCCAAAGATTCAGAAGCGATAAAAAAAGTAATTAGCGGTGTAATTGCCAATAGGTATTTATTACTCATTTTTAATTTTATACCTCTAAACGACTTGTATGCTGTGGTTTATTTTCAATAATCATTAATTTAATTTATTATCAATATAATATTTTACATAAAAATCAGTTAGTTAATAAAAAACATTACACGTAATAATAGCATGTATGCCCCTAAATATGCTAATGGTAACCACCTAAATAAATAAGATTTATCTCATCTTTTCGAGCCATCCGATGAGCAAATTTGAGTAAAATTTAAGCAAAAAGACACTTGAATTAGGAAAAATAACTTTTAATTATATTATACTTACGAAATATTCCAAGCACTGTAAAAATATCTTTACTCTTATAAATCCGAAGTCATAGTATGCATAGAAACAGGTACTGTTGTTAAGGTTAAATGGCTTTAATTTTCACACCCCAGAATATTGATATAAGTAAAAATAACTATATTTTCATTTACTCACCATCAAGCGTAATAAAATAGCTTATCGCTCATCATTTAATTTGATAAAAAAATTACTACTCATTAACATAAATGTTCAATGCACAATCATTATAAATCGATAACATCAGAACATGTGCAAAGTGAGATGAGTGATGATGGCATAGCGACAAAATCATCCTTTCCGCAATTCCCCGTCTTATCACACACCAATCTATATCATACGGTACTTTTTATGGTCGAAGTGATTTGCGCAGTTCAGAAGATTAGGCACCTAAATGTGAAGAAATTGCCATCACACTATTCACCTCTTTATATGGCAATATGGCGCCACCCGACGTTCATAGATGAAGAGCACACCGAGGACACGTCTTGAGCGCTTATGTATCCCCTCTTTAGCTATAGAGGTGATGTTTTACAAGCAAAGGTCAAAAACAGTTATTTCAATCCATCAGTAGGGTTGAAACTAGCATAAATTTATATCAATGTTCCTAGTCAGTGTGGTACGTTTATATATTACGATATTGATAATTCAACAATGGAAAAGAAAAAAATATACTTTATCTATATGCCTAGCCCTATACTTGGCAGAAACCCTATACAAGGGGTAACAGGTTCCGGTATTTTCGGCGCTTTGTTTAATTTATATACCGAAGATAACTATATATTAGCCCTACAAAAAGCGATAGCACAGAAAAATTTAGACTGGCATGTTTACCGAGATGACACCGAATCAGATATAAAAAAACTTATTGAACAAGGTGCTAGACTTCTGGTCTGCGCCCCAGGTTTGAAATACATGTTTTATAGAAAAGGATTCGACAGAAAAAACATTATTTATCTCGACACTTTTGAATATGCGAATAATGTCACAACACCTGTTATAGATAGAATTGTCGAATTAGAAAATTTGCAGTGAATATACATTTATTCATCTTTATTTACGCATGTGGAAGTACCATACGCCATCTCTAAATCAACATATAAATGTACTGTTTTTTCAACAACATAAAACACCAACTCTATCAACACATCTATCATTAAGACCTTAAATTAAGGTTGTTTCTTAAGAAAATAAGAAGGAACTAGTTAAATTGAAAATACTGTTTCATTTTTTTTGAAAAACACAAAAATGCAGTTAACAGCAAACATAATGCAGTTTCCTCATACTTCCCCCAAAGTGCCCCCAACCTTTCAAGATCACTATCATAACGAATAGGACCTTCTGGGATGCTGGCCCACCCACCACTAAAATTAGAATATAAGAATGAAATAAGAAAACAAAACCATCCTAATAAGGTAAATATTCTGGCTAACCGATTTCTTTTAAATGATAAATACAAAGCAGCAACTTGAATGACTAATACTAATAACATGATTGCGTTAAGGAAGTAAGTTTCAATTTTCAAGTAAAGAGGAATGTTCATCTTGTAAACAACAAATAAAAAAGATGTGTTTTTTAAAAAATAAAACAAAAATGAAGATATATTAATTATAATAATTATCTGAATTATCCATAATGAAATAGGTTTTTTCACTTAATATCCTTATCAGCTTACGAAAAATTTTAGACAAGAATACAGGATATTTAACTTACTGTCACCATTTCGTATTTCATAACTTCCTTTCATTAGTGGGCTGTAATTTTTTCATAATCTAGCTTCAATAAATGATAACTTTCATATTGAGCCAGTACATTCCTATAACATTTTAATTATCGTTATTTGACCAAAGGAGTATAAAATCAATTAGATAACCTACTGACTGGCATTCATTTAATATGTTTAAAAAAGTCGCTAGGAAAGATTTTATTCCTCTGCCCCATAGGTCATTATCAGATTACGTTTAAAAACACCAAACTTACATCATCTATAAGATAACACGAAGATATAAGTATACTCTACAAGTGACGGCTATTTGTTGTTGTAAACTTCAAGTCATGACCTATAACAGAAGCCCATGTGGTAGATTTATAAGGCCACTTCACTATAGTGACCTTTTGTTAAACTCTCTGAAAATTATTTTTGCTCGCTTTTTTCAGTAGGATCAAACGGTAGACCGTTAGCAAAAATAAAGGATAAAGCAACAATCAAAAATGTAGCGACCACGAATAATTTGTCTATCACTTTTTTCATATCGATCCCCCTAGTTTTAATCTATCAAAAATTATGACAAGTTCTATGATTTAGCAAGTAGCCTTTCATTGAGACAGCATTAAAGAAGATATATGCCAATAAGCCCGTTGTACGGGCTGTTTGACGAAAATAACTTGACGCTAAAAATGACTTAATACTTCATATGTTATTGATTGTTCTGAGCTATCAAGCACTTTAATTTTTGCGCCTTTGTATGAAATAATATTACTTTTCTTTAAATCATACTGGATATCATTATTAAAGCCTTGGTTTTCAATATTAGAACCTATTTGCCTATAGCCTATATTTACAGAGTCACCATTTTTCCCATTGAAAATTAATGCTTCTTCAAAGGAATTTCCTGCAGGATTACTTAATTTCACCTTATCAAATTTAGCCTTATCGCTACAGATAAAGACATTAAATTCGGTGACGACACATAGCTCATGACTCTCTTTTTTTACTAATAATGAAGTCCATGGTTGCCCAATAACTTCAACGACCACACTACCAGAATCATTCGTATTCGTAGGCATATAAAAATCACCTTTATCGCTTTCCCCTACCTTTTTAAAGGTTCCTGGCGTCACTTTATAGGCTAAATCTATCTGAGTTGAATCGAGCACTTTGATCCCATCAATCTCACTAATTACTCCATCCCTTACTAAGGGTTGCCCAATACTTATCGTGTTTACAGTTCCTATTTTTGGCTCGCTCACCTTATGTGAAGAAGGGGTATAGTTATATTCCGTAACTGCGCATCCCGATAAGGCAACCATACAAACACATAAGACTGATAATTTTCTCATTTAACTAAATACCTATATGGACAGAATAATAAAATATTTTACATACCGAATGTTACATTTATTAATAATGACCAACAAGTTATTGTCGAGTAACAGTAAAATGCGATTATCTTTTACCACCTAGTTATTCTTAATATTGCAGTTAATCGATGATTTTACCCCACTCTTTCATAGCAAAATTCCATTTATGTTAATTAATATACCGACAAACAATATGATGAAAGAGGTGAGTGACGCTGATATTGAGTTAAACGTTCGTTGTGCTAGCTAATATTGCACCTCTCCCATAAATCGAGATGCTTTATATGTTACTTTAGCTGCACAAGTCCGAGCATTTTAGTTTTTACAAGCTTTCTTCCTAAAAAGATGATAGAAAGGGTTTCTGTCACAAGAATAAAAGGCTTGATGGTCAGAGAAAGCATTTAGCTGTCTGTGGCATTGAAAAATATCTGGGTATATTGGGGCAGAGGTTGCTTTGAAAATATTGGTACTTTTCCGAGCTACCGCAACGTCTATGTAATCTATTTTATGTTTTAGGCACGACACAAAAGCGACCATGCCCAACCTCACATTGAAGATATCCAACCTATTAACGATACACAAAACGTATAGAACCTATTTATTACACAGGAGCAGTTAATGCAAAACGAGGCAACATACTCGGTTGAGCACGGCGTCAAGGTATACCTTGTGAACTCATTTACCCAGAATAATTCTGGCGGTAATCCTGCTGGGGTGGTTCTCAATCCCCCAAACCTAAGCATTGCACAAAAAATAGCTATCGCACGTCAAGTTGGTTTTTCCGAGACTGCATTTGTCTATACTGGCGAGGAGACGGATTTTGAAGTGGATTTTTTCACATCGGAAGGGGAAGTCGATTTTTGCGGGCATGCAACACTAGCCGTTTTTTTCACTCTAGCCTCACTTAATTTGCTTACACCAGGCTCTTATACACAAAAAACCAAAGCTGGTATTCTAAACGTAACCGTCAGTCCTGACAGTATCGTTATGGATCAAGCTTTACCTATCACGCGGCATGGGCCTGATGTTGAAGATATCGCCGCTGCCATCGGTATACGGCCCGAGGCTATTACAGGAACTGGCTTTCCCATTGAAATCATTTCAACAGGTTTGCCTGATATCATCATTCCCGTGCAGGCTGGCCAATTAGATATTCTGTACCCCGATCATGACGCTATCGCAAACTTAAGTCGTGAATTCGGTACTATCGGTTTCCATGTCTTTGAGCTGAGCCACCATGCCCCCATCACGGCCCACTGCCGAAATTTTGCCCCTCTATATGGCATAGATGAAGAATCGGCAACTGGCAGTGCCAGCGGCGCGCTAGGGTGCTATTTGGTCAATCATGTCTTACCTAATGAAACTCACTTTCTGTTAGAGCAAGGGCGAGCAATGGGCTGTTCTTCGATGATCCAAGTGACGATTGATAGACAAGCACAGGCGATTCGTCGTGTTAGAGTTGGAGGGCAAGCCACGATGATTGGTACAAGAGTAATTAGTATTTAATCAAGCACATCACAATTATCGTCCAAGTAAACCGTCGATAACGTTTTGCACTAATGGAGAAACAGCCATAGGCATTTCCACTCATTACCAATTAAATTCAGGTATTAATAGATTTGAGCGATTATAATAAAATGAATCCCTAACAAAAACTGCCACCACTAAGACTAGCGCATTTATACATATGTAGGATTGTAAGATAAATATTTTTACATATGAAGAGCTTTTTCTATACTGAGTTTTGACAGTTTTTTTACTTTACAGGTGCATAAATTAAGGAACCGCATATGACAATACTAGTTACAGCTCAAGAGCAAATTATCGTGGGGCAGGAAAAAGTAATCGAAAGCTTGGCCCCTGAAGGTACATTTGCAGCTGTATTTGAAGATGATGGAGAAACAGGATACTTCTATGCGCTAGATGAATCTGCTGAAGGCAACCCAATTCAGGACGCCCTCCATATTTACAATGTAGAGGATATTTCAGATAGAAACATTCCATCTGATGTCAAAATTGGCTGGTCAGAAGATAGTCTTAAGTGCGTTCTGTTAATTAATAATTACCCACATGGTATATTTAATTTTGAGACTAAAAATGGGTATTGTCGTAGTGGTTTTCCGCCACCAACAAATCATAAATGGTCTATTTTAGGACACGAATGGAATGATACTGTTCATGATTTTTTTAAGTAACGCGTCTGGCATTTTTTAGTTATTACTTTTTAAAAAACGATATCTCAACTGTCCACTTCCCCTAAAATAAGATAGCTATAATTAGAGTTTCTGCCCAAAAATTACAGAAGCCGTTATGAAAACGTTCGTTTTACTGAAACGCAAATTGTCAGCAACTAGAAAATTCTAAATGGGTGTGTCTCAATTAGTAGGGAGTGGACATCGTCTGTATCGGCTTGGATTAAGCATATAATCAGAAAAGAATTACAAAGCCGTGGCATTGAGTTAAAGAACTGGCCGAATTGGGTAGCTAAATAGCTACCCTTTTTTATGGAGTCCGAAAACTCTACGAACTCCTCAACCAATGGCAAAGAATTATTAGTTTAGCAGGTGGTTCGTTAATTCTCCTCCAAACGTTGAGCTAACCAACGTTGTGCCAATTCAGTCAATTGATCCTTTCTTTGTACTGAGGGTGTATCTATATCAAGGAAAGCGCAATTACGAGCTTCTAAATAAGCCAGTAATTTCAATTGATCCGCACTCATACAATAAAAAGAACACTACCCCCATAACTACCAGTAAAGCTCAACTATCAAGTCAGTGAATTGGGTTCGAAGGTTTTGATTAACTAATTAAATGCAATAATGACGACTGCATTTCCAGTGTAATACCCAGGTGTTACCGTTCCTGATGCATGTAATTCAGAAGTGAATGTAAATGAATTCGCCGCATTATTTCCAGAAATGTTCATGTTCACGCCATTCCAGCCATTTTGATTGTTAATTAATGGATTTGAATAAAAGTTAGAAGTCGAATTTAAATATACATAACGCTCACCCGTGGTTGAACGAGCAAATAAATTGATATTTGTAGCCTGTGTACAAGTGATATTGCCAGAAACTGAGTTTGTTTTACCATTCAAACTTGTGTTACTGAGAGCCCCGTGATTAACAAAAGCAGGCAAAGAAATACTACATGTTTGATTTGTAGGTGGGATTTTACCACAGACGCTACCTGGCCACTGGATTGCATTCCTAACGCCTGGGGTTGGTTTATGGTTAACATAGAATAATCCAATACAAGTTGCATTTGGGCTATCAATGACAAACGATGCACGATAAGGAATTCCTTTTGCGCTACGAAAAGCCGCTGCGACTTCTTCCGCTGTTCGATACTGGTTAATTCGAATGCAGTTACCATAATCTAAGCAAGATCCACTCAACGACGGCGCACCAGATGCATACAGAACATCAGGGCCTACCCAACATTCGGTTGATCCATAACAAGGGTTAGTAACACCACTTGCTTCACTCCAAGAAAGAATGTCCATCGCAACACGAGGCCAAGCTCCAGAGGTCATACTCACAGGCATTACATACGCAATCGCATTGGCAGGGCGAGAAGGAAATAGAGACGCTAATGCGATGATTAATAATAAAATACTCAAACGGCTTGTATTTAACATTCCGTATATTTTTGCTTTTTTCGCATACATAATGATTTACTCATAATCTAATTTGAACGTGGCACTCGCAGCCCATGAACCAAGCACAATTGATTTATTTTGCAATGCAACTGGCTCAGCTCTCACATACGCTTGAAATCGTAGGTCATTATTATTTCCGGCATACAACCCTTGGGTATAACTGCCACTATTAATTTTGATTGCCGTACCGGAAATACTTTCAATACCAACCGCCACACCTGTTGCTTGGCTTCCAGCATCTAACGCTAATAAACCAGGTAAAGCCAAACTTTCTGCGCCCATAAATGTGACTTTCACTTCATGGCCTAATGCTAAATCGCAATTGATTAAGCGAATGGTAAAAGGCTGGCTATTTGTTTGAGTATTCAAATACAGGTATTTATCCACTATCGTACCGAAATCTAATTCAATCGATTCGTCGCCAGGATAAACGTCACAAGCATCTTCAATTAGCGTGCCATCAAATTCCACATTTGCAGAAAAAGTGGCAGTGACCCCCAAAAACCATAAGCCAAAGGCAAAGCTCATATTACGTTTAATATTCATAGTTATGACTGCCGCCTCCTATTCAAAAATAATGGTTAACGTGCCTGATGCAGTAAAATTATCCCCTACGAGCTCGCTTCCTGATCGCATGACAGGAACTGCTGAAAGGGATGGTAGTGAAGCCGCATTAATCAAAAAGGGTTCATTCAATGGTTGAGGTTGGCCATTTTTCTGAATTTGAATTCCTAATTTGCCATTATTCAACGGTGTCACCGTTCTTAATGTCGCATTATCAAATCCACTTCCCGCAGGTGTTCCTCCGAATATCAAGCTGATATCCCACGGTTGTGTCATATCGCCAACACAATTTAATTGAAAAGGAATAGGTTGCTTGAAGGCGGTACCATTGATTTTTCGTACACCGACTTTACCAAATGAAACTTTTATCGGGTCGTCATGGCTTAATTGGCAAACAGGAGGAATAATTAACGTGCCATCAAATGCCCAAGCCCAATTTGCTTGCGCTGAAGATATGGACATCACCATTATAAATCCTGCCATCCAATGCTTAATTTGATTGTTATTCCACATAATCATTCTCACTGATACTCAATTTTCAGTGTTGCCAGCGCTGTAAAAAATCCGCCATCGGTATTCGTAAAATTGGCATCACTGTTTTTTACTGGAGCAACCTCCAAGGTTGGCAGCGCTGTATATAACACATTGAAAGGCTGGTTAATAACTTGCTTAGCATTGTTCACATAAAAGGAAAGCCCGAGTTTTGGGTTACTCGTTTTTAATGCGCCATTGCTATTAAATGATGTTCCATCGCCGACAAGCGTGAGCTTTATAGCGTTTTTCGCTAGATTTGTGCAGCTGAGTCTCATTGGTACAGTACGCTTGTATTGAACTCCATCGATACGTGGAAGCAATATATCGCCAAAATGTATAGTTTCTTGCTGGTTGTTATTCAAAATGCACACGGGCGGTGTCACCAATAATCGACCTTTTAGCTGGATACCAAGTGTTGCTGCTTGGCTTTGGCTAAACAGGCTAAGAATCATGCAGACCGAGAGAAGATAACGGAATAATTTCATTGATATCATCCTATTGGTAATCCAATACCATCGTGAGATTGCCCGTAAAATCCCCACCTGATGTTAAGTTTACGCCTGTAGGTTTAACAGGGACGGCATACAAAGCAGGCGAACTCCCATAATTAAAATTGAATGTCGCACCATTACTAAGGCGGGTTCCATCACGGTAAATGGCAATACCTAAATTCGGGAGATTGGTCGTCACGGATGACTCACCATTAATTTGCCTATCAGTCCATTTCAGCGTCATCTTTAATGTATTCTTATATAAGCCATTACATATCAAGTTATAATTAATAGGTGAGCGCCCATAAGCACCATCAATCTTTGCCTGATGTATATCGCCAAAATCTACAGAGGTCGTTGTTGCACCGCCAAGGGTACATTCCGGCTCACCGTATACCGTCACGCGAATTTGGATATTAGAGCTTAGATTTGCAGCGATAGCATTGTAAGAAAAGCTGAGTGAAATCAGAGTACCAAAGAGAATTACCTCAGCTAGAACACACGCTTTCAAGCCTATAGTAAAAAAATAAGCTCCTCTCATCTCCATGCTCCTATTCATAACTTACCTGAAATCTAATTAACGCCTGATAAGCTCCAGCATTTAGTTGAGCAGAGGTACGTACTGGCGTTACATAGTAAGTTAATTGGTTTTGCCCAGGTGAAACCAACTGTGGTGTACTGTACTCACCTAAGTTAATTGGTGAACCCGCTGCATCACTTAATTGCAGGCCAACCCCCTGAACACCGATAACAGCTGCCAAGCGCGGGTCTTGAATATCTATAGGAGCCAAAAAGCGGACCTTCATTGACGGCATTTGTTGGCTCCACAAAAGATTCCCCTGTGCAGTGCGGCTGCGGCTTTCACCACTTAAACAATCCTCTAAACGCAGCTCAATCGCAACAGGGTTACCTGTTTGCCCGACATGCTGAAGCTGTCCTGTTCCCACAGTACCTAAATTAATAGTTTGATATGCTGATAACATTGCTAAACGACAAGCACTTTCCGTCAAGGCTCCATGGACATATAGCGAGCCATGTGAACCATCTACATCCCAGTTATCAACTTTATTTAGGGCTGTTCCCATCGCCATGTTACTGAATAAATTCAGCGCTAAACTTCCTAAGCCCACATAACGGAGCATCCTGCTTGTGTTTGTCATGATATTCTCCTGCTATCTCATCGCGCATTTCAAATCAGTCTATTTTTTTTTCAGGTACCACATGGCAGCTATTTCCCTGACATGTAAACGACAGTGTTGGACGACCACCGTAATCATTGATATAGGTCAGCACAGGTTTATTACCTAATGCGTCTGCACTGACGTTCAGTGCTTTGCTGCTTTTTGGTGCCACCATCACTGGCTCAAACCCTGCGACCGTTTGTCCATTTTTGTTGGGAACAGCATCGACAAAAGAAACGTAATAGGCAGTTGGGTTATTAATCGTATACTGGTTACCCTGACGCGTAAGAGTTACTTTTTCCTGCCATGGGTTATCCATTTGCTCACGTGTCGGAATGATTGCTTTCGGTCTATAAAACAATTTGATACGTGTCTGTAACGCCAGTTGCAGTGTATTGGGCTTATCACTTTTTGGTGGAATCTCACGCAAATTAAAGTAATACACGGATTCTCTGTCTTGCGGCAGTGCAGCAGCACTTGGCAGCGCTTGGATTTTGATTTGGCTTTTTGCCCCTGGTTCAACACGCTGCACCGGTGGCAATACCGTAAATGGGTCGCTTATTTTTTCACCTTTCTCATTCTCCACCCAACCTTGAGCGAGATAAGGTAATTGTTTGTTTTCATTACTGATATTTAAACTGATCGATTTTTCGTCTCCTGTAATAATCGCTCGAGTTCTGTCTAAGGCAACTGCTGCTTGAGCAGAAGATAGCGTTGTTGAAGTCAACACAACGCTAGCCAATGCGAATACTGCTCTATGGGCATTTTTTTTGTTCATCAATTTGTTTTTCATCATGTTATTCATCATATTGTTATCTTCTATGGTTAAGGAACACTCATCGCTCTTTGCGTACCACCATTTTTATTATTTTTGTAACCAGCGACTTAGTTCCTTTGGCGCCGTTCTTTCAACAACAGGCACAACAAGTTCTGCTGTTTTCGGCATTGCTTCTAATGCACGACTGGCTGATTGTGTCTTTATGGTCGCTGGCGATGCGGCTTTTGCTCCCGGTTTGTGGCACGGTAGTAACCAGCTTGCCTGTAAATAATCATCTTCTGGCAAGGTATTAGGGAGTGTGATTTCACACTGCACTTGGTCATCCCAACGAACTTGCAAGGTATCTTTTGCATTTAAACCAGTGAGATAGGTATTTCCATCATCACCCACCATACCGACTTGCTGACCACGACCGTTTAAGACTATTGCTCCGAAAGGTGGTGTACTATTGTCCGATAGCCTTAACAACGCCATCGCACTGTTTCCTGCGACAACATCAAATTGACGGTAGCCAATTGCCCCTTCTGTTAAAGTGCCTTGCTTTATAGATTGAGACACTTGTGCTTCATCTGGTAATGCATTCAAATCAACGCTAATTTGGTTGCGGTAATAGCTATTCACGTCACTAATAACGGCTTGTCCAAAGCGGTTGGTACGTACAATGGAGCCGTAACCACGTAATGGGATATTAGGCACACCATCGGTATCAACAAATATGCGAGTACCACCAATTTGACTACCACGATGTAGTACGGCACCTTTCTCTGTTGCGGTGAAACCACCTTGCAAAGAGAACCCTGCAGATCGATAACGGTCTTGTTGGTAAGTTGCGTTTGCGTTGAGCTGTGCTAAGTCTCCCTGATGAGTGTAATAGCCACTCACGAGCGCACCTGAACGCGCCCATCCGGTACTTAGCTGATAGTTATTTCTCTCATCGATGGTACTGTAGTAACTCACACGCTGTGAGTTATCATTTTTATCCCAACTACTGTTATAACTAACGGAGCTTTTTTCACCCCAAGGCACTGTGAGTGACGCATATACGCCATCATCATTACTTTCACGATAACGATTTCGATAGGCCGTCAAGTTGAGGCTAAGATTCTTCCATTTACCAATATCAAAATAGCGTGCTAACGAAATACTATAGCGGTCGTTATCGGGTTGATCCCAATAGGTTTGATGGTAATAGTTGATGAACGCACTCAGCCCTAACTCTGAAAACTGTTGGTTATAAGAGATGGTATACATTTCTTTGCTGTTGTATTGGCGAGCACCTGTTTCCTGCGCATCCAAATACTCAGACATACTCATAAAACCTTGCTCAGAGAATCGATATCCTGCAAATGTCACTTGGCTGTTATAGGTATCAAAACGTTTAGAGTAACTTAAACGATACGAGCTCCCACGATACGTTTTATCGTCAATACCACTTAAGTTGGTTAAATGTGCCCGAGCATGAGTGACATCAAATGACAATGCACCGAATACCATTAAGTCACGACCAATCCCTATAGCCGCGGATGCATAGTTTTCTGCACCAATTCCACCACCATACAGTGACCAGCCGTTGTTAACCCCCCAAGAGAATTCGCCACTTGCAAAGGTATCGCCACTAACATGATGGCGCCAATTTGTTGGGCGCCCTGCGGCTAATTTGTAACGCAGTTGCCCCGGGCGTGTTAAATACGGAACACTTGCAGTATTTACAGTGAAATTCTGTGTTGAGCCGTCTTGTTCTTTAACTTCAACATCGATTTGCCCAGCTAATGCATCATTTAGGTCTTGGATACGAAATGGGCCCGCAGCGACTTGAGTTTGATAAATAATGCGTCCTTGTTGGCTCACGATGACGGTTGCATTACTTTTTGCTACCCCAGTAATTTCTGGTGCGTATCCACGTAGATTAGGTGGTAGCATATTGGTATCGGTAATCAGGCTAAGCCCTGTAAACCTGAAACTATCAAAAATATCAGAGGTTAAATAATCCTCACCTAAGGTGAGTTTTGCGCCTAAGGATTTGATTGCTCGGTAGACATAATAACGAGTCCAATCTAGTGATGTGGTCGTGCTTTGCCCTTGTTGCTTATCAATACGCATTTGCCAGTCAGCACGAACACGCCAAGCACCCAAGTTAACACCAGCAACCCCATTACCGCTGGTACTGTAGTTAGTTTGTTGTCCTGAGCGGGTTTGTTGGCCCACTTGTGCATTTAAGTTGTAATCAAACAATGCGCCGGGTAATCCTTCTTCCCAGCGTGCAGGAGGATCCCAATTCTCAGCGGTATATTCGAGGTAGGCTTGCGGCAAACTAATATACATAGCCGAAGTCGCAAGGTCGGCTTTAACTTCAGTTCCAGGCAAACTTTCAAGTGATAAACACTGTCCTTCGTGCCACCACTTCAATGTCGACATCAATTCAGGTTTGATACCGAATTTTTCAACTAAAGCAGGACTCAGGCAAGGGAGGCTTTCATTCGACTCACCTTCAGGTGCATAGTAAAAGACAGTTTCTTCCGGCATGCTTTGCTTGTTTAAGAAGACCGTAAAACTGTATTCACCAGGCATGAGATAGCCTGGACGCGCAAATTGGCTTAGATCAATGTTGTTACGATCATTGACGTCTAGCATATCCATATTAAATGTAATATCGGATGCGTGACCACCAAAGCTAATAGCCAACGCGACTAAAAGCCCTAATCTGCAAGGCCGAGTTATCTGTAACACAGGCGTGTGAATGAAATTCAGGGTCATCATCTCGACCTTCTTTTGCGTTCTTTTATCCGTAATGTCATTTCGCTCACGAAGCTCATCCTACAAAGGGAGTTTCATTTATAAGAGGAACCGACTATTCATAATCCAGTTTGAAACGTAATTGACTGTAGTATTGGCCTGATACCAATGGGCGGTTATTCGCCACCAACCGTAGCCGATAGGTGAGATCTTTTGTTCCAGCTGTTAGTGCGCTCACTGACATTCCTTGGCCTGGTATGGCAATTTCACCATCTCCCTCACGTTGAATTTGTAATCCAACACCTTGAGCTTGTCCGTTTACACCAAATAACCCCCTGTCATGGGAGCCATCGAATGTTACGCGAAAGTATTGCCAATTCGGTTTGTCAGGATTTTGGCGTTCAAGAACACAATTCACTAATCGGATAACAAAAGGGCGAGCCGGTCCTTGTCCATCACGGCGAATTTGAGTCAGTGCAATACTTCCCATATCAATAGTTTGATCACGGCTGCCGACATCAATTGCACATGCTGTTTCAATAATGCTTCCATTCATACTCACTGAGCCTTGAGCATGTGCAGTTGATACCGCAGTCAACGTGCCTATACTTAAGATCAATGAAAACACTCCACTGGTTATCGAATGATTCATTGCTTCCTCTCTTACACCCAATTCAGTCGGAATGAACCAACAAATTAATTTGTTGGCTCAAGATGAATTACTCGTAAGACAAAGTGAAATCCGCTACTGAGCTAAAGTCACCGGCAGTGATAGTGTCGATATCGCCACCATTACCTTTTAAGTAAGCAGCGAAATTCAGTGTGTTGTTACCATTTTGAATTTGTTGGAATGGTGTAGCTGTTCCTAAAGTCACCACATTGCCGCTACCATTAGTGATCTGAACACCAGCGCCAGCACCAGTACCAACAATACCCAGTGTTTTATTGGTATTGTCGAAAGATGCAGCAGCACCACTAAAGGTTAATTGAACACCTTTAGCCAGTTTAGTGATATCACAATTATCTAAAGTGATTTCGAATGGACGTGGAGTTGATTTACCGCCATCAACTAATGCCATGTTAGAAATTTGGCCTAATTCAACTGTTTGGTCGATTGAGTTAGGAGAGATTGAGCATGGTGCATCGATAATAGCGCCTTTGAACGTTATTTTACCGTGGCCTTGATCCGCTGCATTTGCTGCAGAAGCTAATCCCAGAGCCATAAAAGTTGCCATTGCAATAGATTTCATTTTCATGAATATAAAGTCCTATGTTTTTTGTTAAATAAAGAATGAGTGTCAATTTTTATTGCTCATTGCTCATTGCAGACACTCTATTTGCAATGAACTGGAAAAAAGCAGAGCACTAGCATTTGATTTAAAAAAATCAAATGCTAAAAATTAAAATTTAATTATTAATAATTAAAATAACATATTTAGTCTTCTATCAAAAAAACTTGAATTGGTACTTTAAATAACTCAGATAATTGAGAAAGAAAATCAATATTAATATGGTTAACTCCTGATTCATAACGGGAAATTTGCTGCTGACTTACGCCGATATATCTCCCTAACTCCTCAGCAGTTAAATTCATTTCTTTTCTGTATCTTTTTATTTTCTTTCCTACAATAATATTAAATGTTGGTTTTATTATATTTCCTGACATAAGGTTAAGCCTATTTCATAAATTGACTAGTTCCAGAAAACCATCCTTCAGCTTTAAAATAACATTCCATATTATGGATATAATTTATTGAGTTATTTTGAAATCCAACGCCATCTAATAAACAATTAATATCAATATCAAGCGAGTTCGCAATTTGCTTAATCTGCTCTAGGTGTAGTCGAATAACTCCGCGCTCAATACGTGAAACATGTTGCTGAGAGCATAAAAGTAAATCAGCTAACTCAGAACCACTTAGCCCTTTAGCTCGGCGAGCTTTATGTATATTGCTCCCAACAATTTCTTTAGGAGATAAGTTAGATTGCATAAAATCCTCCTCATGAAACTGAATGATTTACTAATTTAACT